>SBHG01000155.1 GCA_006226305.1 Alphaproteobacteria bacterium | reverse complement strand
CGGAAGCGAGCCAAAATGTCCACAACCATATCCGATCCGCTGACATTGCCCTGCGGCGTTACCCTGCCAAATCGCCTCGTAAAGGCCGCCATGACAGAGGGGCTGGCGGATGCCAGAAATCGGGCGACAGATCGCCACATTACTCTCTACCGGCGTTGGGCGCTGGGAGGTGCGGGCGTTCACATCACGGGAAATGTTCAGATTGACCGACGCTACCTCGAGCGCCCCGGCAACGTCGCCATCGAAGGCCCTCAGGATGAAGCCCATCTGGAAACACTCCGTGCCTGGGCCCGCTCGGTAACAGATCAAGGCGCACACATCTGGATGCAAATTTCCCATGCCGGTCGCCAAACGCCCGCAGCAGTGACGACAGAGCCGGTCGCACCGTCGGCTGTGCCAGTTGAGCTGCCCGGCGGTCAGTTCGGCAGGCCCCGAGAGCTGTCGGCCGAGGAGATCAGCGCGTTAGTCGACCGGTTCGTCCATGCAGCCAAAGTTGCCCAGGAGACAGGGTTCTCAGGCATCCAGATTCACGCTGCTCACGGGTATCTTCTGTCAGAGTTTCTGTCGCCTCGCGTTAACCAGCGGTCTGACGAGTGGGGTGGTTCCCTTGAAAACCGTGCGCGGTTTCTTCTTTCCGTCGTTCGCCGGTGTCGCGAAGCGCTGGGCCCAGGCTTTCCAATAAGCGTCAAGCTCAACTCGGCGGACTTTCAAAAAGGCGGGTTTTCTTTCGAAGATTGTCTTCAGGTGGTGCGTTGGCTGGAGGAAGCTACTTGTGACTGTCTTGAAATCTCGGGCGGGTCTTATGAGCAGCCCATGATGATGGGGATCGAAGGCCTCAAGCCCGCCCATCGCGAGCGTAAGCCCGCCTCCACTCAGGCCCGCGAGGCCTATTTTCTGGATTATGCCGATGAGATCCGCAAGGTAATCACGATCCCCTTGATGGTCACGGGCGGGTTCCGCACCGCGCGCGCCATGAATGAGGCATTGACTGAAGACGGGATCGATTTAATCGGATTTGCACGGCCAATATGTGTCGAAACCGATGGCCCACGCCAATTATTATACGGCGAGAAGGATCGCCTCACGTCTTGGGAGGATCAGCTTGCCATCGGCCCCTGGATCTTCGGCCCAAACTCACCGGTCAAATTCTTCAAGGTCATGAATGCCATCGCCGCGCAGGCATGGTTCTGTTTACAGATTCTTCGGATGGGGGAAGGCGACCACCCGGACACAAAGATGAATGCGCTTAAGGCCCTGGGTCGATATCAAAAAGGCGAACAGCAGAAGGCGAATGAGTTGGATTATTTGTAATCAGACAGTCACGACCTCGGCGGCGGGGGTCTGGAGAGAGGTCCTCAGAATCAAATAGCCCCGTCTATCGGATCGTATACGCGGCGCGTTTGTCCAGGCGGGGCTATGTTGTGGGCGCATCCAAGGCGCCGCCCGGTCGAGAGATCGGGCCAATGTTACAAAGGGATAATTTGTCTGTCATTGAAGCTTTATCAACTGTCATCAGGTGATAGGTCTTCAACGTACAATGTGGTTAGGTGGAGTCAATTTCCTAAACCTCCTTTGTACATAAAAGGCTACGCCTGCGCTGCCTTTCTGTCAAATAAAACTGGCTCTTTGCAATTGCGACAAGCTGTCACAACTAGGGCTTGCGGTGTTGTGCAAACCAGGAGGTAGCAAAGTCAACAGCGGTCCGTATACGGAATAAACGACATTGCGCGCGGCCAATCTCGGAAATCCGCACCGCGCCCGTCGCCTCGTACGCCTGGCCACATTGTTCAAAATCGTCAGTCTCGTATTCGACCGCCTCAAATTCCACCCACTCTTGTTGGCCGTTCACCAACATCGGCGCGCCCTGTTTGAGCGTTTTCGGATTAGGGAGCCGTTCTTCGGCGAGATGAAAGGTCGTGTTGGAATCCCAGGATGTGCCAAGAAACAGAACTGAGGCATCCAAGTCATACAGTTTTTGCAGGGGCGATTGTGCGCCAAGAGGTGAATTCAGGGCGTGGTTCGAGGTGATTTCTTCCGCGCGTGCGCCGAGGGCCGCAAAGGAGGTGTGCGGGTGGGCGCTACGAATGGCCTTGGCATGGGTGCGGACGATTTCCGGGAAAATACCTTGTCCCCGCGTTGGGGTGACATCGACGTCATAGGGCGCCATGGTGGCTCGTGTCTCTTCAAACCAGCTTTCGGGGATTGGGGGTTCGCTCCAATAAACAGGGTCGCTGAGATCCGCGCTTTGAGTGGGGACGACAAGGGTACCCTCAGGGCCAAGCGCCTGCGTGAGGCAAAGAGCCAGGGTTTGCGCCCCGCCAGGTATCCAGCCCAGACTTGAAACCGAGGTATGAACCAAAACAGTCATTCCGCTTTCAAGCCCGATGTTCCCAAAGCCATTGATCAGGATATCTCTTGTGATTGGGCCCTGTTGTGAAGCAATCAGGGTTTCAAGTTTGCTGCGGGGCGGCATCACATTTGTCCTCACGTCTTCGTGTTTTGCTTGTGATCGGAGACTTCTATAGCCTTCTCTTGGACATCAGGCAAAACCCTTAGTGTCCTGTTTTCGCCAAATTGCAGCACCCCAGATTGCAGATCAGCCCAAAGGCGAGAACGCGCGGAGCCATAGCCCCCCAAACAGGCTTTGCGTAACAGAAAGGCCAGGAAAATCTCCTGGCCTTTCGTTGTTTCAGGTAAATAACAGCGAATTAGACGCTGTAGTACATGTCAAATTCGACAGGATGCGGCGTCATTTCATAACGCTGATTGTCTACCGCCAGCAGATTAAGGTAGGCATCAATCTGATCGTCGTTGAAGACATTGCCCTTCTTCAGGAAGTCGCGGTCGGCGTCGAGGGCGCCAATCGCCTCGCGAAGAGAGCCACAAACAGTCGGGATCGCTTTCAGCTCCGCCGCAGGCAGATCATAGAGGTCCTTGTCCATCGGATCGCCAGGGTGGATCTTGTTTTCAATACCGTCGAGGCCCGCCATCAACATTGCCGCAAAGGAGAGATAGGGGTTGGCGGTCGGGTCGGGGAACCGGATTTCAATGCGCTTGCCATTAGGTGAGCCCGAGAAGGGGATCCGGCAGGAAGCTGAACGGTTGCGCGCTGAATAGGCCAAGAGAACCGGTGCTTCATATCCAGGCACCAGACGCTTGTAAGAATTGGTGCTGGCATTGGTAAAGGCGTTGAGCGCCTTGGCATGTTTGATGATGCCGCCGATATAATGCAGGCAAGTTTCAGATAGATCCGCATAACCGGAACCGGCGAAAGTCGGCTTGCCGTCCGCCCAGATCGACTGGTGCACGTGCATGCCCGAGCCATTGTCGAGATTGACCGGCTTTGGCATGAAGGTCGCTGTCTTGCCATAGGCAGCGGCAACCTGATGCACAACATACTTGTAGATCTGCATGTTGTCCGCCATGCGGGTCAGCGTGTTGAATTTCATGCCCAACTCATGCTGAGCCGGAGCTACCTCGTGGTGATGCTTTTCCGGGGCGGCACCCATTTCGTCGAGAACCGTCAACATTTCTGAACGCAGGTCCTGCGCACTGTCAACCGGCGGGACCGGGAAGTAACCACCCTTTGTGCGCGGACGGTGCGCGAGGTTGCCCGATGCATAGGAAGTCCCGCTGTTGTAGGGTCCTTCCGCTGAGTCGATTTCAAAACCCGTGGAGTGCGGATCAACAGAAAACCGCACATCGTCGAATACGAAGAACTCTGCTTCTGGGCCGAAATAAGCGGTATCGCCAATGCCGGTTTGTTTCAGATAGGCCTCAGCTGCCTTGGCCGTGGTCCGCGGGTCGCGGCTGTAAGCTTCACCTGTCGACGGCTCAAGAATGTCGCATGTCAGGACCAATGTGCTCTGCGCGCAAAAGGGATCCATAACCGCGGTTTGAGGATCGGGCATCAAGGTCATGTCGGATTCGTTGATGGCCTTCCAGCCAGCAATAGAAGATCCGTCGAACATTGTGCCTTCTTCAAAAAAATCTTCGTCGATAAGGGCTCGGTCAAAGGTAACGTGCTGCCATTTACCTTTGGGGTCGGTAAAGCGCAGATCTACGTATTTAATGTCTTCATCCTTGATTTTCTTAAGGATGGAATTTGCATCAGCCATGGCTAGTCTTTCCTGATTTTATTAGTGCCGTTGGTTGTTAGATAGCGTCAGCCCCGGTCTCTCCGGTTCGAATGCGGATCACTTCCTCCACAGAGGAGACAAAGATCTTGCCGTCGCCGATCCGGCCTGTACGCGCTGCATTTTGTATGGCTTCAACAGCGGCCGGAACCAGGTCGTCTTGCAGCACAATTTCAACTTTCACCTTGGGTAGAAAGTCGACGATATATTCAGCACCTCGATAAAGTTCGGTATGGCCTTTTTGCCGCCCAAACCCCTTGGCTTCGGTGACAGTGATGCCTTGAATGCCGACTTCTTGAAGCGCCTCTTTAACCTCGTCGAGTTTGAAGGGCTTGATGATCGTTTCGATTTTTTTCATGCGTTTCGAATCTCATTTTGCAAGACAAGCGGAGAGTGGGGGTGAAGAAATCATCACCCGCAAATTCCCTAAGCACAGGTCATGCCAATTGGTTAAGACGTCTTAAGGTGTTGAAATATAAAGGGGAAATATAGGATGTCAAATGAGGAGCCACATCAAATGCACAGAAAATAGTCAGAACTGCCTAAAGTTTAGGCATAGCGCTTAAAGACTTGTCGGCCGACGGTCAGATAGGCCAAATAGCCAAAAGCTGCTGTCACTTGAACAAGGATCCACTCGCCCCCGTGAAATCTCCCAACCCGCTTTTTGCTAGCCTGCCAACAACGGTTTTCACACGCATGTCCGCTCTGGCGGTTCGCCATGGGGCCATTAATCTTGGCCAGGGCTTTCCGGACCGCGATGGACCAGACTGGATTATCGAAGCGGCGGCGAGGGCCCTTCGTCAGGAGAGCAATCAATATCCGCCCGCGACCGGGGTGCCGACTTTGCGTCAGGCTATCGCCGATCACGAAGCGCGGTTTTATGGTCTTTCGGTCGACCCGGATCAGGAGGTGATTGTGACCTCTGGCGCAACAGAGGCGCTGGCGGACTGCTTTTTGGCCTTACTGGAGCCCGGTGACGAGGCCGTTGTTATTGAACCCTTCTATGACAGCTATGTGCCGCAAATCCGGGCTGCCGGAGGTGTTCCCCGGTTTGTCCGCCTAACCCCGCCCGATTGGTCGGTAAGCGAGGCTGGGCTGCGAACGGTTTTATCGGACAAAACCAAGCTTCTTGTTCTCAACAGCCCCATGAACCCGTCGTCAAAACTATTTACCGACGAGGAGCTCACTCTGATCGCGCGCTTGGCGGAGGAGTTTGATTTTTATGTCGTATGTGACGAGGTTTATGAGCATCTCACCTTTGATGGTTTGGTCCATAAGCCGCTCATCGCTCGGGAAGGCATGCGAGAGCGCTGTGTGCGCATTGCTTCGGCGGGCAAGATCTTCTCCTTTACCGGCTGGAAGGTCGGCTACATGATTGCCGACGCGCCACTTGCCAGCGTTCTCATGAAGGCACACCAATTCGTGACCTTCACCACGCCTCCAGCCCTGCAATATGCTGTAGCCGCAGCATTGGCGGCGCCAGATGACTACTTCCAAGGCCTCATCGACGAGCAACAGGCTTTGCGCGACTTCCTGTCAACAGGCCTCAAGAGTTTGGGATTTGCCGTCGCCCCGGCAGCAGGGACTTATTTCATTACCACCGACATCTCTGCGATCAGTGATTTGGATGATGAAGTTTTCTGCGAATTCATCACCCGAGAGGCCAAAGTGGCGGCTATTCCCATGAGTGCTTTTTATTCACCTGAGGGGGCTGGCGATGTGCCGCGCCAGTTTGTCCGCTTCTGCTTTTCCAAACAGAAGTCGGTCTTGGACGAAGCTCTGAAACGGCTTGATCGAGGCCTCGCCGCCCAATAGCCTGTCGCCAATAAAAATAAGTAACTCCGGGGAGGAGACATGATTGAGGACTCTACGCCCGTTCTGGTGGGCTGCGCGCAATTTGTCCAAAAGGTTGCGCCGGAACACTCCAGAACACCCACAGAGCTTTTGAGTGATGTGGCGCGGCAGGCTGTCGAAGATGCTGGCGATGCGGAACGCATTTTAGCGGCCGTTGATACCCTTATCGCCGTGGGTGCAACGACCAATGAGCGTGGCTTTGACAGCCTGCCGGTAGGGCGTCTTCCCAACGCTCCGAAATCAATAGCGAAGGCTCTGGGCATCAACCCCAAGGAACTTTACACCACCCACACCGGCGGTAATACGCCTCAATTCCTCGTCAATCATTTTGCGGAAAAGATTGCAGAGGGCGAAGCCGATGTGGTTTTGGCCACCGGGGGAGAGGTGCTGGCCTCCCTGATGGCGCGGATCGCAAAAGGGGAGGATATGAACATTTGGGCAGATGACGAAGACCCCATCGCCCCTGACCATATTCTTGGTGACGCTCGCCCCGGGGTAAATGAAACAGAGCGCAACCACACGCTCTTTTTCATGACCAATTCCTACCCGTTGTTTGAAATGGGATGGCGCCATCATCTGGGTCATTCGCCGCAAGCGCATATGGCGCATTTGGGATCTTTCCTGGCGCCGATGACGGAAGTAGCGGCGAAAAATCCCTATGCCTGGTTTCCGGTCGCGCGCAGCGCTGAGGAAATCTCGACCGTGAATGAGAAAAATCGTTGGGTCGGCTACCCTTATCCGAAATACATGAATTCCATTTTGAGGGTCGATCAGGGCGGTGCTTGGCTGATGATGAGCGTCAAGAAAGCGCGTGAGCTCAATGTGCCGCAAGACAAATGGGTCTTCCTGCACGGCTGTGCGGACGTCAAAGAGATCTGGCACGTCACAGAGCGGGTGAACTACCACTCATCCCCGGCCATCCGCTTGATGGGGCAAAAGGCCTTTCAGATGGCCGGTTGGTCAGTAGGCGACGTGGACTATATCGATCTTTATTCCTGTTTTCCGATCGCGGTACAGCTGGGAGCTCATGAGCTCGGGCTGGATCTTGATGATCCGCGGGGCCTGACCGTAACCGGGGGACTTCCCTATTTTGGCGGGGCAGGCAATGCCTATGTCATGTGTTCCATCGCCGAAATGATGAACCGATTGCGCGCGAAGCCGGGATCCAAAGGGCTGGTGACCGCCAATGGCTGGGTCCTCACCAAGCACACCATGGGGCTCTATTCGACCGAACCCGTTGAAGGTCACTGGTCGCGCGAAGATCCCAAGAACTATCAGTCAGAGATCGACAATCTGCCCCATCCCACTCTGTGTGAGAAGCCGGAAGGACCTGGAACTATTGAAACCTACACGGTAGTCAATGGCCGGGGTGGAAAACATCTTGGCATTGTCATCGGACGGCTTAAAAATGGCGAGCGATTCATTGCCATGCTGCCTGACGACGAAGGCCTTCTGGACCAGGTGAAGTGCGAGGATTATATCGGACGGACTGGGCAGGTGACCGCTGGCGAGAAGACCAACCTTTTTGTACCTGACTGACAGGAAATTTGTGAAGGAGTGAAGTGGCTCATGCCAATGATCTATCTGGTGCGTCATGGACGCGCAGCAAGTGGCTATACGGAAGATTTGGATCCGGGGCTGGATGACATGGGCCGCACGCAAGGATTTGTCGTGCTTGAAGCCATGAAGAGTGTCGATCCGATCGATATTCTGACCAGCCCTATGCGGCGTTGTCAGGAGACCGCCGCACCGCTCGCCAAGCGCTGGGGTGTTGCGCCCACGGTTGCCGACGCGGTGACAGAGATCCCCTCTGGAGATATGTCTGTTGAGGAACGTGGTGTCTGGCTTGGGAAATTAATGGACGGAAATTGGTCGGACGCGGGCGAGGACGTCATCAGCTGGCGTCAGGGTGTTTTTGACTTTCTGAGCAGCTTGGAGAAAGACACGATCATTTTTTCCCATTTCATCGCCATTAATGCGGTTGTCGGCCGTGCCAAGGGCGTTGATGATGTGGTTTGCGCCTTTCTCGACAACGGATCCATCACCAAAGTGCAGGTCGACGGCGACAATTTTGAGTTGGTTGAACTGGGCAAGGTGACAGGCAAAACCCGCGTGCGGTAGCCTGCGCTTAAAAAGAACGTCATCGTTTTAGGTGGTTCATGCATTTTAAAATCTTCGGAGACGTCAAGAGTGGGAACTGCCTCAAGGTAAAATGGACGGCGGACTATTTGGGTCTCACTTACGACTGGATTGAAACAGACGTTATGAAGAAGGCCAATCGCACGCAGGCCTTCCTGAAAATCAATCCAGCAGCTCAGGTGCCAGCCGTTCAATTTGATGATGGGCGTGTCTTGTCCCAATCAAATGCCCTCATCACTTATTTTGCCGAGAGCCAGGGCAGTAACCTCATGCCAGCCGAGGCCTGGGCGCGCGCCAAGGTCAACCAATGGCTTTTTTGGGAGCAATATTCCCACGAGCCAGCAATTGCGGTGCGGCGTTTTAAAAGAGCTTATCTGGGGTTGGCGGACGCCGACCTTGATCCGTCTCTATTGGACAAAGGCCTCGCTGCCCTTGGCCAAATGGAAGACGCTCTCATTGGCGAAGATTTTTTGACTGGCAATGATTTCACCGTCGCTGACATTGCACTTGTCGCCTATACCCGAATGGCAGGAGATGGCGGATACGACTTGCAGTCCTTTCCTGCCATTGTGCAGTGGATTGGCCGCGTGGAGCATGAGCTTGGGCTCTCGCCCTATCCGGGGTATAAACACCTATGACAGAGCGCCCCATCCTCAGTGTTGAACAGATGCGCGAAGCCGACCGTCTGACCATAGAAGGTGGAACGCTTGGCATAGAGCTCATGGAAGAGGCGGGCCGTATTTGCGCAGAGGTCATTGCCGAACTATTTGAACCTCAGGAAGTGCTGGTCTTGTGTGGCCCTGGCAACAACGGGGGGGATGGGTTCGTCATTGCCCGCCATCTGGAGCAATGGGGCTGGGATGTACGACTTGCCTGCGAGGCGCCCATTGAAGAGCTGGGTGGGGACGCTGTTATTGCCGCTGGGCGGTGGCACGCGATCACCGCGCGTAAAAACCCGACGCTGCTGAAAGATCTTGATCTCAGATCCGCCACCTTGTTTATCGACGCGATGTTTGGCACGGGCCTCGCCCGCAACTTGGAAGGCCATTTGGCGGACATCATCAACCGGCTCAATGGTTCACCTCATCCGGTTGTTGCCATTGATATGCCGAGCGGCATTTGCGGCGATACGGGCCGCGTCCTCGGGGCGGCAGTTGAAGCGGATCTCACGGTTTCGCTCGCGGCGCTCAAGCGCGGTCAGGTGTTGATGCCCGGGCGTTTACATTGCGGCGACCTGATTGTCGCCGACATCGGCATTAGTGATGAGGCGATGGCCCAGGTCCGATCGCTCGATCCCGTCAAAGTATACCAAAACGAACCCGGGCTATGGGATGAGGGATACCCTTGGCCCGATCCCATGGGGCACAAATATACGCGCGGCCATCTGTTGGTAGCGAGCGGACCGGCGCTGGCGACAGGGGCAAGCCGTCTCGCGGCGATGGGCGCCCTGCGCACAGGCGCCGGGCTTGTCACCCTGGTCGGTGACAAGAAGGCTCTCAAGGAACAGGCGCCCCATGTCACGGCGATCATGTTGCGCGAGGTCAAGGATGACAGCGACTTGGCGCGGCTTCTGGAAGACCCTCGCAAAAATGCCGTGGTCATCGGTCCAGGTCATGGGGTGGGGGAAGCCACCCGGCTTAAGGTCGCCGCCGCCCTAAGGTCGGGCCGGGCGGTAGTGTTGGATGCCGATGCGCTCACCTCTTTTGAAGATGAGCCGGAGCAGCTCTTTGCAGCCATTAAAGGGCCCACGGTTTTAACGCCTCACAGGGGCGAGTTTGCCCGGCTTTTTGGGCTGACCATGGATGAGGAGATCGATCATCTCACTCAGGCATTGGCCGCAGCCAAACGGGCAAGGGCTGTTGTGGTTCTCAAAGGTCCGGACACCATTATCGCGTCTCCCGACGACCGCATCGCTGTCAATGTCAATGCGCCGCCCTGGCTCGCCACCGCTGGCAGCGGCGATGTGCTGGCGGGCATGATCGGTGCGTTGATGGCGCAGGGCATGCCGCCTTTTGAGGCCGCCAGCGCCGGGGTCTGGCTTCACGCCGAAGCCGCCAATGAGCTGGGGCTCGGTCTCATCGCTGAAGACCTGCCGCTGGTTTTGCCGGAGGTTGTTTTGGATCTCTTGGCCATTGATGAGGCCGACGATGACCTCTGATCTGATCTTGCGCCGCGCCGAGGAACGCGATCTTGTCGCTATCAATGACATCTACAATCACTATATAGAAAAGACCTCCATTACGTTTGATCTGACCCCTTGGGACATGGACCAGCGCCGAACATGGTTTGCTCAGTTCAGTGCCGACCCGCGCCATATTCTCCTGGTGGCGGAAGCAAGTGCTACCGTTAAGGGCTATGCGGGCACTATGGAATTTCGCAAGAAGAAGGCCTATCAGACCTCCGTCGAGACCACGATCTATGTGGCGCCTGGCGCCGAAGGGCAGGGCATCGGCTCCCGGCTCTACCAAGAGCTGCTGCCACTTGCCGCCGCTGCCGGGGCGCACCGTGCTTTAGCCGGCATCACACTTCCCAACGATAACTCTCTGAAAATGCATGAAAAATTCGGATTCAGGCTGGTTGGCACCTTCTCCGAAGTGGGCTTTAAATTTGATCGCTACTGGGATGTCGGCTGGTACGAGCTGGCTCTTTAAGGCGCGTCGCACATTCTCTTGGTGACTTTCAAAATTCTTATGCTATTAAAGCGCCTCGTTTTTCCCGATTTTCGGGGTCTTTTTGCGTTCGCGGATGTGGCGAAATTGGTAGACGCGCCAGATTTAGGTTCTGGTGGAGAGATCCGTGGGGGTTCAAATCCCTCCATCCGCACCACACCCTCGCAAGAAGCCCAACCGAAATGATAAGAGATTGAAAAGATAGGTTAAATTCCAATGCAGGTGACCGAAACCGTATCCAATGGGCTCTCCCGCGAATTCAAGATTGTGATTGGCGCAGATGAGCTCGATCAGCGGCTGATGCAGCGTCTGAACGAAGTTCAGGCCCAGGTGCAGATGAAAGGCTTCCGTCCTGGCAAGGTGCCGGTAGCGCACCTGAAGAAGACTCACGGCAAGGGGGTCATGAGCGAAATCATTCAGGAAGCCATCTCTGGCGGCATGCAAGAGGCCCTGCAGGAGCGCGATATGCGCCCGGCCATGCAGCCCAATGTGGATCTGCCGGAGAACATCGAGCCTATCCTGGAAGGCAAATCCGATCTGGAATTCACCATGGCTGTCGAGCTCATGCCCGACTTTGAACCTATGGACTTGTCAGCGCTGGATTTGGAACGCGAAATCGCCGGTGTCACCGACGCCGAAGCCGATAAAGCGCTGGAAGAAATCGCCAAGCAGCAACGCGTCTACAAGGACCGCGACGACAGCGCCAAATCTCAGATGGACGATCAGGTTGTTATCGACTTTGTCGGCTCCATCGACGGCGAGGAATTCGAAGGCGGCAGCGGCAAGGGTGTGCCTCTGGTTCTGGGATCAAATCAGTTCATCCCGGGCTTTGAGGAACAACTGGTTGGCGCCAAGGTTGGCGACGAAATCGATGTAAAGGTGTCCTTCCCGGAAACCTATCAAGTGGAAGAACTTGCTGGCAAACCAGCGCTCTTCAAAACCACTGTTCGCAAGGTTTCGGAACCTTCGACACCCGAAGTCAACGAAGACCTCGCCAAGCAATTGGGCATGGAAAGCCTTGAGGATCTGCGGACGGCTGTTAAGGCCCGCCTTCTGCATGATCTGGCAGATGTCTCCCGCGCGAAACTAAAGCGTCAGTTGCTCGACAAGCTGGATGAAGCCCATGACTTTGACCTGCCGCCTGGCATGGTCGAAGCAGAGTTTGACCAGATCTGGCAACAGGTTACGAGCGGTAATTTCGCCGATGAAGAGCCTGTCGAAGACACCGAGGAAGAGCGTGCGGAATATCGCACCATTGCCGAGCGACGTGTTCGTCTGGGCCTTTTGCTGGCCGAGATCGGCACCCGTAATAATATTGTCGTCAGCCAGGATGAGCTTGGCCGCGCCCTGCAGGAGCAGGCCCGCCAATATCCGGGGCAGGAACGCCAGATTTACGAGTTCTACCAGAAGAATCCGGGAGCACTGGAACAGATCCGGGCGCCGATCTTTGAGGATAAAGTCGTCGACTATATTTTCGAAATGGCCACGGTAACGGACCGCAAGGTGACCCGCGAAGAACTGGAGCGCGATCCGGACGACGAAACGCCTGCCAAAGAAGCTGCCCCTAAGAAGAAAGCGGCGGCGAAAAAGAAACCAGCTGAAAAGAAAGCGGCGCCGAAGAAAAAGGCGGAGCCTAAAAAGAAGGCTGCTGAAAAGAAAACCACCGCCAAGAAAAAGACGGCGGCCAAGAAGAAGACCACCGCCAAAAAGGCTGCCAAATAACCACAGGGCGCACCGGGTCAGGGGCCCGAAGGGGAATATCAGGGCGCGGGATGTGATTTCCGCGCCCTTTTTCATTTTGGTTTGACAAATTGGATTTGCACCGAATTCGAATCAGCTAGAGTTTAAGGGCTGCGTTGGCCGGATTCGAATGCGGGGCCTTGGAATCCTAAAATCCACCCCCAAATAAACAGAGCTAAGAATGCTTTAACCAAAATCAGCCTATGTGAAATGGAAGGTTGGTCGAATCAGGGCAGCCGAGCCGGTTTTCTTCAAGGTGCCAGATCTGGCGCTTATTCAGGACAAGAGATTATGCACGATCCACGCGATATCTATATGAACACGCTTGTTCCCATGGTTGTTGAGCAAACCAACCGTGGTGAGCGTTCTTATGACATTTATTCCCGGCTCTTGAAGGAAAGGATCATCTTCATTGTTGGTCCAATCAACGATGCTGTGTCCTCCCTGGTGACGGCCCAATTGCTGTTTCTTGAGGCGGAGAATCCGAAAAAAGAGATTTCGATCTACATCAATTCACCCGGGGGTGTCGTTACCTCGGGCTTGGCCATGTATGACACCATGCAATATATCCGTCCGGCCTGTCAGACCATGTGCATTGGTCAGGCGGCCTCAATGGGCTCTTTCCTTTTGGCCGGCGGCGAGAAGGGGATGCGCTTTGCCCTCCCC
This sequence comes from Alphaproteobacteria bacterium, assembly GCA_006226305.1. Lineage (GTDB taxonomy): Bacteria > Pseudomonadota > Alphaproteobacteria > M2410 > M2410 > M2410. Next base: position 4,756 of record SBHG01000155.1, on the reverse strand, counting down.
AATGCGCGGATCATGGTGCACCAGCCCTCCGGCGGCTTCCAGGGACAGGCCTCAGATATCGAGCGCCACGCCAAGGATATTATTAAGATGAAACAGCGTCTTAATGAGATTTATGCCCACCATACCGGGCAGACAGTTGAGGTTATTGAGGCGGCGCTGGACCGGGACAATTTCCTGACCGCCGAAGAGGCCAAAGACTTCGGTCTGATCGATCAGGTGGTCGAGGAACGCAAGGATGGGGGTCCGGTTGAGACCCCGCCAGAGCCGGAAAAGAAGGATTAAGGTTAAAAAGCGTCACACTTTCGGCACGGTTTGAGTGCTCAGTGGGGCTCAGGTTTAATGTTTTCTTGATCCTGATGGGGCTATCATGCTCGAATAATGAGGTGATTTGGCCTGAAGGATCAAAAGCGGCGGTGCCGCAACAGATTTTGAAAGCCAAGGGCGTAGCGGGGCACGACGCGCCAAGGAGTGTAAATGAGCAAAGTAAGCGGCGGAGATTCGAAGAACACCCTCTATTGTTCTTTCTGTGGCAAAAGCCAACACGAAGTCCGGAAATTGATTGCGGGGCCGACTGTCTTCATCTGCGATGAATGCGTCGAACTCTGCATGGATATCATCCGTGAGGAGAGCAAGAGCTCGCTCGTAAAATCGAAGGATGGCGTACCGACCCCAGCTGAGATTTGCGAAGTCCTGGACGACTATGTCATCGGGCAGGGTTATGCCAAACGGGTTCTCTCTGTTGCGGTTCACAACCATTACAAACGCCTCAATCATGCCTCCAAGGGCTCTGATGTCGAGTTGGCAAAATCCAACATCCTCCTGATTGGTCCAACCGGTTGCGGCAAAACCTACCTGGCCCAAACCCTGGCGCGCATTCTCGACGTGCCCTTCACCATGGCCGACGCGACCACGCTCACGGAAGCGGGCTATGTTGGGGAAGACGTTGAAAACATCATTCTGAAACTCCTGCAGTCCGCCGATTACAACGTCGAGCGGGCACAGCGCGGCATTGTCTATATCGATGAAATCGACAAGATTTCCCGTAAATCAGACAATCCCTCCATTACCCGCGACGTATCGGGCGAGGGCGTTCAGCAGGCCCTTTTGAAGATCATGGAAGGCACGGTGGCCAGTGTTCCGCCACAGGGAGGGCGCAAGCATCCGCAACAGGAATTCCTGCAAGTTGACACCACGAATATGTTGTTCATTTGCGGCGGCGCCTTTGCCGGTCTTGATAAGATCATTTCGGGTCGCGGCAAGGAAACCTCAATCGGTTTTGGCGCCAATGTCCAATCTGATGACGAACGCCGCACCGGCGAGGTCTTGAAAGAACTGGAGCCTGAAGACCTATTGAAGTTTGGTCTTATCCCTGAGTTTGTTGGCCGTCTTCCGGTCCTGGCAACATTGGAGGATCTGGACGAAGAGGCTCTGGTCACCATTCTCACGGAACCAAAGAATGCGCTTCTCAAGCAGTATCAGCGTCTCTTTGAGATGGAAAATACCAAGCTGACCTTCTCCGATGACGCATTGAAGGGCGTGGCGCGCAAAGCGATTGCGCGCAAGACAGGTGCGCGGGGGCTGCGATCCATCATGGAAAGTATTCTCCTGGAGACCATGTACGAATTGCCGTCCCTCGAGGGGGTCGAAGAGGTGGTCATTAACGGCGAAGTGGTGGAAGGGCGCGCCAGTCCGCTCTACATCTACTCCGAGCGCAAGGATGACGTCGAATCATCGGCATAAATAAATAGTTATCTTTCGATATTTGAGGGGGTAAATGAGGCCATTTGCCCCCTTTTTCACGCTAAAACACCCAAATTTGCACGAATTTCACGCCAAATTAGCATTTTTGCAGAAAACTGTACGACGTGCTCCGGCATCGTGTTACCTCTTGAATTAACGTGGTTAAGCGCCACTTATTTGAAAGGAAACGGTGTCTCCCCAGCGAGCGGGAGATCCATTTCTGGAACCGGAGCCGCCTCAGTTAGGGGCTCAGGTTCGAAGTAAAAATCGACTGCCAAAGCGGCGATCTGCCGGGGAGGGGTCAAATTTGCGGCCGGGATCGGATTTAATGATACGGCCGCTCGTTAAAGAGGAAACAAGCGTTGCCTAACGAACAAGAAAACACTCCTACCGTCGGCAAAAAAGTTTATCCGGTGTTGCCGCTCAGGGACATTGTGGTCTTTCCGCACATGATCGTGCCGCTCTTTGTTGGCCGCGAGAAATCCGTCAAGGCGCTCGAAGATGTCATGCTGGACGACAAGCAGATCCTGCTGGTAACCCAGAAAAACGCGTCCGACGATGATCCGGCAACGGATGATATTTACGAAATCGGGACCATTGCCTCTGTATTGCAGCTGCTGAAGTTGCCTGACGGAACCGTCAAGGTTTTGGTTGAGGGTGGCGCCCGCGCTCAAGTTAAACAGTATACGGAAAATGAGGAATTCTATCAGGCCGAAGCCGACCTCATTCCCGAGATCAATGATGCCGGCGAAGAGGTCGAGGCCTTGGCGCGGACGGTTGTTGCCCAGTTTGAAAGCTACGTCAAACTGAACAAAAAGGTGTCGCCTGAAACCCTGGTCTCGATCAATCAAATTGAGGGAGCATCCAAGCTCGCCGATACCATTGCGTCTCATCTGTCGATCAAGATTCAGGAAAAGCAGGATCTGCTTGAAATTACCGATGTCGCCAAACGTCTTGAGTCCGTTTACGGCATGATGGAAGGCGAGATTTCTGTTTTACAGGTCGAGAAAAAGATCCGCTCCCGGGTCAAGCGCCAGATGGAAAAAACCCAGCGCGAGTACTATCTGAATGAGCAGATGAAGGCCATTCAGAAAGAACTCGGCGAAGGTGAGGATGGTCACGACGAACTTTCCGAGTTGGAAGAAAAAGTCAACAAAACCAAGCTGTCAAAGGAAGCCCGTGAAAAGGTCAGTGGCGAACTCAAGAAGTTGCGCCAGATGAGCCCCATGTCGGCGGAAGCGACGGTCGTGCGCAACTATCTTGATTGGATCCTCGGTATCCCGTGGAACAAAAAGAGCCGCGTCAAAAAAGACCTTAAACGCGCCCGCAAAATCCTCGATGAAGACCATTATGGCTTGGAGAAAGTCAAGGAACGCATCGTTGAGTATTTGGCCGTGCAGCAGCGCACCAACAAGCTCAAGGGCCCGATCCTCTGTCTCGTTGGACCTCCCGGCGTTGGTAAAACCTCGCTGGGTAAATCCATTGCCAAGGCGACGGGTCGCGAGTTCGTGCGCGTTTCTCTGGGCGGCGTACGTGATGAAGCAGAGATCCGCGGTCACCGGCGGACCTATATTGGGTCGATGCCGGGCAAGATTATCCAGTCCATGAAGAAGGCAAAGCATTCCAATCCGATGTTCTTGCTCGATGAAATCGACAAGCTCGGCGCGGACTTTAGAGGCGACCCATCGTCGGCCTTGCTTGAGGTGCTGGATCCGGAACAGAACCACACCTTCATGGATCACTATCTGGAAGTGGAATATGACCTGTCTGACGTCATGTTTATTACCACGGCCAACTCCCTACGCATGCCGCAGCCGTTGCTCGACCGGATGGAACTGATCCGCCTGGCCGGTTACACGGAAGATGAGAAGGTGGAAATCGCCCGTCGTCACTTGATCCCGAAACAGGTTAAGGACCACGGCCTTAAGAGGGGTGAGTTTGAACTCACCGAAAGTGGCCTTCGTGGACTGATCCGCTATTACACCCGAGAAGCGGGCGTGAGAAACCTGGAGCGCGAAATCGCGAACTTGGCGCGTAAGGCGGTCAAAGAGATCCTCACGGAAGACGTGAAGTCGGTCATCATCGACGAAGCGGCGCTCGACAAATATGCGGGCATCCGCAAGTTCCGTTATGGCGAGATCGAGGGTGAAGATCAGGTAGGTGTCGTGACCGGCCTCGCCTGGACAGAAGTCGGCGGCGAAATCCTGGCCATCGAATCCGTCACCTTGCCAGGCAAGGGTCGCATGACCACGACCGGCAAGCTCGGTGACGTCATGAAGGAATCCATCAATGCGGCGCATTCCTTTGTGCGCTCGCGGGCCGTTGACTTCGGCATCAAGCCGACCATCTTCGAAAAGCGGGACATTCACGTCCACGTGCCCGAAGGGGCAACGCCAAAAGATGGACCGTCGGCCGGTGTCGGCATGGTCACCTCCATCGTGTCGGTTTTGACGGGTATTCCGGTGCGCCGCGATGTGGCCATGACCGGCGAAGTGACTTTGCGGGGCCGTGTCCTGCCAATCGGCGGGCTGAAAGAAAAGCTTTTGGCAGCGCTCAGAAGCGGTATCAAAACCGTGCTGATCCCGATGGATAATGAAAAGGACCTCGCCGACATCCCTGAGAATGTCAAAGAGGGTCTTAAGATTATCCCGGTTTCGACCATGGATGAGGTGCTTGCCGAGGCTCTGACAGAGGAGCTTGTGCCCATCGAATGGAGCGAGGAATCAGAGGTTGAGCCCGCAATTGCGGCCGAATCGCTGGAGGGCCAAAACGCGCCTGTTGCTCATTAAAGAGGGCAATTAAGGCGTCAAAACAGCCTTTTTTACCTAAATAACGGTGGAAAACCCCAGTTTTCCGCCGTTTTTTGTTGTTTTTTGTTTGACGGGCGAGGGAACAGGTCTACACTTTCCCCCATCAACCAAATTTTGATAACTCCTACAGAAGCGGGGCCTCCATGAACAAGAATGACCTCATCGCCAAAGTCTCAGAAGATGCGGACATGTCAAAGGCAGATGCG
>SBHG01000038.1 GCA_006226305.1 Alphaproteobacteria bacterium | reverse complement strand
CAGTCCTTTGACCGGGCTGACATTATGGCCCATGAAGAGCGGCTTCTGCAGGCTGCGACCGAGGCCCTGGGCGCCATGAATTCCGTAAAGATTTTTGGCACGGCCAGGCAAAAGGGCGCCATCGTGTCCTTCGAACTCGTAGGGACCCACGCTCATGATGTTTCAACCATAATCGATCACTCAGGGGTGGCCGTGCGCGCGGGCCACCACTGCGCCCAGCCACTCATGGATCGCCTAGGCGTCACCTCCACAGCGCGCGCCTCGTTTGGAATTTACAATACGGTTGAGGAAATCGAGACACTGGTTTCGGCCCTGACCCATGCGCAGGAGCTATTAAGGTAGTTACATGGCTTTGCAAGCAGAAGAACTTGAAACATTGACGGAAGAGCTGGTTGCGGCTCTTAAGACGGTCTATGACCCGGAAATCCCGGTTGATATCTATGAGCTCGGTCTTATCTACAAGGTCGACGTTTCCGATGAGCGCGATGTTGAGGTCGATATGACCCTGACGGCGCCGGGCTGTCCCGTGGCAGGTGAAATGCCCGGATGGGTCGAAGATGCAGTTCGCTCCGTGCCCGGCATACGCGATGTTAAGGTCAACATGGTATTTGATCCGCCATGGGATGTGAGCCGTATGTCCGAAGTCGCCCGTCTTCAACTGAACATGTATTAGGAAGGCATGTGAAATGATGAGAAGAGAATTGCCAAAGGCGATCCGCCTGACCGATGCAGCAGCATCCCGGGTGCAGGAAATCATGGCTGCCGCCGACGAGGCCTATATCGGGCTGCGCATTGGCGTGAAGAACGCTGGCTGCGCGGGAATGTCCTACACATTGGATTATGCCACCGAACAGGCGCCGCTCGACGAAGTTGTCGAAGAAAAAGGCATCAAGATCCTGATCGAGCCAAAGGCCATATTGTTTCTGCTCGGGACAGAAATGGATTATCAGGAAGGTCAGATGTCTTCCGGGTTCATTTTCAACAACCCCAATCAGCTCGACGCCTGCGGTTGCGGCGAATCTGTAACGCTGAAAGAAGCGGAACTGCCGGAGTAGTCTTTATTCGGTTCCCCCGCGAAGGCGGGGGGCCAGGGCGGACGCGCACATCGATATTTGTCGCCCCTGGGTTCCCGCCTGCGCGGGAACACATCTGGGGAGCATCGAGTGCCTCTACTCCCCTTTAAACTCGGCCGGCCGCTTTTGCAGAAAGGCCGTTACGCCTTCGATAAAGTCTTTTGTTGAGCCCGCTTTGGCCTGGCTAAGGCGTTCCTGAATGAGCTGCTCTTCATAAGAGTTCTGCGGGCTTTCCCAATAGAGCTTGCGGATCATTCCCAGCGCCACGGTCGGACCCTTGGCCAGCCGTGTCACCATGGCTTCTGCCGCTGGCATGAGCTCATGGTCTTCGTGAACCGAATTGATCAACCCCCACTCAAGCGCCTTTTCGGCAGGGAGTTTTTCCGCCAGCAGCGAAAGCTCCAGGGAGCGCGCAAGACCAATGCGCCGCGGCAGCATATAGGTCGCGCCCCCGTCAGGCACCAGACCAATCCGGCCAAAGGCTTGCAGGAAGAAGGCGCTCTTGGCGGCCATGACGATATCGCCCATCAGGGCAAAACTCATGCCCACCCCGGCGGCAGGACCGTTAACCGCTGTGACGACCGGAAAATCAAGTCCGCGCAATTTGCGCAGGAAAGGATGGTATAGCTGGTCAAGCCTGGCTCCAGCGTCTCGGTCATCCATTGGATTGTCGGCCCGACCGTCCGCCAGATTGGCGCCGGAGCAAAACCCCCGGCCTTCGCCGGTAAAGAGCAGAGCGCGCGCGCCATTGGCTGGATCAGCAAGATCATCCGCGGCCTGGCCAAGTTCCCGGATCATTTGCTCGGAGACAGCATTGAGGGTGCCAGGATCATTGAGCTTTAGGGTTGCAACGCCGTCCTGAATATCAAGTAAGAGAGTTTCGTAAGCCATGGTGTTCCTCTGGATTGTCGCGCTCTGGGGCGAGCGCCTCGATTATTTGCCGATAAGAATAAGGCCTCCCGTGACGAGTTCAATATCAACTTTACGCCAGTCGACATCTGAACACTTCCGGGCCATATCCCCAATTTCCCTTTGAAATCAGCGAAAACTGCTCCAGAATGACGGATGCTGACTTTGAGGAGGAAAGGAACGCACCCATGTCACTTGCAGAAGCCCCCGCTGCACCCGCTACAGAAAAAGCCAGTTCATCTACCATGCGCGACATTCTGGACCGCCAAAAGGCAGCCCATATCGCGGATGGTCCGCCAAGCGCGGAACTGCGCATTGACCGCATCAATCGAGCCATTGGCATCCTTGTTGATCACCGTGAAGAGATCGAAGATTGCCTGCGCCATGATTTTGGTCACCGTTCTGTGCAGCAATCAGCATTTACCGACGTTGTAAGTTCCATTGCGCCGCTTAAGCACGCCCGCTCTCATGTGAAGAAATGGATGCGCACCTCTAGGCGTAACGCAAATTTTCCGCTCAACCTACTCGGTGCGCGGGCGCGGGTTGAATACCAACCACTTGGCACCATTGGTGTGGTATCCCCTTGGAACTTTCCCGTACAGCTAACCTTTGCGCCGCTTGCGGATATTTTTGCCGCTGGTAACCGGGCGATGATCAAACCTTCGGAGTTTACACCGCGTACCTCTGAGCTCATGCAGCGCATGTTTGCCTCCGCGTTCGATGAAACCGAAGTAGCGGTCATTTTGGGCGGACCGGAGACTGGGGCCGAATTTACTTCTCTGCCCTTCGACCATCTTATTTTTACTGGCGCCACCTCCATTGGTCGCCATGTTATGCGGGCGGCTGCGGAAAACCTGGTACCGGTCACCCTGGAGTTGGGCGGCAAATCGCCGGTCATCATTTCCGACACCGCCGACATGCAGGTGACGGCTAATCGAGTGATGTTTGGCAAGACCTTGAACGCCGGTCAGATCTGCCTGGCGCCAGACTACGTCTTTGTGCCGAAGGACAAGGTGTCTGATTTTACCAGTGCCGCCGAGAAGTCGGTTCAAAAAATGTATCCGACCTTAAAGGACAATCCGGATTATACCTCTGTCATCAACCAGCGTCATTATGACCGCTTGCAGGGCTATCTGGATGAAGCGCGGGCTGCGGGTGTTGAGATTTACGAAATCAATCCGGCTAAGGAGGATTTTTCCCAGCAGCCACACCACAAGATTCCGCCGACCCTCCTCATTGACCCGGGCGATGATCTCAAGGTTATGCAAGATGAAATCTTTGGGCCCATCCTACCGGTCAAGACCTACTCAGAAGTGGGTGAGGCGATCGATTATGTGAACAAGCACCCGCGTCCTCTGGGCCTTTACTATTTCGGTGAAGATCAAGGAGAGGAACGGCAGGTTCTCGACAACACCACGTCGGGTTCAGTTGCGCTGAATGATGTGGTCATGCAGGTCGCACAAGACAATTTGCCTTTCGGTGGTGTCGGGCCGAGCGGCATGGGCGCCTATCATGGCTTTGATGGTTTTAAGACCTTTTCTCATGCCAAGTCGATTTATAAGGCGCCGCGTACGGAAATGATCTCAATGTTCCGTCCGCCCTGGGGGGAAAAGTTCCAGAAGGCCATTAATGGTCAGATTAAGCGGTAAGCTCCGTTTGC
>SBHG01000189.1 GCA_006226305.1 Alphaproteobacteria bacterium | reverse complement strand
GCCGGGCCTTCTTCGAGCATGGTGCTTTTGGCAAGGTCAATGAGCTCGCGGTGGCCAGGGCCGCCCGCCTGACCCACGGCGAGACGCTCGTGCATCAAGGTCGTAAGTGCGACTTTCCAGCCCTCGCCGACTTCACCCAGGCGCTGACTATCGGGCACCCGCACATCGGTGAAATAAACTTCGTTGAAGTTAGACGCGCCCGACATTTGCACGAGAGGGCGCACTTCCACACCCGGCGACTTCATGTCGATCCAGAACATGGTGAGGCCCTTGTGCTTGGGCACATTGGGATTGGTCCGCACGACGACAATGCCGAAGTCTGAATAATGCGCGCCTGAGGTCCAGACCTTTTGGCCATTGATCACCCAGTCATCGCCCTCCCGTTCGGCTTTGGTGCGAAGACCTGCGACATCGGAACCCGCTGAGGGTTCGGAAAAGAGCTGACACCAGATCTCCTCGCCCTTGAGGGCGGGACCGACAAAACGTTTGCAGGTTTCCGGATCCGCATAAGTCATAACCGTGGGCACGCACATGCCCAGGCCAATGTCGAAAAAGCCGCGCGGCAGTTCGTATTTGACCTCTTCCTGATTATAGATGACCTGCTGGATGGGTGAGCCGCCACGGCCGCCCCATTCCTTCGGCCAGGTAATTTGGGCAAAGCCGCCTTCGGCCTTGGCCTTTTGCCAGACGCGGGCCTGGACCAGACGGTCGGCTTCGCTGGCGTTGCGCGGCAGTTTCTTTGGTTTTGAGGCATTGGCCTCCAGGAAGGCTTTAACTTCCGCGCGGAACGCGGCTTCTTCCGGGGTATCGTTGAAATCCATTTCTCTTTCCTCCTCTTTAAGCCACGTTGCGCTGTTCAAGCTGAGCGACCAGTCGGTCTTTCCAGACCCGGTCCGCCCCGAGCGCAAGGCCGAGGTTCTTCGATCGTCTGTAGAACAGATGGCAGTCCACTTCCCAGGTGTAGCCCATGCCGCCATGGATCTGGATGTTCTCCTTGGAAGCAAAGTGGAAGGCATCAATGGCACTGACCCGAGCCGTGGCGGCGGCAAGGGCAAGCTCCGGTGCATCAGTCGAGAGCGCCCAAGCCCCGTAGTAGGAGTTCGAGCGGGCGAGCACGTTCTTGATGTACATGTCGGCCATCTTGTGTTTCAGCGCTTGATAAGAACCGATGAGGCGCCCAAAGGCATAGCGCTCCAAGGCGTAATCTTTGGCCATTTCGAGGCAGCGATCCGCGCCGCCGATCTGTTCAAACGCCATGAGCACGGCTGCCCGGTCGAGGGTCTTGCGCGCCATGGCCCAGCCCTCTCCCTCAGCGCCCAACAATGTAGCGGGGGCATCCGCGAAAGAGACTTTTGCCTGGCTGCGGGACGGATCGAGGGTCTTGACCGTTTCACGTGTAACACCGGCGCCCGTCAGATCAACGAGCGCCAGAGACAGCACATCTTCAGCATCCCCGTCGGCGGTACGCGCGACAACCACGGCAAAATCGGCAATGTCGCCATCAGGCACCGGCAACTTGTCGCCCGACAGTTTGCCGTCTTTCAAGGTCACGGCGATGTTACCCGGGAGAGGTTGTCCGACACCTTCCGCCATCGCGAACGTACCGATCAATTCGCCAGCGGCGAGTTTGGGCAGATACTCTTGCTTTTGCTCTTCCGAACCCGCGATCATCAAGGCTTCTGTGGCCAAGTAGACGCTGGACGAAAAGGGAATTGGCGCCAATGCGCGGCCGAGCTCTTCAGCGATGACGCAAAGCTCCAGATGACCAAGTCCCAGCCCGCCGTATTCTTCTGGAATAGTGGTGCCGGTCCAGCCCATTTCAACCACGGCCTGCCAAAGGTTCTTGTCGAAGGGCTCATCCCCTTCAAGAACCTTTCGGTTGACCGTCAGATCGCATTTTTCTGAAAGAAACTTATTAGCCTGTTCCTTCAGAAACATCTGATCTTCCGAAAATTCGAAATTCATCTGTTTACTCCTCCCTTATGACGCGGCTTTTTCGCCGCTGTTTTTACCGACCGGTAGCCCGATCAATCATGCTCGTGCGGATCTCCTTCCACAGCAATGATATTTGATTTGATCTCCATCATGTGACGCATGAGAGATTCAACTTCTTCGGCTGAAAAGCCGCGCAATGCATCGGCGAAAACCGAGCGCACGACCTTCTGCACTCTGGCAACAACCAGCGGCACCTTTTCCGTCATAAAAACTCTACGAGCCCGACGGTCCGTCGGATCAGATTCGCGGCGAATCCAACCGCTCTCCTCCAACCGGTCGAGGGTGCGGCCCAGCGGCGCTTTTTCAATGGCAATAATTTCCGCCAGCGCTGTCTGAGTAATTCCGTCCTGGCGCAAAAGCGGCGCAATCACCCGCCACTGGGATCGGGTCAGCCCTACCTGCGCCATGCGATGGTCAAAGGCCCTGGTCATCAAAGAATGGACGTCCTGAAACAGCCAGCCAAGGGTTGCTTCCAAAAGGATGTCTTCATCCGTGCTTGCCGATCGTGAGGTTTTTCCCAGCGCCACCTTTGAGCCCCAAATTGTTTACCGGGGTTATTATTTTGGACGACTATAAGCACGGGGCTCAGTAGCGGTCCAGTGGAATCCATCACCAATGCCGATCTAATAGTCTTGAACCCCAAGTTCCTTGGCCTAGGATGGCGCAAATTCTTTTACTGGAGAGTTCCTGATGAAACGAATGATCGTTGCCGTGTTTGCCTTCATGGCTTTGCTGCCCCCTGCAAAGGCGGATCTGCGCAATGATATCAAAAACGATACGCCGGACTTACTGAGCTTTTACAAAGACTTGCACCAAAGCCCTGAGTTGTCATTCGAGGAAGTCGAGACCTCGAAGAAGATCGCCGCGCAGCTTGAAGCCCTCGGGTTTGATGTCACCCCCGAGGTCGGCGGACTAGGTGTCGTCGGCGTTTTCGAAAACGGCGAAGGCCCGACGGTGCTCATCCGTACCGACATGGATGCCTTACCGGTCGAGGAAAAGACGGGCCTTTCTAACGCAAGTCAGGTCAAGGGCCTCAATCAAACCGGCGACCCGGTTTCCGTCATGCATGCCTGTGGCCATGACATGCATATGACCGTCTTTGTGGGCACGGCTCGGCGGCTTGCGGCCCTGAAAGATCAATGGTCCGGCACGCTGGTCATGATCGGCCAACCGGCCGAAGAGCGCGGCGCAGGCGCCAAAGCCATGCTGGAGGACGGGCTTTTCAAGCGTTTCCCGCGGCCTGATTACAATCTTGCTTTCCACGTCTCTCCGACGTTGGAAGCCGGCAATATTGGCTATGTGCCCGGCTATGGCTTTGCCAATGTGGATTCGGTTGACATTGAAGTTCGCGGCATCGGCGGCCATGGCGCCTATCCCCATATGACTAAGGACCCGGTTGTTCTGGCGTCGAAAATTGTTCTGGGCCTCCAGACCATCGTCAGCCGTGAGGTCTCTCCGATGGACCCGGCCGTGGTGACCGTGGGCTCCATCCATGGCGGTACCAAGAACAATGTCATCCCCGACAGTGTACGCCTGCAGCTCACCGTCCGCTCCTATTCCGACGAGGTGCGTCAGCAGCTCATTGACGGCATTGCCCGGGTGGCCGAGGGCGAGGCCCGCGCCTATGGCTTGCCAAAAGACCTGATGCCGATCGTGAC
>SBHG01000190.1 GCA_006226305.1 Alphaproteobacteria bacterium | reverse complement strand
GGCGCGCGGAATGTCGTTCCAGGAGAAGACTTCCGACATGCATGGGTCGATGCGGCGATCAATCACCAGCTTGTTGGCCTGTGAGGCCTGTTTCAGGTTGGCAAAGTGGGAGCCCTGTACCCGCTTTTGCCGCATCCAAAGGAAGCGGGCGTCCATCGTGAGGTTATAGCCGGTGGTGCCAGCGCAAATGACGACCATGCCGCCGCGTTTAACCACATTGACCGAGACAGGGAAGGTGGCCTCGCCCGGGTGTTCAAAAACGAAATCAACGTCATTGCCCTTGCCAGTGATGTCCCAAATGGCGCGGCCGAACTTGCGGACCTCGCCCATATATTCGGCAAAGCCTTCGCCGTTCACCTCGGGCAATTGACCCCAACAATTAAAGTCCTTGCGGTTGATGACGGCTTTCGCGCCCATGGACATGACAAAGTCGCGCTTGGATTCGTCTGAAATAACCCCGATGGCATGGGCCCCGGAAACAGCGCAAAGCTGGGTGGCGAAGGAGCCGAGGCCGCCCGACGCGCCCCAAACCAACACGTTATGGCCAGGCCGCAGAATATGCGGGCGGTGGCCAAAAAGCATGCGATAGGCGGTGGCAAGGGTGAGCACGTAGCATCCGCTCTCTTCCCAGGTCAGGTGGCGCGGGCGCTCCATAAGCTGCTGGGCCTGAACGCGGGTGAACTGAGCAAAGGCGCCGTCGGGGGTCTCATAGCCCCAGATGCGCTGGCTGGGCGAAAACATCGGGTCGCCGCCATTGCATTCCTCGTCGTCGCCGTCGTCCTGGTTACAGTGGACGACAACTTCGTCGCCCACCTTCCAGCGTTTTACCTTGGAGCCGACCGCATAAACGATGCCCGTCGCGTCGGAACCGGCGATGTGGTACTCGGCCTTGTGCACGTCGAAGGGGGAGATCGGTGTGCCCAGCGCCGCCCAGACGCCGTTGTAGTTGACGCCGGCGGCCATGACCAAAACCAGCACTTCGTGGTTGTCAATTTCGGGGGTGGGGACCACTTCGACCTGCATGGCCTTTTCCGGCTCGCCGTGGCGCTCGCGGCGGATGGCCCAGGCGTACATGTTTTTCGGCACGTGACCGAGGGGCGGAATTTCGCCGACCTCGTAGAGATCCTTGAGTTCAGCCGGGTTTGTTGCAGCTGCGTCCTCGGTGACAGCTTCCGTGGTTGCCATTTTCTCCTCCTGGGATCTGGGGTGGCTCCCTCATGATCCACTTAAAATTGCCAGTTTTCTGGTCTATTCTGAGCAAGAATCGATCTTGCCAATCCTGCTTTGGTGATAATGATTGTGGATCGTCACGGCCAATGCAAGATTTTTTTGCATTGCAGCAAAAAGTAATATAATTACGTGACGGTAAGGATACAGGTAATAATATGAAAAGCCCAGAGTCCTGAGGAAGATGGGCTGAATAAACTCAAGGAGGGGTATCCCGTGAGCCAAGGCCCGCAGAAGGACCGCCCGTGGATTTTCCGGACCTATTCCGGCCATTCTACGGCGAAAGCGTCCAATGAACTTTACCGGACCAATCTGGCGAAGGGGCAAACGGGTTTGTCGATCGCTTTCGATCTGCCGACCCAGACCGGTTACGATTCAGATCACGTGCTCTCGCGCGGCGAGGTGGGCAAGGTGGGCGTGCCGATTTCGCACCTTGGGGATATGGCCGCTTTGTTTGAAGGCATCCCCATTGAGCAGATGAATACCTCCATGACCATCAATGCGACGGCGCCCTGGCTCTTGGCGCTTTATATCGCGGCGGCGGAGGCTCAAGGCGCGGACCGTTCAAAGCTCCAGGGCACGACACAAAACGACATCGTGAAGGAATATCTGTCGCGGGGGACTTATGTTTTTCCGCCCGCGCCTTCGCTCAAGCTGACGGCGGATGTGATTTCTTTTACCTATACCGAACTGCCGAAATGGAACCCGGTCAACGTCTGCTCCTATCATTTACAGGAAGCGGGCGCGACGCCAGTGCAGGAACTTTCCTTCGCGCTCGCCAATGCGATTGCCATTCTGGATGCGGTCAAGGCGGAGGGACAAGTGCCGGAGGAGGATTTTCCAACGGTGGTGGGGCGCATCTCGTTTTTCGTCAACGCGGGTCTTCGGTTCATTACCGAAATTGCCAAGATGCGGGCCTTTGTTGATCTATGGGATGAGATCTGTCAGAGCCGCTACGGGGTTGATGATCCCAAACTCAGGCGCTTTCGCTATGGGGTTCAGGTGAACTCATTGGGCCTTACAGAGCAGCAGCCGGAAAACAATGCAACGCGCATTCTTTTGGAAATGCTGGCGGTGGTGCTGTCGAAGGATGCCCGGGCGCGGGCGGTTCAACTGCCGGCCTGGAACGAAGCGCTCGGCCTGCCGCGCCCGTGGGATCAGCAGTGGTCTTTGCGCATGCAGCAGATCATGGCCTTTGAAACGGACCTGCTTGAATATGGCGACATCTTCAATGGTTCTGTGGAGATGACGGCTAAAGTGGAATCACTGAAAGCGGAGGCTCGCGCAGAGCTTGCCAGGATTGACGCAATGGGCGGCGCGGTGGCGGCGCTCGACGAGGCCTATATGAAAAAGGCGCTGGTTCTATCCAATACGGAGCGCCTCAAACGCATTGAAAGCGGCGCGCAGGTTGTCGTGGGCGTTAATGCCTTCAAGGAAACCGCCGTCTCACCGCTGGCGCAGTCGTCCGATGGCGGCATTTTGACCGTGCCCGAAAGCGTTGAATTTGATCAAATCGCGTCGCTTAACGCCTGGCGTTCAAAGCGCGATGGGAAAGCTGTGGAAGCGGCCCTTGCCGATCTCAAGTCAGCGGCTCAGGAGGGGCGCAATTTTATGGAGCCCTCAATTGCCGCGGCCAAGGCAGGCGTCACCACCGGCGAGTGGGGCGCGGCGCTTAGGGATGTCTTTGGCGAATACCGCGCACCGACGGGTGTGATCCTGGAGGAAGATGATGCGCCGGACCTTGAAGAGATGAAAGCGCGGGTGCGGCAGGTCTCCGCCAAGCTCGGCGGTTCCTTAAAACTCCTGGTGGGCAAGCCGGGGCTTGATGGTCACTCCAATGGCGCAGAGCAGATTGCGGTGCGTGCCGGTGACCTCGGAATGGCGGTCATTTATGACGGCATTCGCGTCACCCCAGAGGAGATTGTCGCCAAAGCCAAGGCGGAAGATGTTCATGTGATCGGGCTTTCGATCCTGTCCGGATCTCACGTGCCGCTCCTGCGTGATGTGATGGGGCGGCTTCGCGAAGAAGGTCTTGAAAATATCCCTGTTGTGGTTGGCGGTATTATTCCGGACGAGGACCGGCTGGTGCTCGGGCAAATGGGGGTCAAGGCCGTCTTTACGCCCAAGGACTACCAACTTACTGAAATCATGGGGAAAATTGTCGATCTGGTGGATCGATAGCGGGCTCGAATCTTCGCTATTGTTGCCAGATTATCCCGGCTCGTGACTGGTAGCGCGCTCCGATTGCAGGTATAAAGAAGTTCGTTTGCCATAATCGCAAGCCGCTCCGGGGGAAATTAAGTGAGCACGACCGCGCAAAAGCTGAAAGATTTTGAGGACGCCATTCGCAGCCGCGCCATGCAGGCTGCCCGTCCGGTCAAAGGCTTTGATGTGCTTCTCAGCGAAGAGGAGGGCTGCGTTACCGTGCAGTGGAC
>SBHG01000133.1 GCA_006226305.1 Alphaproteobacteria bacterium | reverse complement strand
AAGCGCTGGGGGGTTCCAAAGTCACGGAGATAAAAAATGCGTGTATTGCTGATCGAAGACGATAGCGCGACAGCCCAGTCCATCGAGCTGATGCTGAAGTCGGACGGGTTCAATTGCTACACCACCGACCTGGGCGAAGAAGGCGTAGACCTCGGCAAGCTGTATGACTACGACATTATTCTGCTGGATCTGAATTTGCCGGATATGAGCGGCTATGAGGTTTTAAAGACCTTGCGACTGGCCAAGATCGGCACACCGATCCTCATTCTGTCGGGCCTTTCCGACATCGACAACAAAGTGCGCGGCCTCGGCTTTGGCGCCGACGACTATATGACCAAGCCGTTCCACAAGGACGAACTGGTCGCCCGCATCCACGCGGTTGTCCGTCGCTCCAAGGGTCACAGCCAATCGGTCATCAACACCGGCAAGCTCACCGTCAACCTCGACACCAAGACTGTCGAAGTGGAAGGCCAGCGGGTCCACCTGACCGGCAAGGAATATCAAATGCTGGAGCTGCTTTCCCTGCGCAAGGGCACGACCCTGACCAAGGAAATGTTCCTCAACCACCTTTACGGCGGTATGGATGAGCCGGAACTGAAGATCATCGACGTCTTCATCTGCAAGCTCCGCAAGAAGCTGGCCTCAGCCACCAGCGGCGACCATTACATTGAAACCGTCTGGGGCCGCGGCTATGTGCTTCGCGACCCGGCGGAAGGCACCAAGGCGGCTTAAACACGTCACCTTTTGAATTCAAAAGCCCGGCTCTCGCGAGTCGGGTTTTTTGTTACGTCAAATTCTCATTTTGTCATTCCGCGACTTGATCGCAACCCCGGGCTTGACCCGGGGTCCAATGGCAGCCAAATCAGAGTGAAACGTGGATTGGACCCCGGATCGCGCTTCGCTTGTCCGGGGATACATCTTATTTGGGTTCCCCCGCGAAGGCGGGGGTCCAGTTATTCAAGAAATGCCTCATCCTGAGGAGCGCAAAGCGCGTCTCGAAGGATGAGACCCCCCTCACCCATGCTTCGAGACGAGCCCTTCGGGCCCTCCTCAGCATGAGGTCACATGGCGGCGTCCTTAAGGGTTCCCGCCTGCGCACTCCTGGATCCCGTGGTCAAGCCACCGCGCTCTCTTGAGCTGCCTTTACAAACCGGTTGGTAATCGTCACCACATCCTCGCCGACTTCCACCTCCACACCGCCGCCGTGGCGACGTGCAATCTCACCGCAGACATAAGGAATAATCGAACGGGCATCGAGCGCATCGATGGCAATCTCGCCATTGATCGCCGCGCGAACTTCATCGGCAAAGCGAGCCTTTACCCCCTTCGACACAATCTTGAAAAGCCCGCCCTCCGGCGTCAGCATGACATCCACGGTCACCTCGCCGCCGCGCGGGATAGTGTCACCTGCCATATGCACCAGATTGGCCAGAAGCTTGACCAGATCCTTGTCGAGGGTCACCGCCGGCGCATTCCAGTTAAGGGTCACTTTGCCGCCACCCATGAGGTTTTTCAGGACGTTTTCGGCTTCCCGCAGATCAATCTGCGAGCCCGCCGAGCCCGAGGCCCCATAGGCGAGCCGCGCGAACTGCAGCTTGGCGGAGGCTTGCTGAGCACTCGCCTCAATCAGCGCCATGGCATGCTCGCGCATTTCCGGGTCCTGATCCTCGTTCAACACCTCGATGCCGTTGCCGAGCGCCCCCACGGGGCTGATCAGATCGTGGCAGACTTTGGAGCACATCAGTGCAGAAATTCTCAAATCATCCATATCGGTTGACCCTTCAATTCGAGCGCGAGATCCATTGATCTGCAGAACCGTTCGCTCCATCATAGGAAGTGTTCGCCGCCCCGCAAGCCGGTAAAACCAGCAATTTAACCCTCTTTTGAGGAGCTTCCATGCTCGACTTTCTCGCCCCAGGTGCCTATGTTCGCCACCCGGAAAAGCCCGAATGGGGCATCGGCCAGGTGCAATCGGTCATCGGCACCCGTGTGACCGTCAATTTCGAACATGCGGGCAAACAGCTGATGCGGATGGACAAAGCCGATCTTATTCTGGTTGACGTGACGAAAGAACGAAGGACGCGCAGACAAAAAATGGCCAATCTAACCGAGGTAACCAAGACCCTTTGCACCATCGCTGAAAAGGCCGCCGAGGTGATTATGGAGGTCTACAACTCCGACTTCGCTGTGGAGGCGAAAGACGACCGCTCCCCTGTCACAGAGGCCGACAAGCGTGCGGAAGTCGTCATCCTGAAAGAGCTGGGCGCCGCCTTCCCCGAGATCGCGGTCATCTCGGAGGAAGCCTTTTCCGATGGCATCCGGCCTGAGATCGGCGGACAATTCTTTCTGGTTGACCCGGTCGATGGCACCAAGGAATTCATTTCCCGCAACGGCGAGTTCACTGTCAATATTGCGCTCATCGACAACCATGAGCCGGTGGCAGGGGTTGTCATGGCCCCGGCAAAGGGACGCCTCTTTGCCGGCAATACCAAGGATGGCGCCTTTGAGGCTGGTGCGGATGGCGCCCGAAAGAAAATCGCTGTTAATGATCCCGGCGGCAAAGCGCTGATAGCCGTCGCCAGTCGTTCCCACCGCGATTCAAAAACCGACGAATACCTCGCTCAATACAACATCAAGGACATGGTGGCCGCAGGCTCCAGCCTCAAGTTCTGTCTGGTCGCCACAGGCGAAGCAGACATCTACCCCCGCCATGGCCGCACCATGGAATGGGACACGGCCGCCGGCCATGCGGTGCTCAGCGCGGCGGGGGGCAAGGTTACCAAGCTCGACGGCAGCCCCTTCCTCTATGGCAAGACCGACGAAGACTTCGCCAACCCCTTCTTTGTCGCCAAGGGCAAAGTTGACTGACGTGCTCCTGACCACCGAGCGTTTGATCCTGCGTCAATGGCGCGAAGAGGATCGAGCGCCCTGGGCCGCCATGAATGCGGACCCGGAAGTCATGCGCCATTTTCCAGGCACCCAAAGCCGCGCCGAAAGTGATGATTTTATTGATCGCCGCGCCGCGGAAATCGCATCTGAAGGATATGGCTTCTTCGCACTGGAAGAAAAATCGAGTGGCGAATTCCTCGGCATGACCGGCCTCACCTGGCCGGGATTTGAAGGTCCCTTCAAACCGGCGATGGAAGTAGGCTGGCGCCTGGCGCGGGCCCATTGGGGTAAGGGATTTGCGAGCGAAGCGGCAAGCGCCTGCCTCATCTTCGCAAAGGAAGCTTTAAGTCAGCAGGAAATTATCTCCTTCACAGCCGCTTCCAACACCCGCTCCATGGCGGTGATGGAGCGCATCGGCATGACCCGAGTCGAAGACGGCAACTTTATGCACCCGAAAGTCGACCCCGCAAGCCCCATCGCCCTGCATGTTCTTTACCGGATTAACTTGTAACCCGAGCCTCACAAAGCAATGTCACCGCCGCGCAGGCGGGGGGCGAGTTATTCAAGAAATGCCTCATCCTGAGGAGCGCAAAGCGCGTCTCGAAGGATGAGACCACCTTCACCCATGCTTCGAGACGAGCCCTTCGGTCTCTCCTCAGCATGAGGTCACATGGCAGCGTCATTCAGGGTTCCCGCCTGCGCGGGAACACGCCACCAGCCAATGTCATTCCGCGACTCGATCGCGGAATCTAGATGGAGAGGCTCACAGAGGACGCCTGGA
>SBHG01000138.1 GCA_006226305.1 Alphaproteobacteria bacterium | reverse complement strand
ACAGCCGCCACCGATAACGCCCCAGAAGGGCTGAATGCGCCGTTGCCACTTCGCAACGCTTTCATCAGGCGCCTCGCCGTGCTCAGAAAAGAGCAATCGCCCTCCGGGTTTCAAGACCCGGCGCATCTGCGCAAGCGCCGCCATGGCATCAGGAATGGTACACAGCGTATAGGTGAGCACGATGGTGTCGACAGACTTGTCATCAAGCGGCACTTCTTCACCCGGCAGATCGAGGAATTTCACTTCCACCGCCGCGGCCTCAACGGCGGGCGCGGCTTTTTTGCGCATGCCCTCTGACGGTTCGAGCCCCCAGACGAATTCAACCTTGTCCGGATTGTAGTAAGGCAGGTTGAGCCCCGACCCCATGCCGATCTCAAGCACCCGGCCCTCGGCAAAGGGCACCACCTTTTCGCGCTGCTTCAGGATCGGCGGCGCCGAGCACGCCTTGTTGATAAAGATCGGTAGAAAATGTTTCTCATAGAGTCCCATGGGAATTGCCTTACGCCACACCGATTTTCTTTTGCAGCGCTTTGTTGGAGGTGGTGTAGCCGAGTTTGAGCTCCACATCCGGATGAATGGTTTTAAAGCAGCCGCGCGCCGCCAGCGCTACTTCATGGAAGGCCGACAGGATAAGCTTTAGCTTTCCGGGATAGGTCGCGATATCTCCCACGGCAAAAATCCCCGGGCGATCCGTCGCAAAGAACTCCGTATCGACAGGAATCTTTTCATCGTCATCAAAGGTGAAGCCAAAACTCGCCACCGGTCCCATCTTCATGGTGAGGCCATAAAACGGCAGCAGCATGTCGCAGTCGATTTTATAGTCGCCGCGTTCCTCGTTGTTCAACAACACCGCATCAAGGCGCCCATGCTCGCCTTCAAGCCCCTTGATATTGGCCACGTGAAACTCAATGTCTCCGGCTTCGACCAACTCCTCCATCTTGGAAATTGAATCCGGCGCGGCGCGAAAGCCCGGCCGCCGGTGCACCAAGGTGAGACTTCTGGCGATCGGCGCCAGATGAATGGTCCAGTCAAGGGCGCTATCGCCGCCGCCGGCGACCACCAGCCGTTTGTCACGGAACATCTCCATGCGCCGCACCGCATAATGGACCGATTGGTCCTCATAATCCTCTATGTGCGGGATCGGTGGCCGTTTCGGCGTAAAGGAACCACCGCCCGCCGCAACAATAATGGCGCCGCATTCGATTTCGGTACCCATGTCAGTTTTGATGAGATAACGCCCGCTTTCCAGATGGTCGAGATGGCTGACAAGCTCCTGAAGGTGAAACACCGGCTCAAAGGGCTCGGCCTGTTTCAACAGCCGATCCGTGAGTTCCTGGCCTGTGACCTCTGGAAACCCGGGAATGTCGTAGATCGGTTTTTCCGGATAAAGTTCGGCACACTGGCCGCCCGGCCGGTCGAGGATATCGATCACATGCGCCTTGAGATTCAAGATTCCAAGCTGAAAGACCGAAAACAATCCGGCCGGCCCCGCCCCGATGACCACTACATCCGTCTGCGCGCGTCCGTTCTGCCCGTCCACGCCCTCGTCGGCTGCCACTTCGCCCATGTTGCCCGTCCTCCCTTGGTCAACCGGTGAAAATCTGTTCCACCCATTGAGACTCAATATCGGCCAAATCTCAAGCCTCAAGGTTGCCAGAAGGGGTGGAAAACCGTATGGTCCGCCAAACAATTGCCCCGCCAGGCGCTGGGCCCATGTATGAGTGCACCATGAGCGATTTCAACGCGGACAAATATGCCGAAAAGGCCGCTGGCGAGCGTCGCAACAGCGCATCTGAATGCAAAACCATGCCGGAGATTCGCCATGAGATCGATCGGCTCGACCGCGCCCTTGTCGCGCTCTTGAAAGAGCGCCTGACCTATATCGAGCGCGCCGGTATCATTAAGCCCAGCCGAGATGTGGTGCGCGACGAGGCTCGCATCGAGGATGTGGTGTCAAAGGTTCTGGCAGAGGCCAAAGAGCTCGCCCTGCCACAGGAGATCGCGGAGCCTGTCTGGCGTCTTCTGATCGAAAAATGCATTGCCCATGAATTCGTCATTTATGACGAGGACGAAGCGGCCACGGCGCCGCAGGTCGCCGCCGGTAGCTAAGCCAGCCTAGATCTCCAGCTGAAAAATTTCACGCACGGCGGAGCGGGCACGCTCCACTTCTTCGACAATTTCGTGAAAATGAGCCCGGCGTTTAAGCCCATTGGTGGGGCCAACCAGCGTTTCGGCCTGTTCGGCAAGCAATCCCAGCGGCAAAAGCCCAACACCCCGCGCGCTGCCTTTCAGCGCATGGGCCGCCTGATACCAACTGCGGTCATCGTCCAACTGCGAAAGACCTTCCAGGAGCACCGCGCTCTGCTGAAAAAACAGATGCAACACCTCGCGTTGCAGCTCTTCGTCCGCCATGGTATTGGCCGAGAGAAACTCCAGATCGATTGCCTGAAGCGTATCACTTTCTGTATTAGAAATGTCGGCCATGTCTCGCCCGCTTGTTACTTGCCAAGCAAGCCTACGCGCCAGACCATTCGAAATTGTTAATGAAATAAGGCAAACCGCTAAATCCCGCACGAATTATGGGGACAGGATACTTAATTCGGGCCTTGCCGGGTGACGCAGAAGACTGACAACAATTAGGTATACAGTCCCCTTATTTGGAATGGGATTAGTTCGCCGCGTCCCTGACCACTTTGCGGCCCTTGTCGGTCAATTTACAAACCAGCCAGTAAGGTTTGATCGGATTGCCGAACCACGGTTCAGCCCAACCGCGATCGATGCACGAGCGAATAGTCGCATCCGCAATCTCGCGCCCATATTCATCGAACAAAGGCAGCTTTCCGCCCGGCTGATTAATACCGCGACGCAAATATTTCATTTGCTGCTCGGTCGGTTTGACACGTGATTGTTTATCGGAAGAATTTACCGCGGATTCGCGCCGCGCACTTTCTGTTTCCACAAGACGCAATGCCATGGGACTACCCTCTTGATCCACCACCAAACATGCAGCCACCCCTGGCCACATGCAGATATCTATATCCTCAAGGACGTTAAAGATCCTTCAACACTAATCTCATCCTTGCCATTTACCCGCTTCTATTGTTGGCGATTGAACCTTCTTTGTAAACACCCTCGGGATTACGGGAAATCTGCCAGTTTTCGGTTGTCTTTCATTGGGGAGATGGTGAGAATGCCCACGGGCTGGATTGAACGAAAACGGTCTCCATGTTTGGGTGAACATGGGCTGAGAATTGGGTTTATGGAAAGCAACTCTGACGAATTCGGAGCTGAAGGAAAAACGCGTCGCCGCGATTCCGGTTATTGGCTCATTATCCTCTTTGCCATCACACTGACTGTGCTTTGGCCAGGGGCTTTGGGTGCTTTTTTGCTTGGGCTCCTGGGAAAAGAAGCGCTCCTCACCCTCTCCCTTGAATGGAAGGTGGCGCTCGCCGTTGCCGCTTTTGCACTTGCGCCCGCCATTTGGCTCACCGCCTATACCTGGATCAAAGCCCGCGATCTCGCCCGCGAGGCGCATTTGCTCGCCGCGCAAAGCAATCGCCTGTTACAGCCCGACCGAACCGCCGCGCAGGAAGTAGCAACCCTGGGCGCCTCTGTTCAAAAAGAAGTCACCAAGCTTACCGACGGCATTGAGGCGGCCCTCGCGCGAGTGGCCGATCTGGAAGCCCGCGTCCAGGACCAATCCGACGAAATTGAAGCCGCCGCTCTTAAGGCCGAAGAGCGCGCGATTGAACTGCGCCTGCGCATGGAAAAAGAGCGCGACCGACTGAAGGATTTGGCTGACGACCTCACCAACCGAACGGAAGCCTATGCCACCTCCATCGCGTCACAGGCACAATGGATGAAAAATGTTTCAGACGAGGCCTATTCCCGTTTCCTCAGTGCCGCGGATGATCTCAGAACACGGTCGGAGGATTTTTCCACCGTTTCCCTCGACATCGCCGCTCAAACCCGCGAGATGGGAGCTTCCCTCACTGAGCAAAGCCAGCATTTGAAGAAAATCTCGGATGAAGCCTTTGCCCGCTCAGAAGATATTTCCAAGCGCTACGACAAACAGCGACAGGATATCGCCGCTTCGACGGAACAATTGGACGCTCAGAACCAGCGGCTCGAACGCGTACTTGAAATCCAGCGAGACGTCTTGGCGCAAATCGGCATCGTCGTCGCAGATCAAACCGATGTCCTGCAGTCAACGGTCGCCAAATGCGCCGACGACCTGCAGGAGGCTCTCGAAAAGGCACTTGAAAAGGCGCGCTCGGCCGCGACGACATTTGAAAGTCATATTGCCAATGCCGCGGCAAACAACGATGCCGCCATTGAAACCATGGGCACAGCCATGACCGCCGCCGCACAAAAGGCAAGCGCCATCGCCGAAGAGACCCGTCAGGCTCTCTTTGAGGAAACCAAGGCCGCCACCGAAGCCGTTGAAAAACAGGCTATCCTCGCATCAGAACTCGTGGGTTCCCTCTTCGCCGATTTTGAAAGCACTTACCGCGATAAAGCACACGCATTGCAAAAGGCCCTTGGCGAGGAAACGGGTGAATTCAAGGCCGACATCAAAGCGGCTCACGAAGCGGCCCGTGAGGCCCTCCAAGCCCAGGCCAAAGAGGCGCGTGAACTCGTGAAAGACTCCAACGAGATGGTAGAGGAGGCCAGCCAGCGGCTGAGCCGGATCCTCGATACCCTCCAGTCCACCTCGCTTTTTGCGGTCGACAATTTCAACGAAGCCGCGGGAAAGTTGGAAGTGCATGTGCGCCAATTCCCTTCTGAAGCTGATGCCGCGGCCGCCCATATTCGCAAAGTCATTGACGAAGAACTGCTTGCCTTCTCACGCCTGGCCGACGAGGCCAGCCGAAAAATTCAAAACCTCTCCGCAGCGGTTGGTCGGCACTTGCCAGCTGTGCGTCAACAATTATTGCGGCCCGCCGACCCCCCTCGCCCCTCCCCCTATCAGGATGTCAGCATTCGCGGCGCCCTCGGTCAGGCCTCCGGCGAGCCCAAGAGCGAGTGGGCCTGGCGCGAGCTTTTGTCAAAGATAGAAAACGGTGATGAGACCGCCAAATCCGGCACCACACCCGCAAAACCAGCCCTCTCGGAAAGTGAGCTCAACAAATCGGCTCTGCTAATCTTTGAGTCTTTGCAATCCATGGCGATCGATATCGACAAAGCCATCGAAAGCGACCCGCCGGCAGAACTCCTGCGCCGTTATCTAAACGGCGAGCGCGCCCTTTTCACCAAGCGCATTGTCGAAATGACCAGCCCACAAACCTCGCAGCAAATTCACGACCGCTATCTTGAGGACGGCGAGTTTCGTCACAACGTCAATCAATACATTGAACAATTTGAGAGTTTGCTCGGCCTTGCTGTCCTTGAGGACCACGAAGATATCCTACTCGATACCTTCCTCTCCTCCCACACCGGGAAGGTTTACCTCCTCCTCGGTAGCGCCGTCGGTCACTTCGCGTAATTCCTGCTCAATCGGGTCAATGCGCTTCGGCGTGCCCCGATAAGCCTCTTCAGGCTCGGCGCCCGCTGTGCCGGTTTCCAGGGTCCAGCGCACCATCTGATCGACAACGGCGCCAAGGGCATCATCAAACCCTTTAACCACAGGTGTCATACGCACCCGGTCAATCTCCCGCGTTTCACTGAACACACGCGATGCCACCACCTCGGCAGAGGGATAGGCGACAAGCTTTGTGCTGACTTCCACCACCACCCGTGACTCACCTTTGAAGGTCTCAATCTGAAATCGGCGAATTTCGCTTTTTAGCTCATAGTCCCGCCGCAGTCCCGAGACCTCCCGGCCCACGGATTGAATGAGCCCCGTGTCTTCAAAAGCCGCCACAAGATGGCTGTGCACCAGATCCGGCACCCGATCACTCCACCGTGCCGAGGCCACATATTGAACGTCGTGAACGCCCGGCTTGATCAGGATACGATCCGTGTTGATCGGGCGGTCCGCAAGCGGCTCTTCAATCACCAGACGCCAGTCAGCCGCCGCCAGACCGGAGGTCTCAACAGACACATGGGCGATATCGTAGATATCCGCCGCCGGGGTTGGCTTCACAAGCGAAATGCTACCACAGCCCGTGAGGAGCAAACTGCCCAACAAGGTAAAAGCGGCAACGCGGAGGAGTGTTGGACCGGTTATCATTTGGGCACCTCATATTCGGGATATTGCGCACCGCTTACCAGAACACTGGGATCAGATTCCAGCTTCTGGGCAAGCCGCTCTAGGGTCACCACCAGCACCCGCGTTTCTGCGATAAAGCCGTCGATATCCGCCAGGCCCTGATTGGTAAAGTTAGAAATGGAGTCGCGGTTTTCTTCCACCATTGAATTGGTATTGTCCGCTAATTTGCTGATCGCCTCGGCCGCATCTCGAATTTGAACCACCATATCAGGCGCATCCCCCTCCATGATCCGGTTCGCTGAAGCCGTCACCCCTTGAATGTCAGCCGTGATAGCATTGATCCGTTTCGACGTTTCCGACAACTCCGCGGAAATGTCAGACACATTGGCAAGCAATTCTTTGATGTCCTGATCGGAGTCCGCAAGGGTCGTCGTCAACGTCTCAATATTGGCGAGCGACTGAGAAATAGCGCCAATATTGTCGTCCGACGCGATTTTGTGAAACTGCAATAGCAACAGATTGGCCTGACTGATCATGTCCGGCGCCTTTTCAAACATCTCCTGCAAGGCAGAAGGCTGCGACCTGATCACCGGCCATTCCTGACCCTTCTTTTTCTCCAGCTTGGGCGATCCGGGTGTGCCGCCCGAAAGCTCCACAATGGTCACGCCCGTCACGCCCTGAAAAACCATTTGAGCGACAGTGTCTTCTTTGACAGGCGTATCGCCGCGCAATCGCACATGCACCCGGATCTTGTTGGGATCTTCGTCGTCCCAAAAAATGCGGCGCACCGTCCCCACTTTAATGCCGTTAAACTGAACAAAGCTGGCTTCGCTGAGACCGGACACAGAGCCCTCAAAAATAATGTCATAGCGGTCATATTCCTGATCGAAGGCACCCTTGGTCTTCCACATGATGAAAAGAGCAATGGTCGCTGACATCGAAAGGGTCAAAATCCCGATCAAGAAATGATTGGCTTTGGTTTCCATGAAACGCTTCCTTTCTCCGCCCCGTCAGCCGCCCAATTTGGCAGCCCGCGCCCGCGGACCCGTAAAATATTCCTGTACCCATGGATGATCAAATTGAAGCATATCGTCCATGGTACCCACCACCAGCACCTTGCCTTCGCCCAACACCGCAATGCGATCACACACCGCGTGTAAAGTATCCAGATCATGCGTCACAAGAAAGACCGTCAGTCCCAATGTTTCCTGTAATTGCTTGACCAGAATATCAAAGCGCGCCGCACCGATGGGGTCGAGCCCCGCCGTGGGCTCATCTAAAAACAAAATCTCCGGATCAAGCGCCAATGCCCGTGCAAGACCTGCCCGCTTGCGCATGCCCCCGGACAACTCACCGGGATATTTAAGTGCCGCTTCGTGAGCAAGCCCAACCATGCGAATCTTCAATGCCGCCAGTTCGTCCATCAGTTTTTTGCTAATCTTTGTGTGCTCTTTCAAAGGCACTTGAATATTTTCCGCCACCGTGAGCGACGAAAACAATGCGCCATCCTGAAACAACACACCCCAGCGTCGCTCTATTTCAGATCGCTTGGTTTCGCTCAGCTCAGAAAGCTCTTCGCCAAAAACGCGCACATATCCGGCGGTCGGCCGAATGAGGCCAATGATCGTACGAAGCAAGACCGACTTGCCCGTACCCGACCCGCCAACAATGCCGATAATTTCACCCCTTTTGACATCCAGGCTGACATCCTTGTGCACCACATGTTCGCCAAACTGATTGCGAATACCATGCACTGAGATAATAGGGTCTTGGAGATCGGTGCTGCTCATGTCTTTAAAATCCGATCTCCTGGAAGAACATGGCAAAGAGCGCATCGGCGACAATCACCGCGAAGATCGCTTGAACCACCGAACGGGTGGTATGTTCGCCAATCGATTCCGCTGTGTCCTGCACCCGCATCCCCTGATAACATCCGATCACGCCAATCAGCACCGCAAAGACTGGCGCCTTGACGAGGCCTGTCAGAAAATGTCTCAGCTCAATTTCGTTTTCGAGCGTTTCGACAAACATCGCAGGGCTAACATCCAGCGAGAACAGAGAGATCAGCGCGCCACCAAAGATGCCGGCAACATCAGCAATAAAAGTCAAAATCGGCATGGCCACAACCAGAGCCAGCACCCGCGGCACTACCAGAAGCTCAACAGGGTTGAGGCCCAGGGTCCGCATGGCGTCAATTTCTTCATTGGCTTTCATCGAGCCGATCTGCGCTGTAAAGGCGCTCCCCGATCGCCCCGCGATCATGATGGCTGACAAGAGAACGCCAAACTCCCGCAAAACCGAATAGGCGATCAAATCAACCGTTAAAACTTCAGCGCCAAACTCTTTCAACAGTTCGCCGCCCATATAGGCAATGACCGCGCCAACCAGAAAAGACACCGTGAAAATAATTGTCACAGCGTCAAAGCCCGCATGCTCCAGATGATGGACAAAGGATACCGCTCGAAACCGCCTGAAATCGACCATGCCGCGCAAAAAGGTTGCGAGCGACAGACCGAAAAAACCGACGCTGTTGTAGAGGTCCTGAAAATTGCGCTCGACCTGCCGCCCTGTGCGTTCAAACAATTCGCGCAAGGGGTGTTTGTGGGGAGGGATCTTCTGAACATGTTCCTCATGCTCGGCCACCACATCAAAGAGCGTCTGAAAGCGCGCCTCCGCACCCGCTATTCCTATTCCCATACCGCCCTCGGAAAGGCGCCGGTGAAATCGGTAAATCACCCAGGCCCCGGCGGTATCCAGCTGATCTATGCCGGACACCTCCAGCCGGATCGCTTTTTCATGAGAACAATCGATATTACGAATGCGTTGGTCGGCGTCCCCCAAACACGAAACCACCCAGCGCCCCAGAAAGGAAATGGTTACCTCCTGGTCGTCTTCCGAGATTTCAAAATGTGCGATGGCATCCGCCAAAATCTTGTCCGCTCCGTGGTCTCGCGAATCATCGCGCCAGACCCTCAGTTTATAGGGGTCCTGGCGCCTGTCAGGCAAGCTAAGGCTTGCCATGATGCGCCGCTCACCCCATTGCAAATGAGCATATCAGCCGATTTGGCCGCCACCACGCCAAAGCCGCGGGCGGCCTTTAATCTTTTGTTAACAAACCGCGGTAAATTGCCGGTTCTGTTGGCAGAGTTTTAACTGCTTGCATGCGATTTTGAGGTATGTACACCGCCCGGATTGGCTCGTCAGGCCACTCGGAGCGGCAATTTGGGGGATGACATGACATTCGACGAAACAGTTCGTATGCCGATCTGGAAGAGAGAGCTGCCGCTTGCCGCAGCACTGTTCCTGGCTTGCGCCTTCGTCGGGTTGTTCAATCTGAACGCCATGGCCGAAGTTTGGATCGTCAAGGGCCAGTCCCTGCTCGCCACTTTGTCCGGCGCAAAACCTGAACAGCTCCTGCCCAGCTTCTACCCCTTGCCCGAGCTTGCCCTCGCCGCGCTTGCCATCTTCGCTGGTCACTTCTTCGTCCGTGGCAAACCCTGGTACGCCTATATGGTCGCAGCGCTGACCATGCCGTTCCTGGCAATTGCAGCCACCTACCTTGTCTGGCTCGTGTCAGATTTTGTTATGGGGGCCTATTCCTCTGCCCTTTGGACTTTCATCGTTCTGGTCGGGCTCACCGTGCGCAAGGTCGCGCGCCAATTGGCGAAGGCCCTGTATCTACGATCCGTCCTGGGAACTTCCGTTGCGCCCAATGTCATCGCCGCCCTGTCCAACAGCGACGACCCCAAACCCTTTTCAGGGCGATCGCGCAAGCTGACATTCCTGGCCATGGAAATTCGCGGCATGGAAGACCTGATTGATGCCCTGCGCGATCATCCTGATGCCCTGCTCGACACCATCAAGGTCGTCACCGAGCCGATGGCCGAAGAAGTTGTGGCTTCCGGCGGCACCCTGGAAGCCCTGTCGCCAACGGGCCTGCGCGCCTTTTGGAATGCGCCGAAAGATCTTGAGCATCATGAGCAGATCGCCTGTGAATGTGCTCAGGCGATGATCGAGCGCATGGATGACATCAACGACCGTATCGAACAAAGCATTACCCGGGTGCTCAATGATCCCAATCCGGTCATCTCACAGCTTTCCATTGGCATTGGCATCACCACCGGCTACGGCGTCGTTGGCAATTATGGGTCCAGGGCCCGCCCTCACTACTCCGCCATAGGCGAAGCCGCAGACCTGGCGCGGGTTCTGCAAAGCCTGTCCGAGACCTATGGGCCGGCCATTATTGTCGGTGAGCGTACCCGCAATGCCGTCCAGAATAATTTTGCTCTCATTGAGATCGATCGTATCTCCATTAACGACAACAATCCCCCGGTCGTTGTTTACGCACTCGCGGGCAACCCTGTCCGCAAGGCCGACCCGACCTTCCAGGCGCTGGTCGATCAGCACCGCCGCATGTTTCAGGCCTATCGATCCCAGAACTGGCAGCAGGCCCGAATCGAGATCGAAAAAGCCAAAGATTTAGGCGGCATTCACCCTCAGCTTTATACCCTGATGGAAAGCCGTATCACTCATTTGGAGCACCAACAGCCAGCCTCTGGATGGGATGGTGCCTTTCGGCCACTCCTAAAAGGGCGGTTCTCTGCGATTTAGGCTCTAACCGGCCCTATTCTGGGGCAAAATCGCAACAGATCGGCCAAATTACACGAAATTGTGCAGCGCGCCCCCTTGTTTAGCGCTAAGAGAATACCCAGACTTAAAGCGAACATTTTGTTGCCAGATTTCCCGATCAAAGTGATCTCCGGTAACGATGGTTTTTGGTGTGTCTGAAGCGCTCCTCGATAGGCGCAGGTCGCACTCAAAGGATGTGAAATTCAGGGGACTGAAATGGTCAAGACGATTGCTCGCACGAGCAAGGCAATGGATGAAAAGATCTTGCGAGCCAAGCGCTTTGCGCTAGGGCTATTGCTCGGCCTGGCCCTGATTGCCTCGGCGGTCTTCCCTGTTCGCGCCGAAGAGGCGCCAAGCGAATTGGAGGCCATGGGATTTATCCAGTCTCTCGCCGATGATGCCCTGGGCACGCTTTCTGAGGGCCCTCACACACCAGCTGAATTGCAAATCCGCTTCCGCTCACTTTTGGCCGACAGTTTTCAGATGGAATATATCGGCCTGCTTGTTTTGGGCCGCTATCGCACCTCCGCAACTCCTGAAGAGATCGAAGATTATCTTTATTATTTTGAAGAGTTCATCCTGCAGAAATATTCCAGCCTCTTGAGCGATTATGCTGGTGAGAGTTTCACAGTGGTCTCAGCACGCCCCTCTGGCGACAAGGATATGATTGTAACCGCCGAGATTGACTCTCAGGGCACCACCTATGCCACCGATTGGCGTGTGCGTAATTTTGATGGCGACCCGAAGGTGATCGACATCAAGGTGGAAGGCATCTCCATGGTGCAGTCCCAGCGCGAGGAATTTGCGGCCATTCTACAAAAGGGCGGCATGACCAAGCTGGTTGGCACATTGAAGTCCGCCGTTGGCGAAACCGTCGCCAGCAACTAAACCTGCACCGCCAAAAGCAACTCGACCCAACCTCGGCAACCTGCTAGTGCTGGAGCATGTCCAGACAGCTTGTCGTTCAATCTCAAAGCTTTCCTATCGCCGGAGATTTTCGCATCTCCCGAGGCGCCAAAACATCTGCCGATGTGGTCTACGTGGAGATCTCAGAGGGCTCTCACAAAGGCCGCGGCGAATGCCTACCCTATCCGCGCTATGGAGAAAGTCAAAATAGCGTTACCGAGATCATCTCCTCTGTCAGATCCGACATAGAGGCTGGCGCAAGCCGCCGGGATCTTGCCAGCCTCCTGCCCCCTGGCGCCGCGCGCAACGCCCTCGACTGCGCCCTTTGGGAACTTGAAGCTAAAGAGCAAGGCCAATCCGTCTGGCAGCTGGCCGGACTTCCAAAGCCGCGCCCCGTAGAAACCGCATTCACCGTGAGCCTGGGCACGCCGGAAGAAATGGGGGCTAAGGCAAAAAAAGAAGCCGCTCGCCCCCTCCTCAAAGCCAAGCTGGGCACACCGGACACCGCCCGCGACATAGCCTGCCTGGAAGCTCTTCGCGAGAATGCGCCACATGCCCGCCTCATTGTTGATGCCAATGAAGGGTGGCAGGAAAATCAATTGGAACCCATTGCCGAGGCAGCCGCCCGCTGCCGATATGAATTGATTGAACAACCTTTGCAGTCAAATGCCGACGATATGCTGAAAGGCTTTCAAAGCCCCGTGCCCATTGGCGCGGACGAAAGTTTCCACACACCGCAAGATCTTGAACCCATCGCGGCGAAATATCAGTGCGTCAACATCAAGCTCGACAAGACCGGCGGCCTCACCGAAGCAATTTCGAGTTGCCGCGCCGCACGTGCCTTGGGTCTTAAAATTATGATCGGCTGCATGGTTTCCACATCGCTTTCCATGGCGCCGGCGCTCCTGCTTGCCGCAGATGCGGATTTTGTTGATCTGGACGGTCCCCTCCTCCTTGCGCGTGACCGCAAAGACGGCCTATCGTTTGACGGTAGTACCATCCTTCCGGCACCGCCGACACTCTGGGGACATCCGTGATCGATCTGATCGTCTTTGCCAAATCCTATGCCGCCGCTCGGGAAAAATTCTCAAACGCCGCACGGGCGCGCGGGCTGGCGCTCGACAGCCGGGAAAATGCCGCCGTCAAAGGCCCGGACAGCGAGGCGCTTTACAGCGATGTCGTGCAGCTCGGAAATCCGCACGCGCCAAACCGCCTCCTCATGGTCTCGGCCACTCACGGCATCGAAGGTTATTGTGGGTCAGCTGCGCAAACCGACTTCCTGAACGGTCCGCAAGCCGATCTCGCCGGAGAGGATCTGTCCATCGTCCTGCTTCACGCCAACAACCCTTACGGCTTTGCCTGGGGTCGGCGGGTCAATGAAGACAATGTGGACCTCAATCGCAACTTCGTGGACTTCGACGCACCGCTACCTGAAAACCCCGGCTATGCGGATATTCGCCACGGCATTGTGCCAAAGTCCCTCGACGAAAGCGCCTTAAAAGAAGCCAATCGGGCGATCACCGAATTTGGCAAAAGACACGGCTTCGACCGGGTGCAGGAGGCTATCACCCGCGGCCAGTATCACGATGCGGAAGGGCTCTATTATGGCGGCACCTTCCCCACCTGGTCCAACAGGAACCTGCGCGATGTCATTCGCACCTATATCGCGGGTGCTGAAAAGGCCGCCTTGATCGACTTTCACACGGGCCTTGGCCCTTACGGGTACGGTGAAATCATTACCGAGTATGAACTCGCCGATCCGGCCTACAAACGCGCCCGCCAATGGTATCGCGGTGAAGCCACCTCCACCATCGGCGGCGACAGTTCATCCGCCGCCCTCACCGGTACGACCGACCTGGTGTTCCATGAAGTACTGCCCGGTGTCACGGCGACCGCGATCGCGCTGGAATTTGGCACGGTGCCCTCAAATGAAGTTTTTGCGGCGACCCGCGCCGACAACTGGATCCACCTTCACGACAAGCCTGGCTCTTTGCAATGGGACGAAGTCAAGAAGCAGATCCGCACCGCATTTTACCAGGAACAAGATGACTGGAAGAAAATGATCCTTGAGCGCTCCCGCGATGTGATAGACATGACCGTGCAAGGATTAAAAGGAGACCACTAAATGCCACTGGAAATTATCGGCGCCGGATACGGACGCACAGGCACCATGGGCCTGAAAGGCGTCTTGGAGAAATTGGGATTCAACAAGTGCTACCACATGATTGAAGTGTTTGAGCACCTGGAAACCGCGGTTCCGTTCTGGCAGGACGCTACAGATGGCAAACCCGTTGATTGGGAAGGGCACTTTAAAGGTTATCGCGCGGCGGTAGATTGGCCCGCATCTGCCTTCTGGAAAGAGCTGGCCGATTTCTATCCGGACGCCAAAGTCATCCTGACGAGCCGAACACCTGAGTCCTGGTACAAGAGCTTTTCCAACACCATTATGCACCACATGATGGCGGAGATTGACCCGGCAGAAACTCCGCCGGAAATGCTCGCCTGGTCGAAGATGGCCAAGCAATTGATCCGCCATAACACCTTTCACGATCGCTTGGCCGATGTGGACTACATGATCCAGACCTTCAAAGACCACGAGCAACAGGTCAAAGACACCATCGCACCGGAGAGGCTGCTCGTCTTCAATTCGGCAGATGGCTGGGAACCCCTCTGCGCGTTCTTAGGCGTGCCTGTGCCGGACGAACCCTATCCGCTGGTCAACACCACGGAAGATTTCCGCAAGAGGTTCTCGCAAGAGGACGAGTGAGTTCCGCGAGGGCTAAAACTCAATCGCAATCTTGCCGAAGTGGCTCGCGCCGCGCATGTCTTCAAGCGCCTTGGGCAGATCGTCAAATGAATAGACTTTATCGATCACTGGCTTGATCTGGTGCAGCGCGAAGGCCTTGTTCATGTCTTCAAACTGTGCCCGCGATCCGACGGAGATCGCCTGAAGTTTCAGGTTTCCGGCGACCGCCGCTCCCAAGCGAAACTTGTCGTCGTCTCCGGCAACCACACCGATGAGCGAGACATGCCCGCCTGGCTTCATGCACATCATGCTTTGTTTGAGCGTCCCGACCCCGCCCACTTCGAGCACATGGTCGACCCCATCAAAGCCAACGATCTTGCGCACTTCTTTCGACCAGTCATGATGGTCGCGATAATTGATGGTGTGATCGGCGCCAAGCTCCTTGGCCCGCGCAAGCTTTTCGTCCGACGAAGAGGTGATGATCACTTCCGCCCCTGCCGCTTTGGCAATTTGAAGGCCAAAGATTGACACGCCGCCGGTTCCCAGCAAAAGCACCCGCTCGCCTGCTTTAAGGCCGCCCTCGACAATGAGCCCGCGCCAGGCTGTCAGTGCCGCGCATGGAAGCGTCGCCACTTCAAGGTCGCTCAAATAGTCTGGTGCTTTCACCGCACCATGCTGGTCAAGCACCATGATCTCCTGCGCCACACCTTCTCGGCCGCCGCCGAGAGAGGATATAAGCCCTTCCAAAGTCACGGGACCGCTCACCCAGTCGGTAAAAAAGCTGGGCGCGACACGGTCGCCCACCTGAAAGCGGGTCACACCCTCGCCCACTTCGATCACCTCGCCGCAACCATCCGACAAGGGTACCAGCGGCGTCTTGACCGAGCGGCCATAACCACCGCTCACCGTGATGAGGTCACGATAATTCAGCGAAGCCGCTTTCATCATGATGGCAATTTGCCCGTGGCTTGGTTTGGGCTGCGGTCGGTCAACCATCTTAAGGGCGCCAAGACCAGAGAAATCCTGTAGTTCAAACGCTTTCATTTCAAATTCCTATCCAAGCGCCATAATATTGCGATCCGCCTCTCGTTCCAGCACGCCCCAAATGCGTTTGCGCAAGGCCTGCCCACCGGCGCCCATCGCCTCAGCATAAGTTTGCAGCTCAATCAGCAAACGCTGTAAGTCGTCGCGGTGCGCAGAAAGTGACGAAACCAGATAACTTTCAATCTCCCGATCCGCGGCAGCTTTGAGCCGCTCCGACAGATCGCCATCCACGATTGCGCCAGCTTCCATGAAGAGCGCCATCATGTCTGTGATCGAATTCACAGAATTTTCAGCCGCGCGTTCTTGTTCGATTGACGCCATCATCAACATGGCACCAATGGTATTAATGGACCCCTCGCGATAACTGCCCGCCACCAGAGGGGAAATCTCGCCGATGAGTGTGAGAGCCTCTGTCGCCAGGGCATGTCCGAGATTAGGTTTCATGTCAGCCCTCCTTGTCCTTCAAAAGCTCCACGAGAATTTTGTTGTGCGCCGAGGTGCAAATCCAGCCCGCGAGCGCCAGAACCGGATCATGGTTTTCACCGTCAGCATATTCTTTCGACGATGAAATCCAAATACCGAGACCTTTGACGCAGTTGAAGATGAGCCACCACTCATAGGCCTGCTTATCAAACTTAAGGCCGCTTGCCGTCTCCCAATATCCAATGGCGTCTTGCAACGAGCACATGCCGCCCACTTTTTCCGGCGTGCCGTGGGCCCACAGCGGATTAGTCGCCCAGCCGAAGTCCTCCATGGGATCGCCAATATGAACCATTTCCCAATCGAGGATGCCCTTGATCGTGCCCTCGCTGTCGTAAAGAAAATTGCCTGTGCGATAGTCGCCATGCACCACCGAAAGGCGCTGCGCCGGCGGGGGCGGATTGCGCCGCAAATAACGGATCGCCGCCCGGGCAATCGGCTGTGGCTCCAGCTCATCATCATCGATGACCTTTTCCCAATGGCTGAGCTCCTTGTCCCAGCAAGCCTCAAGCCCTGGAACCTCAACAAGCTCGCGAAGGCCCGTTGCCTCCACGTCCTGCGCCGCGATCGATCCCAGAATGGAAAAGAATTGTTCGCCCATACGCGAACCGAAGTCATCATAAGGGCTTGGCTGAAAGGGCGATGCCACCTCGCAGTCGTCAATCCGCTCCATAATGAAAAACGGCCGCTCCATCCATTTAAGATCTTCCTCTATGAAAAGCGCCGCCGGCACCGGCACCTGCGTGCCGTGAAAGCCCGCATAGGCGGTAAATTCAAGCCGCCGATCCGTGTCGATGAGGCTCCCCACAGGATCACGCCGCAAGATCAGCCCGCGCACGCGCTCACGGCCTTCCGTTGCGTAGGACAGCTTCAGGCGATAGGTCTCCCGGCTCGCCCCGCCATGAATGCGCGCAAGATCCGATACTTCAAAACCGGAAGCCTCGGGCATCACGTGCTTGAGATAGCGAACGAGCTGATCGCTGATTTCCTGCAAAGCCGTTTCGTTCATTTGGCACCGTCCAGAAGATCGACAAATCCCGATGGCGCATGCGGCCCGATGATGAGCTGTTCCACAATGCCCCGCCCTTTGAGCACTTTGCCATCCGGCAAGGTCAGCACCGCTTGGGCCAGCGCCTGGACATGCAGGCTGTCGAATGCCGCCTCATCGACTTCATTGAGGTTCCAACATTCATAAGCCGTGGCGAGTTCGCCTTTGAATGCGCCATGCCCCCACTCTGGATGAGTATAGCCAATGCCCCGCATGTAAAAGTTCTTCTCAATCTCAAGCGAGATCGTCGAAACGCCGCCATCAGAATCCGTCAAGCAAACCTCGGCATGGGTCGCATGCCGCGTGCCCGGCTTGAACGTGAGCCTGGACGCGCTTGCCGCCGCCCGCGCTTCCGCCTCACCGCCGTTCATCATCACAGTGCCGCTTTCGTTCCAGGGCGCGCCAGAAGCATCCGCATTGATGTGGTAGAACGTTGAGCGATCCTCAAAATTAAGCGGCACCCAAATCCAGTAAAACTGCGGCGGCTCTGAGGGCGCTAAAGGCTGCCCGTCCCCGGCGCCGATGGGCCGCACACCCCACGAGCGGTCCCGCGTCCCGAGGAAACTATCCGGACGGACTTCAACCTTTTCGTCCTTAACCGCCAGCGAGCCTTCCCAAGTGCCGTTCTGCGTCAGCCGTGTGTAATCAAACAGGGTGCGAGGGCCCCGGCGGAAATGAAAACGCGGCTCTTCAATGGGCGCGGAGCGGCAGGAGAAAACCAGGTCCGCGTGGATGTCGTTTTCCTTATCTTCCACGCGGATTCGAAGTTTGGCGAGCGGCTCAATGACCTCGATGGAGATTGGCCCAACGGTTAAATCCATCCGTTCCATGAACATAATGCGCGAGGCATGTAGACTGTGCTGCGTGTCGCCCAGAATCACGGAAAAAGCCGCATCCATGATGTTGAGGTGCGGATATACCCCGAAGGCCATGGCAAAATAAACCGATCCATCCGGGTTGTAGCCATTGAAAAAATATCGGTCATAGAAATTGCGGTCCGTGCCCGCATAGGCGATCGGTTCCGGCGTCTGATGGATGGGATAATCATCCGCTTTCGTCAGCATGTGGTTCCTCCCCGGTCTGACTTATCTTTTTTGCCATCAAACCGAAGCGTTCCACGCAATGCCAGAAAAAACGAAGACGGTCCCCACCTGAAATTGCCTTCCTTGCCCAAAAACGAATCACTTATCCACAGATTTGGGAGCCTTAGGACAGCGTAGCTGTCTTTTGTTATGGAAATATCGGCCGTATAGTTTGTCCATGGTCGCTGATCAAGCAGACTTGGTCGGGTTCCCCGGTTGAGGCAGCGCGGATCGGAGGACCTCTCGGAGGCAAGCGGATGCGGAAGCGTTCGCAGGTCGACGAGCAAGAGGCTCTGCGCCAC
>SBHG01000010.1 GCA_006226305.1 Alphaproteobacteria bacterium | reverse complement strand
AGGCGATAGGAGAGATTGTTATGATTGAATTTGTTTTGAATTTAACCACGGTCCAGTGGTTTATCCTCGCCATTGCCTTAATTGGTGTCGAGGTCCTGGCGCCTTCATCTTATTTCCTTTGGCCGGGGGTAAGCGCCTTTGTTGTCGGGTTTTTGTCCTGGCTTTTTCCGGGCCTGTCGGCAACCTGGGAAATCGGTATTTTCGTAACGCTTGCGGTTGCAACCTCAGTTGTTTGGCAGGTCTGGTTTAAAAGCTCGATGGAAACGACAGATGCTCCCCAGCTTAATCGCCGAGCTTCCCAATATGTCGGCCGAAAGATAGTTTTGCGTGAGGATTTTGTCGATGGCGCCGGATATGTTTCGATTGATGACAGCCGGTGGCGGGCCGAGTCAGAAACCGGCGCCAATCTACCTACAGGCACACGGGTTGAAGTCATCGCTGTGGATGGTGTGACCTTGAGAGTCAAAGAGGCGCCTGTCGAGGTGGCCTGACGAGAGCATAGACATCGCTGTCTTATTGTTCCAAGATCGGGAAGGCGAGACCTTCCCGGTCTTTTTTTGTTTTAAGGATGGACAAAGTAGAGCTTCATGAGGAAAGCAGTTTACATAGCCGTGGCGGCAGGATTTGTTTTTCTAGTCATACTGGTGGGCCTTCGCATGATCCTGGCTAGTGGTGGGTTGTCGTTCGCGGTCCATCATCAGATTGCCATGTGGCTTGGTATTGTCTTTACAGTGCTTCTTGCGGTGGGGCTCATGTCAGCGGTGTTTTATTCTTCCCGGCACGGCCTTGATGACATCCATAACAAGAAACGCCGGGATTGAAATTCGCAACATTCTTTCTATGTAAGTAAGATCATCCCTTAGGCCCCGATTGGGCCTAGCCTTGACCCCTTTCGGGGTGTTATCCCGATACTTGAATTTGCAGTGCCTTATTAAATTTTGAGTGATCCCTTATGACGTCTTCTTTGCTTGTCGCGCCTTCTGGCGTTGATTATTCCGAGATCCGCCAACATGACGTGCGCAAGTCGCGTATGGTGATGATCGACGGCAACTTGGTGGCCAATACACAAAACTCCGAAGGCGGCGTAAGTGCCCGTGTGTTCGATAAGGGATACTGGGGCTTTGCCTCCGTACCGGCCCAGGATAAGTCCAGCATTGAGCGGGTGACGCGCCGGGCCCTCGACAATGTGCAGGCGATGAGCCGTTTTGGCGATAAGTCGAGCCTTGCTATTCCGCTGGAAGCGCAAATAGGCGAGTTTGGCTTTAACGGTAAAACACCGCTTAGCCAGCAGGAGAAGGTCGATCTGGTGGAGGCTCTGAACGCTCTTTGCAAACGCAAATACAAAGGCCTTAAGTCTTCGACCTTTATTCTCCACGACGAGGCTCACAACAAATCTCTGAAAACCTCCAATGGCGGTGATGTGCTTAATACCATCCGCCGCGCCGCGGTCTATATGGTGATGACCGTCGAAGATGATCGGGGCGAACCGATTGAGCTTATGGAAGCCTTTTCGGGGAAGGGCAGTCTCGCCGAACTCGACCTCTCCATGGATGTGCTGGAAGGAAAGTTGGACCGTCTCTATGAACATCTACAAGCCAAGCGCCATGCGGTTTCCGCGCGGGGCGGTCTGCAGACCGTTGTTCTGGCACCGGAGCTGGCGGGGATGCTAGCTCATGAGGCCATGGGGCACCCGTGTGAGGCCGACCTCGTGCTGGGCGGCTCGGTCACCGGCAATATGGTTGGCAAACCGGTGGCGAGTGAACTTGTGACCATGATTGACTTTGCCCATACCTATAATGGCGAGGAATGCATGATCCCGGTCTATGCGGATGATGAAGGCAGTCCGGGCGAAGATGCGGTGCTCATTGAAAACGGCATCATGAAGCATTTCATGACGAGCCGTGAAACGGCGGCTCGGCTTGGTATTCCCTCCACCGGTAATGCGCGGGCCTATACTTTTAACGACGAACCTCTGGTGCGCATGCGCAATACGGCGATCCTTCCGGGCAAGGACAAGCTTGAAGAAATGATTGCCGGTGTTGAGGATGGCTATTACCTCATGAAGTCCGGCAATGGGCAGGCGGATTCAACTTCTGAATTCATGTTCGGCATTGATCTGGCCTATGAGATCAAAAACGGCAAGCTGGGTAATGCCATTAAAGACACGACGGTGTCGGGAACGGCGATCAACATGCTCCGCACCGTGGATGCGGTGTCCGATGACATGGTGTGGGAATGCAACGGCTATTGCGGCAAGAAACAGCCGATGATCGTGTCTTCTGGGGGACCCGCCTTGCGCGGTAAAGCCCATTTGGGTGGGGAGTAAGCGCCATGAACATCCAACAGATTGCCGAAAACGCCCTGAAGCAAATGAAGGCTGCCGGATTTGAAGAGGCGCAGGTTTCCGTCGGGATCTCGCGCCAGGATGAGCTTAATATTGCTCTGTCGGATGCCAGTCTATTCCGGTCGACAGAAGATCACGGCATGTCGCTGAAAGGCATTATTGATGGGCGCGCCGCCAGCACTTCCTTGACTGATCTTGGGGAAGACACGATCGCCCATGAAATCGCTGGGCTGTTTGATCGGGCGCAGCATTCGCCGCAGGACGATGCCAATGCTGTGTCGTCTGGACAGACGGCACAAGTGGTGAAGGGTCCGCAAGAAGCCGATCTGGAGCTGATGGTGAGCAAAGTGCGCGAGCTGCTTGAGTTTAGGGCGGCCGAAACGCCAAAGATGGCGATCGATGAAGGCAATGCGTCCTATTATGATCAGCACAGCCTCTTTCTGACCTCGCAAGGAACGTCGCTTGAGAGCTCAACCGGCGCCTATGGGCTTATGGCCATGGGGACGGCGCGTGAGGGTGAGAAATCTTCCTCCTTCGCCTATGCAGGTGGCCAGACAGATGATCTGAGCAAAGCCCATGCGGCCGAATTTTTCGGTATTGGTGATATGCTCAAGGAAACCGAGCGCCAGATCGATACGCGTCCTTTTGGCGGCAATCTGGTGGGCGATGTTGTGCTCGCCCCTATGGCGGTGGAAGACCTTCTCGGCTGGCTGTTGGGGCAGTTGTCGGACGGACAGCTGATCGCTGACAGTTCTATCTACAAAAACAAAATAGGCGAACAGATCGCTTCGTCGCTCCTGACCATCAAGAGCCGTTTTCATGGCCCCTGCAATGACGGGATATCCGCAGATGGTTTTGTGGCCGATGATTTTACGGTTGTGGATCAGGGCAAGCTTTTGACACTGATGCCGAGCCTTTACGGCAGCCGCAAAACCGGTATAGCTCATCGACCAACAGCCGGGGGATGGGAAATCTTGAGCGGTTCGACCGCCAAGGCGGATCTGACAAAGGGTATCGAAAAAGGCGCTCTGGTGACCCGGCTCTCCATGGGCCACCCCGGACCATCCGGTGATTTTTCCGGCGTTATCAAGAACAGCTTCATGATCGAAAATGGCGAGGTGAGCGAGGCGCTGACCGAAACCATGATCGCTGGCAACATGGGTCAGATGCTCAAAGACATTGTCGCGATCAGCGCGGAGCGACTTGATGATGGCTCATCGCAGATCCCGTGGATCCGCTTTGCCAATGTGAATTACAGCTGAGCATTGTCATCCCGTGGCTTGACCACGGGATCCAGGCGTCCTCTGTGAGCCTCTCCATCTAGATTCCGCGATCGAGTCGCGGAATGACATTGGCTGGTGGCGTGTTCCCGCGCAGGCGGGAACCC
>SBHG01000015.1 GCA_006226305.1 Alphaproteobacteria bacterium | reverse complement strand
GCGATAACTTTTTGCGCCACCGCGTCAATTTCCTTGTCCGTCAGGGTCTTATCCGTCGGCTGGAGAGTAATCGAAAAGGCGACGGACTTCTTGCCTTCCCCGATCGACGCCCCCTCAAAGACATCGAAGATGGCCATCTCGGTGATAAGACGCTTATCTGCTCCCAGTACCGCCCGGGAAATCACATCCGAGGTCACATTGGCATCCATGACAAAGGCAAAGTCCCGCCCCACTGCCTGGAAGTCAGACGTGGCGAGTGCGCCGCGCGCTTTCGCGGCTTTCTTGCGGGACGGCGGCAGATTGTCGAGCACAACTTCAAAAGCAAAAACCGGCCCTTTAACATCCATGGCTTTCAAGACCCGTGGATGCAGCTCGCCAAAGGTGGCCATGGGAAACTTCGGCCCCAGGCGGATCGTGCCGGAGCGCCCTGGATGATACCAGGACGGCGCATCAGCCGTGACTTGAACGGACCCGGTTTGAACCCCCATCTCGGTGAGAATGGCAAGCGCATCGGCTTTGACCGTAAAGGTATCCGGCGCACGGGTCTTGCCCTGCCAGTGGCGCGTGCCTTGGCTGCGGCGAAGCCCCGTAATGGCAAGCTCCTGCCCGTCAGGCTCCGCGCCTTTATACTGCGGGCCTACCTCAAAGAGCGCCACATCCTCAAAGCCCCGGTCCACATTGCGTTGCAGGGCCGCCAGGAGGTTCGGCAGGATCGAAGGCCGCATGGTGCCAAGCTCTGAACTAATCGGATTGGCAAGCCTGAGCGCCACGGCGCCGCCGCCAAACAGCTCGGCATAGGGCTGATCCGTGAAGGAATAGGTGACCGCTTCGCTGAGGCCGCGCACCGCTGCTGCCCGGCGTCCCCAACGCGCTTGTTTTTGGCGTTCGGTCAGGATTGGTTTGGCAACAACCTCCATGCGCGGCAAGGGCGTCAGCGGCAAATGATCAAAGCCATAGATATGGGAGATTTCTTCAACAAGGTCCGCTTTGCCTTCGATGTCCGGTCGCCAGGACGGCACCGTGGTGTGAATAACATCCCCTTGGCGCACCGGCTGAAACCCGAGCACATCAAGAATGCGCACCATCTCGTCTTCGGCGATCTCCATGCCCGTCAGTTTTTTGACCAAACCAATCGGCATGTCCTGGGTCTGCGCCTCATGGGAGGTGACATCCACATCCAAGATGTGAGAGGCCTCACCGCCGCAGAAATCGAGCACCATTTGCGTGGCAAGCTCAAGTCCAGGGATAACAAATTCCGGATCTACGCCACGTTCAAAGCGGTAGCGCGCATCAGAAACGATGCCCGTGGCCCGGCCCGTCTTGGCAATGCGGATCGGATCGAAGAGCGCGCACTCGATAAACACATTGACGGTGTCTTCCGTACAGCCCGAGGTCTCACCGCCCATGACGCCGCCAAGCCCAAGCACCTGAGCGTCATCGGCAATCACGCATTGCTCCGGCGTCACTTCATACTCATTGCCATCGAGCGCGAGGAATTTTTCGCTCGCCTTGCCCATGCGCGCGCGAATGGGACCAACCAGTTTGTCCGCGTCATAAACATGCAGCGGACGCGCCCGGTCGAGGGACAAAAAGTTGGTGATATCAACAAGCGCATTGAT
This sequence comes from Alphaproteobacteria bacterium, assembly GCA_006226305.1. Lineage (GTDB taxonomy): Bacteria > Pseudomonadota > Alphaproteobacteria > M2410 > M2410 > M2410. Next base: position 2,141 of record SBHG01000015.1, on the reverse strand, counting down.
CGGACGAAGACCAACCGCCTTCAGGCGCTTTTGCAGCCACTGAGGGCTCGGGCCGTTTTTAACGCCCTTCACATAGCGCCCGGCAAAACGCGGGCAGGCAGACGCCGTCTCCTTGTCAAAGGTGAGCTCAATCGCCTGCGGGCAATCATATGTGCCTTCCACCGGTTTCGGCATGGATGTTTTCAAAGTGCCGAGCCCCGATGCGGCGAGATCACGGGCAATGCCATCGACCCCGTTCCAGTCTGGCCGGTTGGGCGTCACCTCAAAATCGATAACCGGATCATCAAGCCCCATCGCTTCTGTGAAAGGCGTGCCGATGGGCGTGTCTTCCGGCAAGTCAATAATGCCGTCGTGAGCGTCACTCAGCCCCATCTCGCGTTCGGAACAGAGCATGCCGTTTGATTCAACACCGCGGATCTTGGCTTTCTTCAAAACGAAATCCACGTTCGGCGGCTGCGTGCCCACAGGCGCGAAAATGCCTTTGAGCCCCGTGCGCGCATTCGGCGCGCCGCAGACCACTTCCAAAACGCCCTCGCCCGTGTCCACCTGACAGACGCGCAGCTTGTCTGCATCCGGATGAGGCTTGGCCTCAATGACATGGGCCACCTTAAACGGCGCATAAAGCTCCGCCGGATTGACCACCTCTTCGACCTCAAGGCCGATGCGGGTCATGGCCGTTGTAATTTCTTCAACGCTCGCATCTGTCTCAAGATGCTCTTTCAGCCAGGAAACCGTGAACTTCATCGCGCAATCCCCCCAACCAGCGTGGGCAGGTCCAGCGGGCGGAAGCCATAATGCTTCAGCCAGCGCATATCTGCCTCAAAGAAGGGGCGCAGGTCCGGAATGCCGTACTTCAACATCGCCATGCGATCGACACCAAGGCCAAAGGCAAAGCCCTGATAGGTGTCCGGGTCCAGCCCGCAGTTTTTCAGAACATTCGGGTGCACCATGCCGCAGCCCAGAATTTCCATGAACTTCTCGCCGGTGCCGATGGAGATATTGCCATCCTCCACCGAATAGCCGATATCCATCTCCGCCGAGGGTTCGGTGAAGGGGAAGTAATGCGGCCGGAACCGGTAGTTAAGATCATCCACCTCGAAGTAAGCCTTGATGAACTCAACGAGGCAGCCTTTAAGGTGCCCCATGTGGGTTTCCGTGTCGATCACGAGGCCCTCGATCTGGTGGAACATGGGCGTGTGCGTCTGGTCGCTATCGCAGCGGAAGGTGCGTCCCGGCACGATAATTCGGATCGGCGGCTTATGCGTCATCATATGGCGGATCTGCACCGGCGAGGTGTGCGTGCGCAAAACCTTGGGCGGCTCATTGCCCGCCCCCGCGCCAGAGGCTTGCACCTGCCCGTCCTGGGTCAGGAAGAAGGTATCGTGCATGTCCCGCGCCGGGTGCGCCGGCGGAAAATTGAGCGCCGTGAAATTGTGGAAGTCATCTTCGATGTCCGGCCCCTCGGCAATGGAAAAGCCCATGTCTGCGAAGATCGCCGTCATCTCTTCGATGACCTGTGACACCGGGTGAATGGAGCCCTGCGCCTCGGGCGTCACCGGCAGGGTGACATCAACCCGCTCTTTAGCCAGCCGCGTGTCGAGCTCAGCATCAGCCAGCGCCGCCGTCTTGCCCTCGATCAATGCCGCGATGTCGTTTTTCAGGCTGTTGAGGCGCGGACCCATCTCCTTGCGCATCTCAGGGTCCATGCCCCCGAGCGATTTCATGAGACCGCTGACACTGCCCTTCTTGCCGAGAGCACTGACCCGCACCGCTTCCAGCGCCGCCCCATCCGCCGCGCTTTCGATTTCAGCCGTCAACGCGCTCTTTAGCGCCTCAAGCTCTTCAATTGTTGGACCTGACATGTCCGTCCTCACTCATTTTTTCTGCCGGTGATCGCGCAAATCTGATTCGGATCACCTTGTACCATGTGCCAAAAGCCCCGGCAGCACTTCTGCCGGGGTTTGGCCCTGATCGGGGAACTCGTTTTCTTCTAGAAAGAAGAGTGCTTACGCAGCCAGCGCAGCTTCCGCCTTTTCAACCAGAGCCTTGAAGGCCTCAGGTTCGCGCACAGCCAGATCTGCCAGAACTTTACGGTCGACCTCGATGCCCGCTTTGCTGAGGCCGTTGATAAATCGTCCGTA
>SBHG01000048.1 GCA_006226305.1 Alphaproteobacteria bacterium | reverse complement strand
GGCGATGAGATTGAGCTCAACGCGGTAACCCGATTGTTTGGCAATGATGGACCGGATGATCTCGTCATGTCCTCGACCAAATCCTCAATTGGCCATTTGCTGGGTGCTGCTGGTGCGGTCGAGGCGATCTTCTGTGCCCTGGCCATCCGCGACCAGGTGGCCCCGCCGACCATCAATCTGGACAATCCATCGATCGAAACTCCGATCAATCTGGCCGCAAACGCGCCGGTTAAAAAGGAAATCAAGACTGTCCTTTCCAATTCCTTCGGATTTGGCGGCACCAATGCGTCACTAATCTTGACCGCGCCGCCCGCCTGATGGGATCATCCTGAAGGGGTAGTCGGATCAGGGCGTCGTTCTGATCCAGATTTTCGGAAGCGACGGGAGTAGGGTGTGGGAAGAGTGCTGAAAAGAGTCTTGGTTGCCTTGGTGATTGTCGGCGCAATCGTCGGGGCTGGGACTTTTTACTACGGCAAGCTGAAATTTGAGGCGCCGGGACCGGTTGCTGAAGATGGCGGCTCTGAGACCGTGGTTCTTCTGCCGAGCGGCATGAGCGTTAAAGCCATAGCCCGCAAATTGGAAGAAGCAGGTGTTGTCCGCGATGCCCGCTTTTTCGAGATCGCGGTGCGTATCCAAAGAGCTGACGGACGTATGAAGGCAGGCGAATACGCCTTTCCCTCTGGCGCCTCCATGGCCGATGTGTCGCGCATTCTGCAAATGGGAAAATCCATCCAGCACAAGCTGACAGTGGCCGAAGGGTTGACTACGGCTCAGATTCTGAAATTGGTTGCAGAAGATGAGGTCTTGGTCGGCGAGATCACCGAACAACCCGCCGAAGGAACCTTGTTGCCGGAAACCTATCTCTTTGTCCGCTCCACGACCCGCGATGAGATCATTGAGCGGATGCGGGCGGCGCAGCAAAAACTGATTGACGAGCATTGGGACAAACGGGCCGACAATCTGCCCTTTGACAGCATCGAAGACGCCATCATTCTGGCATCGATTGTCGAAAAGGAAACAGCGCTCCCTGAGGAGCGCCCGCGCATTGCGGCAGCTTTTGTAAACCGCCTGCGCAAGCGTATGCGCCTGCAATCTGATCCGACCATTATTTACGGCCTGACCCAAGGCGAGCCCCTGGGGCGAGGCATTCGTCGTAGCGAGCTGGATCGTTTAACGCCCTATAATACCTATTTGATCGACGGTCTGCCACCGACCCCGATCTGCAATCCGGGCATTGAGTCGCTCTTGGCGGTGTTCAATCCGCCTCAAACATCTGAGCTTTATTTTGTGGCAAACGGAGAGGGAGGGCATGTTTTTGCCTCCTCCCACGCGCAACACATGCGCAATGTCGAAAAATGGCGACGTATTGAACGCGAAAGAAAAAACCGCCAATAGGCATGAGTTAAGGAACCCAGCATGACGCTTTCAAGCATGACCGGCTTTGCCAGAGAGGAAGGCACCTGGAAAGACGATCACTGGGCCTGGGAACTGCGGTCGGTTAATTCCAAGAATCTCGATATCCGGGCGCGCATGCCAGGTGCGTTTGAAGGGCTAGAGGCGGACCTGCGCGCCATGATTTCAAAAGTCATTAAACGGGGCTCTCTTCAGGTGGGACTGCATTTTCATCGCGGCGAAACCGCAACAGAAATTTCCATCAACAGGCAAGCGGTCAATCGCCTTCTGACGGCCATGGAGGATCTGCGCGGTGAGATAGAGGCTGCTCCGGTAGCCCTTGAGGGTCTCCTGGGCTTGAAAGGCGTCATCGACACCAAAGAGATCGAAGAGCCCGGCGAAGAGAAGGAAGCGCGTCTTTCAGAGCTGAAGGCAAGTTTTGCCCGCGCTTTGGAAAAACTTAAAGACTCCCGTGACCGGGAAGGGGCCAAGCTGGAGCCGCTCTTGATGGAACAGGTTGCCCGCATAGAGGTGCTCTCGGCAGAGGCGCGTCAGATCGCGCAAACCGTTCCGGCCACGCTTCAAGCGAAGTTGCACAAACAGCTGGATGAGCTCCTGAGTGAGGCTTCCTCGGTGTCGGAGGATCGATTGGCGCAGGAGATCGCCTTTCTTGTCACCAAGAGTGACATCCGAGAAGAAATTGACCGGCTTGATGCCCACTGCGCCACCGCCCGTGAACTTTTGACATCGAGCCAACCGGTCGGCCGAAAGCTTGATTTTCTGACGCAGGAATTCAACCGCGAATCGAATACCCTATGCTCCAAGTCCCCCGATGTGGAATTGACCCGGATCGGCCTGGAGCTCAAAACCGTGGTCGATCAATTTCGTGAACAGGTTCAAAACATTGAATAGAGCTTGGAGCCACCCATGCCTCAGTTAGACGTCCAGCGCCGCGGTCTCATGTTTGTGCTGTCCTCGCCGTCCGGGGCTGGCAAGTCGACCCTGGCCCGTAGTCTGTTGGAAGGGGACGGGGAAATCACCATGTCTGTCTCTGTGACAACCCGGCCCATGCGTCCAGGCGAAGTCGAAGGCAAGGACTACTATTTTGTTTCCCGCGAGGACTTCGGTCTCATGGTCAACCGCGACGAGTTGCTCGAGCACGCCAAAGTTTTTGATCATTATTACGGGACGCCCGCCGGCCCTGTGGAGGACGCCTTGGCAGAGGGCCGAGATGTTCTCTTCGACATCGATTGGCAAGGCGCACAGCAACTCACCCAGGCCGCCGGCGACGACCTGGTCAAGGTTTTCATTCTGCCGCCGTCTCGGCAAACATTGGAAGAACGGCTTTTCACGCGCGCTCAGGATTCAGCGGAAGTGGTTGCGGGCCGCATGGCAAAAGCCAACGACGAAATAAGCCATTGGGCGGAGTATGATTATGTGATCATCAATGCCGATTTGGAGATCGCAAAACGGCAAGTGCGGGGTATCTTGGAGTCCGAGCGGCTCAAGCGACGCCGCCAACCGGGACTGGCTGATTTCGTCAAACAGATTCAAGAAGGGCTGTAAAGGAGGTAAATCTAAGATGGCTGATTATGATTACATCTCCAAAAAAGATCAGAAGCAGTTCGCGCACATCATTCCCGATCGCGATACCTCTTATGACATTAGACCAGCGTGGAAACGGTTCGACGACAAACTGGAGGAAGACGCCGTCGGTCTCTGGCAAAAATTCGGTGTGTTGCCCACAGGTGTGTCACCCGCCGACCGTGTCGATGAAATTTGTGTTGTAGGGTACAAGGACGATAAACCGGTCGGCCTTATGACCGCGCGCATTGGCCGACTTCCACTGCTCGAAGAGACTTTCTTTTTTATGCGAACTTTCGTTGTTCCAGAGCATCGCGAACATGACCTGGCGCGGTGGATGATGGTCGATGCCAAAGAAATTCTCGCCGATTGGTCCAAAGAGCATCCCGAAGAAAAGGTGATGGGCATGGTGACCATCGTTCAATCAAAAGTCATGCAGCACTCCGAATTGGTTCGCTATCCCAGATGGCCGCAGGTCGGGATGAACCTGATTGCCTATACGACCGAAGGCGATCAAGTTCGGATGGTTTGGTTCGACCACGCACTGTTGGCCAAGCCTGATTCCTGATCGCGATTTGGGGTGTCCGCTCTATCTTGAATAAGAATAATTCTTAAAGAGGTATACCCATACCCTATTCGCGCGCTTGGCCGGTATCTGAATACTGTCCGGCAGATTTTATACTGAGCAATTTGAAGTTCATTAACCTTAGTGCTATCTTACTCAGGGTCGTGTGTACGCGTGCGTTTCTTAAAAATTCTAAGGGTGGATCTAATGAAAAAGCATCTTTTGGCGTCGACGGCAGCGGCCGCAGCACTGACCGCTCCAAGTTACGCCGGTAACTATGTGACTGGGTTCGGGGGGGTCAATCTCCTCGATAACCAGAGTGTGCATATCAATGCGCCTCTCCTCACGACAGGGTTTGGGCCTTACACAACAACCACTACGAACACGAGTGGGTCTGTTGTGACCTCAAGCTGGCTCATAACATACGGTGGCACAAAATCTCTCTTCATGGACTTCAATGGGGAATATGATTTTGACAACGGATTCGTCATTGGCGCCGCGCTTGGCTGCGATATTGACGCAATACCGGGTCTGAGCGTTGAGGGCGAGCTTGCCTATCGCAAGAATGACTTCGATCTGAAGGGGGACCTGAAGGTTGGTTATCACATTCGCAAGTATGCGACCAAACACAACCTTTTGAGCGCAACAACCAAATATTCGGCATATCAGTTTACGTTCTCGGCAAACTATTGGCCATCGACGGTTTACCTGCTGAGCAATACCTATTACCTCAGCACACTTCTGCCAGATGGCGATGGTGATGTGACGGCCTTCTCGATCATGGCTAACGTCTGGTACGAGTTCGGCACATCCGGACCGGTTAAACCATATATCGGTGGCGGTGTTGGTTGGGCCAAGGTTGATGTGGATCTGGGGGGTGCCAGCGGAGATGACTCAGGTCTTGCCTGGCAGCTCGGACTGGGTGTCTCCTACGATCTCAGCGACACAACCTCGCTTCGTCTTGAATATCGGCGCTTCCAGGTCAACGGCCTCGACATTACTGATGGCGGCGTCAACCTCGGATTTGAAGATTACGAAGCCGATGACATCATTATTGGCGTGAAGGTGAACTTCTAGCCGGTTAAACAACTAAATCTCGGGAAACGGCGCTCCTGTTGGGGCGCCGTTTTCTTATGGGTGAGATGCAAAGGCGCGGGCGAGGGCGCAAAACTCTTCGATGGAAAGGGTTTCGGCTCGGCGGGTGGGATCAAGCCCGGCGGACGTGAGCAAGGTCTCCGCCGGAACACCAAGGCTTTTAAGGCTTTGCCGCAGCATCTTGCGCCGTTGGCCAAAGGCGGCGGCGACGACCTTTTCAAGGGCGCTAAGATCCGCTTCGAATAGGGGCCGTGGGTGCGGCGTCAGGCGCACGATCGCGGAAGTAACTTTCGGCGGCGGCGTAAAGGCTTGGCGGGGCACGTCAAATAGCAGCTCGGCTTTGGTCCGCCATCCGCAGAGGACGGACAGGCGGCCATAATTTTTTTCGCCAGGCTGCGCCACGATGCGCTCTGCCACTTCCTTTTGAAACATTAGGGTCAGGCTGTCGTAAAAAGGGGGCCAAACCTGCGGCGTCAGCCATTTAACCAGCAGGGCCGTGCCGATGTTGTAAGGAAGGTTTGCAACCACTTTGACCGAGCTTTGGCTCTCCCCGAGCACTTCGGCCTCGTTGAGGGTCAAAGCGTCCCCTTCTATGATCTCAAGTTTGCCAGGATAGGCTTGGGAGATTTCCTCAAGAGCCGCGAGGCAGCGTTCGTCCTTTTCGATCGCGATAACCCGTCCCGCACCTTCCATCAAAAGGGCGCGCGTCAGGCCGCCAGGCCCGGGCCCCACCTCCAGAACGGTCGTTGCCTCAAGTGAGCCCGCAGCCCGCGCGATTTTGCGGGTGAGGTTGAGATCGAGCAGGAAGTTTTGGCCAAGCGCCTTTTTGGCCCGAAGCCCATGGGCGTCAATGACATCACGAAGGGGCGGCAGTTCGTTCATGATCGTGACAGCGGGGAATTAGCCCGGCGTGCAGCGATGAAATCTGCAAGCACCAGGGCGGCTTCGAGACTGCGCGCCGAGGCCGTTCCTGTACCGGCTAACGAAAGCGCTGTGCCGTGGTCGGGCGACGTGCGCACGAAAGGCAGCCCATGGGTCGAATTAACCCCGGTATCAAAGTCGATCGTTTTCAGCGGGATCAACGCCTGATCGTGATACATGGCCAAGACCGCGTCATAGTCCATCCGAGCTGCCAAGTGGAAGAGCGTATCACTTGGCAAGGGACCTTTGACATCGAGCCCTTCTGATTGAAGTTTTTCGATGGCAGGTTCGATGATCTCAATTTCTTCGCGGCCGAGCGCCCCGCCTTCACCGGCATGGGGGTTCAACCCCGCGACAACAATCCGGGGTCGGTGAAAGCCGAAATCCTGGCGCAGCGCCTGATCCAGTTGGCGAGCGGCCTCTGCAATCAAATCTGTGGTCAGATTGCTGATAGCTACGCTGAGCGGAACGTGGCTTGTAACCGGCACCACGCGCAGGGCTTCGTGGGAGAGCATCATCATGGGCTTAGGCGGTGTGGGCTGTCCCTGAGCCTTTTGTGCGAGGACACCCAGATATTCGGTGTGGCCCGGATATTGGAAACCCGCGTCATAAAGAGCACTCTTTTGGATGGGGTTGGTGACAACCGCCGCCGCGTCTCCGGAAAGACAGGCGCTCACCCCCCTCTCAATTGAGGCAATAACTGTCTGCGCGGTCTGGACGCAAGGTCTCCCAAGCTCAGGTGTCGCTGGAAGGGTGAGGGGAAGCACCGGCAGGGCATGCTCGAAGACCTCCAGCGCCTCCATCGGAGCCTCAATTTGTGCAACAGGCACCGATACGCCAAGACGCTCGGTCAGATGTTTTAGCCAATCAGGGTCGGCAATGAGATAGAAAGGCGGGGTGCTGTTTTTTTGTCGACGTTCCCAGGCTTTTAACGTGATTTCCTGGCCGATCCCCGCCGGCTCGCCCATGGTCAGAGCGATGGGCCGCCTTGTCGTCATCGGATGTCGATAATGGCATCGTTGCGCAAATCACGCATATGACGGCGTGCCAACATGGAAAGTTGCTGGTTAAACAGGCGTCCTTCGATTTCTTCCCGGCTGGGCAATTCCGCCACTGCGTCTTCTTTCGCGCAAAGTGCAATCACCTGAAAGCCCTGTTGGGACAGCATTGGCGGCGAGACTTCGCCGACCTTGAGCTGCAAAACTGCCCCTTTGAAGGTATCCGGCAGTTGCGAGATGACAATTTCCTGATTGGGTGCCAACTGAGCTGTGGGCAGGTCTGATTTCAAAGCCGACAATCCCTCGCAGGAGCGGACTTTTTGAGTGAGGGAATAGATATAATTGGCAGCCGCGGCAATTTCTTCCTGCGCCGAATTCAAATCCACAGGCACCACGAGACGGCGCAAGGTTACCTTGGCGTTCATGACATCGCCCGCGCCGGCGTCCTTTTTGTTGCGCAGGGCCAGGATGTAATAAGCATTGATCGTGCGGATCGGCTTGGTCACCTCACCAATGCGCAGATCCGGCAGCACGGCATCAAGCTCAGGCGCGAGTTGACCCCGTTGGATCCAACCGATTTCACCGCCCTGGCTGGACGATGCACTTTGCGAAAATTGCCGCGCAAGATTGGCAAATTGGGCGCCGCGCGACAGCTGCTCATAAAGGTCGTTGGCCGCGGTTTGGACCTGTGCGTCTTTATCCGGCGATTCAATTTGCAGGACAATTTCTGAAAGCATGTATTGAGCTTCGTTCGAGCTCTCTAACGTCTGCTGATAGACCGTGTCTACTTCCTCCTCGGTCACAGATACCCGCGAGGCAAACATGCCGCGCACGATGGTTTCCCAGGCAATGTCGGCAGCGATCTGCCGACGTAGGGTGGTGACGTTGGTATTGTTGTCATTGAGGAGCTTGATGATTTGATCGACCGTCATATTGTTGTCAGCGGCCATAGCCTGGATCGCGTCATCGACTTCCTGGGAGGAGATTTCCACGTCGAGCTCCCGGGCTTCCTGAATCTTCAAGGTTTCATCAATCAGCGTCCGGCGAACCTGATTGCGAATGCGCTCCAGATCGGCTCCCTCGGCTTTGACGCCGGAAGAAAAAATCACCAGATTGACCCGTTGCTGGACATCGTAGTTTGAAATCACTTCGTCGTTGACGACGGCCGCAATTCCGCCCACGTCCTCGCTGAATGCGGCGGGCGCCAGCAGCGTTCCTGAGAGCAAAACCGCCACAAACACGGCGCGGATATGGGCGAACGCCATGGCCAGGGATCTCAAAATCATCAACTCATCCAATGCTACAAGGCCCGGGAGGGGCCTTTTCTAGACCGCAATTGCGGCTGAAATTTGCCGCCAGAATACAAAGAAATGTCGCAAAATCAATGGCTTCTATTTCCGCCCCTAGCCTAGTGTCGTAAGCCGGATTCGGAAGAAGATTGAGGTTGCCGGCTCGATATCCCGGAAACGGGTAAAACGACGCCGAACGGCAATTTCAAATTCGGTACATTCGTCCTTATAGACGAAACTTGCCTGCGCCTTAACCATCTCTCCATCAGCCAAATTCCGCCGCCCATTGGCCTGAAATGACCAATTTCCGCGAATTTTGAGGTGGGTTTCGGCGCTCAGTTCCTCGCGCTCCTCCAAACCGCTGGCTGAGAGCTCGGCAGCAAGCTTCAGATAGCCCAATTTGAGGTTGTAGTCCGGCGTGCCCCCGGTCAGATCAACTTCGTTACGCCGGAAGCTCAAATCGTCCTTGTCCAACCGGAACCGGTGCGTCATGGCAAAATATTGCGAGGGTGACAGAATCAGCCGCCCGACATAATCAGAATTGGTCTCATCCAGCCCTGTGGTCGGGTCAAAGAGTGTGCTCTCCTTGAGCCTGAAGCTCTGACCGAACATGAAACTGTTCTCACCCGACCCTTGGCCAATAAACGACGCCTGAAGTCCGATGTTGAGCCGAACGCCGTCTTCATGGCGGTCGAGCCCCGGGAAGCGGTTATCCGAGAACAAATTTGTGTCGTCGAACTCAAAACTCAGACTGTCTTCGTTCGGGATCTCATCCGGATTGCCGCCATAGGGGCTGAGCGCCAATTGCGCAATGGGCTCGAGGATTTGTGTCACCGTGCCCCGTTGCCGGTAAAGTGGATAGCGCCATTCGGCCCCCAGGGTGGGGATGACCCGCGCCGTGAACTCTTCGTCCTTATCCGAAACAGCGGTGGTGCTCTCAAACAGCTCAGTCGAATGATAGACGTCGGCCCGCACATGTCCGAACAGTTTGAAAAGATGTCCGTTTCGGGTCGAAAAGTTGCGGGTCCAACTGGGCTCTATGGAAAGGCGCTGCGTGTCTGTTCCTTCTTCCCGGTACAACATCAGCCCGCCACCCTTAACCGAAAGGGTGCCGCCGAGGACCGGTGTGTCATGGAAATACTCAAAGGTCGCATTGGGTAGGACGACCGGGGTAACGCCCATTACATCCTTTTCCCGCAGGCTCACGAAATAAAGGCTTTCGATATTGGTATAGTTGCGGCCCATGGAGCGCGATGTATAGAGCCGGTTGGTCAGCACGTCCTCGTCAGAAATATCGTAGCGTTTAAGGTAGGTGTCATCACTGGTCAGACCAACGTCAAAGCCCCAGTCCCAATCGCCATAAAGTTCAAATCGGCCTGTTCCGAACAGGTGATTCCGATTGTCGGTCCCCTCAATTGTGTTGCCAAAGGCATCCCGGCGCGAGGGTTGTGTAACACTGCCGTCGAACTGAAATTGCCCGCTATGGGTTCGCATGCGGAACTCACCCTTAAAGACCGGCGCTTCCTCCGACATCAGGAACGGGGTCAGGGTCATGTCGTAGTTGGGCGCCAAGACGAAATGGTAAGGGGTCTCGATGAAGTTGCCGAGGTCCGATGAGTTACCAATCCGGGGTACCAGAAAGCCTGAAACGCGCGGCACCGTTGGGTCCGCATGGCTGAAGTAAGGCGTGTAGAACACCGGTATGCCGCCAAACTCAAGATAGGCATGGCTATAAGTAATGGACTGCGCCGCCTTATTGTGGGTGATCTTGAGCGCCTTGATCCGCCACAGGGGCACGGTGTCGCCGGTGGACTTGCAAACCTTGCACGGACTGTACACCGCATTTTCCATTTGTAGCACATCGCCCTCGCGGCGCACTTTGGCGGCAGCCATGCGGGTGTTTTCGTCAAGCAGAACCCCCATGGTGTAAATGATCCCGTCCTTTAAGGCGCCATCAAGCTCCACGCGTTCGGCAAAAATCACGCCGCCATTTTCGTCCTGAATGGAAACGCGGCCCGACGCGATTATCTGGTTGGTGTTCTGGTCATAGGTGAGCTCGTCGGCCATCAGGGTCCGCCCGTCATGGGTCGCCTCGACATTTCCGCGAGCGATATAAAGCCCTCGATCCGGGTCAAATAGCGCTTCATCCGCCTCCAGCAGCACACTGCCCTCATCAAGCGGATTAACAGCCGGTGGGGCTTCCTGGGTTGTGACAACCTCTTCGGCCCACAAAGGCATGAGCGCGCTGCTGCTCATCAGGAACGTCGCCAGGCAGCGCGCTGCTACACCATATCGTTTGACATCAATCCCCATGGGTCCCTTACCCGTCTTCCAGATGGAAGAGCATTGTCGTGCCACCCAGAGCGGCGATTCCGGTCGGCGCCCAGGCCGCCAGTGCCACGGGCAGACTGCCCGACAGGCCCAGCGCCTCGGTCAGGTCTGTAAAGAAGTAAAGCCCAAAACCTGTCATAATCCCTGCGAAGATAAGGCGGCCAACACCGCCAAGACGCGCCATGCGAAGAGAGAAGGTCGCCGCGATCAAAATCATGGCACACAAAAGCAATGGCTCGGAGAGAATAGAATGCCAGTGGATTCGATGTCGTGTCGCGGAAAATCCGGCGGTTTCCGCCATCCGAATAAACCGTGGCAGTTCCCACACGGACATGGTGTTCGGGCTGGCAAAACTGTCCTCGATGTCGCTGATGGTGAGGGTCGTCGGCACACTGTAGTCGCCGTGGAATTCAGGCTCGGCATCCAACCTGCTGATCCAGGCATCGGTAAGCTGCCAAGACATGGCGCTTAGGCGCGCTTCCTTGGCATCAATGCGGTACTGAAATTCATCGACCCCTTTGTAAAACAACAAGACGACCTGCTCCAGCCGCAACCCCTGATCATGGACCTCAACCGCGTGGACGACGCTCTGATTTTTCCGATCTCCCTGCCGCAGCCAAAGCCCGCTGCTGGACACCGAGAGTTGGCTTTCCTGACCTTCGACATAGCGCGCTTCGAGCCGCTCATAGCGTGCGTTCATGGAGGCCGCAAATGGATTGAAAGCGGCAACCATGAAAATCCCCAGGAACAATCCGATGCCAAGTGCCGGCGCGAGGAACTGCCAGACAGAAACCCCTGCGGCCCGGGCGACCACCAGTTCATGACTGCGGGTCAATCGGGTAAAGGTCCACATGCCGCCAAACAGCACGGTGAAAGGAATAAGCTTCTCAGCCAGTCCGGGTAGTTTTGACAGGCTCATCGAAAGCATGAGCCCAAACTCAACACCTTCGCGCCCGCCGAATTTGCGCAGCGTCTCCACAAAGTCGATGACAAAAACCAGCATGAGGACCGCAAAAAGAACGATCAATATTCCTGTCAGAAACTGACGTCCAAGATAACGTGTCAGGGTGAGCGAAAGTCTCATGCCGGTTCCTCCGTTTCAGGTGGATAGGGCAATATTGGTTTGCGTCCGGGCACAGGAATGTTCCATTTTTCCGCGTAGGCACGCCAATCAGAAAGTAAAAACAGACATACCAAAATCGTCCCGATCGGCAGGGCGTATTGCAGGACCGCCAGAATGGTGGCTGAAGAGGTCGCGTTTTGCGCGGCAAAGCCGAAAATACGAACGACCAGCACGGCAATGCCGGCAGGCAACAGGCGGCGACCCGTGCCGCGGCGGCTAAAAGTGCCGCCGGCAATGGCCACCACGGCAATCAAAGCAAAAGCGACATTATAAAAAGGCGAGGCAAGGCGGTTATGCCCTTCGGCGCGCAGCCGATTGGCATTCGTTGCATCCCAGGGCTTGGTCAGGTCCGGCGTAAAAAGCTCCGAAAGATATCGCTCACGATATTCCCGACGCACCTCCGTGCGCTCCGAGATAAAGGCCGACAGGTCCAGCGAGTATTTGTCGAAACTTGTATATGCCGGAGCAAGGTTCTCATCGAAGACGGTCTGAATATTGCCCTTCTGCATGATCAACTCGGGCTCGCGGTCTTTGCGAATGAGGCGGCCGCTTTCCGCCATATAAGTGGTCGGGTGGTTGTTGGTGACTGTGTCGTAAACCAGGATGCCTTTAAGCTCGCCAGCGCTGGTTGCCTCACGAATATAAACCGTCAGCCCTTTTGAGGGGTTGGTAAAAGTGCCTTCTTTGATCAGCTGTGTCGCCAGATCCGACCGGATTTCATAAACCTTGTCTTTCATCGCCCGATAGCTAGACGGCATAAGATAAAGATTGAGAAAAACATTAAGCACAAAGGCCAGGCCCGACAGCGCCAGGATCGGCACGGCAATATGCAGCTTGCTGTATCCGGCCGACCACATGACAACCAGCTCGCTGTCGTTCTGTAAATGGTGGAGCGTATAGAAGATGGCGCTAAAGAGGGCGATAGGTAAAACGTCGGACAAGAGGCTCGGCAGCATCAGGAGGCTCAGATAGACAAAGACGCCGGCCGACTGGCCCCGGTTGACTACAAGATCGAGCATTTGCAGCGACTGAGTAAGCCAAATGATCCCGCCCAGAATGAGCGTGAAGAAGAACAGCGGCCCCGCTGCCTGTGTAAAAATATAACGGGCCAGCCTATTCATCGGTCCCTGTCTTGTCCTTTCCCCAGCGCCGCCCTATAGATAGAGCCATGAGTCTGAAAAACCCCGGTTCTCGGGGCCTCAGGAGGCATAGACTAGCCTGTCAGCCCATGCAAGGCCAAGAATCTCGTGGCCCTATGGTAAAGCCCTGAGAAATCAGCTGGAATTGGAAGTCAAGGAGGACATCCCCTGTGAATATTACCTTTGCAAAGAAAGCCCTGCCGAAGGGCGGCGCCCTGGCTCTGACCGTTTTTGACGGATCGGCTCTGGGCCCCCTCGGCGAAAGCCTCAATAAACGCACCAAAGGCGTCCTGAAAGAGGCCATGAAAGCTGCCGAATTCACCGGCAAAAAGGGTCAATCCGTTGAGATTATTGCCGCCCGAGGCACCTCGATCGATCGGATTATCCTGTTTGGTCTCGGCAAACCGGCGGACCTGACCCCTAATGGGGCGCAAACCCTGGGCGGGCGATTCGTCAACGCCAACATCGGCAAGACGAAAGTCGTCTCCTTGGCGGTGGACCTGCCCAAGGGCGTGGCCATGAATGAGGCCGATGTTGCCGCCAATCTGGCCTTTGGCGCCTCCTTGGGCGCTTATCGCTTTAATAAATACCACACCAAGTTGAAGGCGAATGAAAAGCCGAAACTGAACAAGGTTACCATGCTCGTCGACGACCTTGTCGAGGCTCGGGCTGCCTGGAAGCCGCTCCACCATCTCAGCGACGGTGTCATCCTTGCCCGGGATTTGGTCAATGAGCCCGCCAATGTCTTGAACCCGAAAGACTTCGCCGCTCGCTGCAAGGCGCTGGGCGACCTTGGCGTTAAAGTCAAAGTGCTTGGTGAAAAGCAAATGGGCGAACTCGGCATGGGCTCGCTCATGGGGGTGTCCCGTGGTAGTGCCAACGAGGCCCAGCTCATCATCATGGAATGGATGAACGGCCCCAAGGATGAAAAGCCGGTGGCCATTGTCGGCAAGGGTCTGACTTTTGACTCCGGTGGTATCTCTCTTAAACCTGGCGCGGGCATGGAAGACATGAAAGGCGACATGGGCGGCGCGGCTGCGGTGACCGGTCTCATGTCGGTCCTTGCGGCCCGTGATGCCAAGGTCAATGTAGTGGGGGTCGTTGCCGCGGTTGAAAACATGCCTGACGCGGACGCCCAGCGTCCGGGCGACATTGTCACGGCCATGTCTGGCCACACTATTGAGGTTATCAATACGGATGCCGAGGGGCGTCTGGTGCTTGCCGATGCCATGTACTACACGGCAACCCAGTACAAGCCGAAGAAAATGGTGGACCTGGCAACCTTGACCGGCGCCATCGTGATCGCGCTTGGACATGATCAGGCCGGCCTCTTTACAAATAGCGACATGATGGCCGAAGAGCTGCTTGCCGCGTCCAAAGCCTCCGGCGAGGGCCTCTGGCAAATGCCGCTCAATGACGTTCATCGCAAGAATGTGAAGTCAAAGTTTGCCGACCTGCGCAACTCCACGGGCCGTGATGCGGGCTCTTCCTGCGCCGCCGCTTTCCTGGAGCCGTTCTCCAACAAGGTGGCGTGGGCGCATCTCGATATCGCGGGCACGGCCTTTGCGGCCCCTCACAACCCCATGTGCCGCTCCTGGGGCGCCGGCTATGGAGTGCGGCTTCTCAACCAATGGCTTACGGATACCGTTGAGGAAAAATGACCGCATCAGGGCCGGAAATCTGGTTCTACCATCTAGAGCAATGGACCCTTGACCGCGCTTTGCCGCCGCTCCTGGAAAAAACCCGGGAGCGGGGCTGGCGCGCTTTGGTGAGGGGCGGCGTCGAAGAGCGATTGCCGTCCCTGTCCAACACCCTCTGGACCTATCGCGATGATGGGTTCTTGCCTCACGGGTTGAACACTGAGCCCCATGCGGAGCGTCAACCCATCCTGCTCACGGGGGCGCAGGAAAACACCAACCAAGCCAATGTGCTTTTCTTGATCGATCAAGCCGAACGCGGTGACATTTCCGATTTTGGGCGTTGCATCCTTGTGTTCGATGGAAACGACCCTGAGGCTCTCGCCGCCGCCCGCGCGGAGTGGAAACGCGCCAAGGACGAAGGACTGCCCGTGTCTTATTGGCAGCAGGGCGAAAGCGGCAGCTTTGAAAAGAAGGCTTGAGTAAAAGCCGTTAGACAAATCTCTACGAACCCCGGTTCCCCCGCGAAGGCGGGGGCCAGTGTAACTAAAGTACCTCAGTCTGAGGAGCGTGTCGCGCGTCTCGAAGGATGTGCCCTTCTCGCCATGCTTCGAGACGAGCCCTTCGGGCTCTCCTCAGCATGAGGCTTCTATTTGTCGCCCCTGGGTTCCCGCCTGCGCGCGAACACGCATGGAGAGGTGTACATCACCCCAACTCAGCCTCGGCTTCCTGCAGGGCCTCTGACGCCTGGAGCCATTCCTCTTCGGCATCTTCCAGTTGACGTCCGAGCTCGGCGCGCTTTTTGGCAAAGCGCGCTGCCCGCTCCGGTTGGTCGTTATAGATATTCGGGATCGCGAGCGCGTTTTCGATCTTCACTTGATCTTCTTCAAGCCGTGTCATCAGCCGTTCGGCTGCGCGCACCCGCTCGCGCATCGGGATCAAAACCTTTCGGAGCTCCGCTGTCGTGCGCCGTGCTTTTTGGCGCTCATTGACTGGCTTGGCTCTGCGGGGTCCCGCAACCGCATCCGGTGAGCTTGGACGCCCAAGTAAGAGGTTTTGATAGTCATCCAGATCGCCCTCATAAGGTTTGACGGTACCGTCGGCGACGAGCCACAAGCGATCCGCGCAGGTTTCCACCAGGTGGCGGTCATGCGAAATCAAAACCACACAGCCTTCATATTCATTGATGGCGTGAATGAGCGCTTCCCGGCTGTCTACATCCAAGTGGTTAGTCGGTTCGTCAAGGATCAGGATGTGCGGCCCTTTGAAAGTGGCAATCGCGAGCAACAGCCGCGCTTTCTCGCCGCCCGAGAGGAGCTTGACCTTGACATCCGCCTTTTCAAAAGAAAAGCCGGCCGCCCCCGCGCGCGCGCGAACTTGGGCTATCGTCGCCTCACTACCCATCAGGGTACGGAAGTGATCATAGGGTGTTTCTTCCGGGTTCAGCTCATCAAGCTGGTGCTGGGCGAAATAGGCGATCTCCAGTTTTTTGGAGCGGCGAAGGTAGCCGTCCATATGCTCAAGCCGCCCGGCGATGAGCTTGGCAAAGGTGGATTTACCGTTACCGTTGGCCCCCAGAAGAGCAATCCGGTCATCCATATCGATGCGCAAATTGATGTCGCAGAGGATTGGCTTGCCGGGCTCATACCCCACGGATGTATTTTCCATGCGCACGATCGGCGAGCGCATTTCGCTGGGGTTTGGAAAATTGATGGGTATGGTGCGCTCTTCGGTGACCGAGGCAATGGGTTCCAGGCGCGCAATGGCCTTGAGGCGGCTTTGCGCCTGTTTGGCCTTGGTGGCCTTGTAGCGGAAGCGTTCAACGAAGCTTTCCATGTGCTTGCGCTGAGCTTCCTGCTTGGCCTTCATTTTCATTTGCAGCTCTTGCTGCATGCGCCGGGTGCGTTCAAAATAATCGTAGCCGCCGCCATAGATCTTCAGGCCTTTGCCTTCTAGATGGAGGATGTGATCGACCGCCTTGTTGAGAAGGTTCCGGTCGTGACTGACAAGCAAGACTGTGTGCGGGTAAGTCCGAAGGTAACTCTCCAGCCAGATCGTGCCCTCCAGATCCAGATAGTTCGTCGGCTCGTCGAGCAGCAGAAGATCTGGCTCGGCAAACAGCACCGCCGCCAGGGCCACCCGCATCCGCCAGCCGCCGGAAAACTCAGAGCAGGGCCGCGCCTGCGCCTCAGTGTCAAACCCCAGTCCGTTCAGGATTGTCGCCGCCCGCGCTGGAGCGGAATGTGCGCCAATATCGGTAAGCCGCAACTGGATTTCAGAAATCCGCGCCGGATCAGTCGCGGTTTCCGCCTCGCGCAAGAGGTCAAAGCGCTCTTTGTCTGCCTCCAAAACCGTTTCCAGGAGCGACTTGGCCGAGGAGGGGGCTTCCTGCGCCACGGCGCCCACCTTGGCCCTCTTGGGATAAGAGACGGAGCCCGATTCGGCGTGGATCTCCCCCTGAATGAGGCGCAGAAGTGTGGTTTTGCCCGAACCATTGCGCCCGACAAAGCCCACCTTATGGCCAGCGGGAATAGCAGCTGTCGCCTTTTCGAGCAGCAGCCGTCCATCAATCCGGTAGGTGAGATCGTTGATGTGTAACATGGGGCCCGCTCATATCACTTCTTGCTCTCAATCAAAAGCGCCGTTATAACCCGCGCCAAATCGACCTTTTCTGAAAGAAAACAAAGGAATATTCCCATGGCTCTCGAGCGCACATTCTCCATCATCAAGCCGGATGCAACGGCCCGCAATCTGACCGGCAAAATCACCGCCATGCTGGAAGACGCTGGCCTGCGCGTGGTCGCCTCCAAGCGCATCCACATGACCCAGGAACAAGCCGAGGGCTTCTACGCCGTCCACAAAGAGCGTCCTTTCTTTGGCGATCTGGTGGCTTTCATGACCTCCGGTCCGGTTGTGGTTCAAGTGCTTGAAGGCGAAAACGCTATTCTCAAGAACCGCGAAACCATGGGCGCCACCAACCCGGCAGAAGCTGCCGAGGGCACCATCCGCAAGACTTTCGCTGAAAATATCGAGCGCAACTCAGTGCACGGCTCCGACGCCCCTGAAACCGCCGCTCAGGAAATCGCCTATTTCTTCACCGACGCTGAAATCGTCGGCTAACCCAAAGTCTTTTAGACCCATTGGGCCTCGTGAGAAATCACGAGGCCTTTTTTTGTCTGGTCCCCCCGCGAAGGCGGGGGCTGGGGCAAAGCAATCGGCCCTCATCCTGAGGGTGAGCGTAGCGAGCGTCTCGAAGGATGATAAAACAAGGCCTCGCCCTTCGAGACGCGCTCCGCGCTCCTCAGGGTGAGGCAAGTTTTAACGAGCTTGCTAATCCACAAACACCGCGCGGCCATTGTCATAAGTGACCTTGCCTTCCGCAATCATCCGCACACAGAGCGGATAGAGCGTGTGTTCTTCAACAAGGATACGGGCGGCGAGGGTGTCTGGCGTGTCATCCTCCATGACCGGCACTGCGGCCTGGCCAATGATGGGGCCGCCATCAAGCTCTGCCGTGACGAAATGAACCGTGCAGCCTGAGATTTTGACACCAGCCTTAAGCGCTTGCTCATGCACGTGAATGCCCGGGAATGAGGGCAGGAGCGAAGGGTGGATATTGATGTTGCGCCCGAGCCAGTGATTAACAAATGTCTCCGTCACAATGCGCATAAAGCCCGCATTGACCACAAGCTCAACGCCTTCGGCTTCCAGAGCCGCCGTCATCGCCTCTTCAAAGGCTTCGCGCCCCTCATAAGCCTTGTGGTCGATGGCGAGCGCTTTGATGCCAGCGGCCTCGGCCTTTTCAAGCCCCGCCGCACCCGGGCGATTGGAAATGACAAGTACGACCTCTGCCGGAAAGTCTTCATCCTTGCAGGCGTCAATGATCGACATCATATTGGTGCCACGTCCGGAGATGAGAATGCCGAGTTTAAGCCGCGCCATGAGGTCTAAAGCCCAAGCGTGCCGGTGGTGCTTACCCCATCGCCGTCAACCAGTCGGCCCAGAGTCACGACGCGCTCACCGGCTTCGGTGAGTTGGGCGCTTACCGAGGCTGCTCGTCCGGCCTCGACGATCACCGCCATGCCGATGCCGCAATTAAAGGTGCGCAACATTTCCTTCGGGCCAATATTGCCAAGTTGATCAAGCCATTTGAAAACGCCGGGAACCTCCCAGCTGGACAGGTCGATCTCGGCGCCGAGACCCTCCGGCAGAACCCGCGGAATGTTTTCGATAAAGCCGCCACCCGTAATGTGAGCCAGACCCTTGACCTCGCCCGCGCGGATGACCGGCATCAGGCTCTTCACATAGATGCGCGTGCCGATAAGGAGCGCCTCGCCGATGCTCAAACCCTCGGCAAAGGGGGCAGGAGCCCCATAGTCAATGCCATTGTCAGCAACAAGCCGGCGCACCAGGGAAAACCCGTTCGAGTGCAGCCCATTGGAGCCAAGCCCCAGGATCACGTCACCGGCCTGCATTTCCTTCGGCAGCAAATGTCCGCGCTCGGCGGCTCCCACCGAAAAGCCTGCCAGATCATAGTCGCCATCTGAATACATCCCCGGCATCTCAGCGGTTTCGCCGCCAATGAGCGCTGCGCCCGATTGGCGGCACCCTTCGGCGAT
>SBHG01000175.1 GCA_006226305.1 Alphaproteobacteria bacterium | reverse complement strand
CGGCTCAGCGCCCATGTGCTGGACGAGGGAAATGAACACTTCCAGCCTTCCAACCTTGAAATTGTCACCGTCGATACCGGCAATCACGCCACCAATGTTATCCCGGCAGAGGTTCAGGCTGGGTTCAACATCCGCTTCAACAACCTGCATACCGAGGCCTCCTTGATCCGATGGATCGAACGCGAAATTGCCGCCGTGGAGAATGAAATGGGCGGGCATTTTGAGCTCCACGCCAAGGCAAGCGGCGAGGCCTTCTTGACCACCCCTTGCGCCTTTACTGATCTGGTGCTGGACGCGGTGACAGACTTGACGGGGTTGACACCGGCCCTGTCCACCAGCGGCGGCACATCTGACGCGCGGTTCATTTCACGATATTCACCCGTTATTGAATTTGGTCTGATAGGCCAGTCCATGCACAAATCAGACGAACACGTCAGTCTTGCCGAGCTTGATACTCTTAGAGAGATTTATCACCGGGTCCTGGAGGCCTATTTTCGCGAAAGCGTGACACCATGAGTTTCGCTGAAGAAGTTCGCGCCGGGCTTAAGGGCGCAATGCGGCTGTTCTTCTGGGACAAGGGTGCCTTTGAGGAATTCGACATCAGCGCCGATGGGTTTTGGCGATCCTTCGCCGCGCCAATCATGCTTGTCCCGTTCTACTATCTGTTCTTTGCGATGCATTACAACCTGACGATGGAGCTGGGTATTCTGCAACGCCTGCAAAGCGGCGGGGAGCTTATCAGCGGCAGGAGCTATGTCTGGCATTGGCTGGTTGCCTATCTTCTGGATGTTGCCCTCCTACCCCTCTTTCTCGTGCCGATCAGTCGATTGCTCCAATTCAATGATCGTTACGTTCACATGGTGATTGCTCGAAACTGGGGGCAGGCGCTCGCATTCGGGCTCTATTTCTTCCCGATACTATTTTACGGTCTCGGACTGCTCAGCCCGATTACAGCGGGCAGCCTCTTCACCTTGGCGGTCATCGTCGGCCTGATCTACGAATTGGCGATCATACGATTTGCGTCGGGCCTGAATGTTTTTATCAGTGCCCTCATCCTGATCATTCTCGGACTAATCAATGAGTTGATCCGGATCCTGGTCAATCTCTTTTAGTCCTCAGAACCGTAATCCACCCGCACCAGATAAAGTCCCTCGGGCGGCGCGGTGGGACCGCAGGCGGTGCGATCTTTTGCCTTCAGCGCTTGTTCAACATCGCGGCGGCTCCATTTGCCCTCGCCGACCTTGAGGAGCGTGCCCGCAAAGCTGCGCACCTGATTGTGCAGAAAGGACCGCGCCGACACATTGATGTGCACTTCATCGCCGACCCGCGACACAGAAATTCTGTTCACGGTCTTAACCGGTGACTTGGACTGACATGAAGAGGAACGAAAGGTGGTAAAGTCGTGATTGCCCACGAGCGCCTGAGCGGCGTGATGCATGGCCTCTACATCCAAGGCCTTGGTAATGTGGGTAACGAGACCCCGGGTCACCGTGGGTGGCGCGCGGCGATCCAGGATGCGGTAGAGGTAGTGCCGCTCGGTGGCATCAAAGCGCGCAGAAAAATCCTCATCCACCTCTTCGACCGTCACAAGCGCAACCGGATTGGGTTTCAGGTGATAGTTCACGCCGTCGCGCACCGCATCCAGCTTGACCTCCTTGTCGATAGTAAAATCGATCACTTGTCCGAGCGCATGAACACCGGAATCCGTGCGCCCCGCCGCGCGCACGATCGCTGGCTCGCCGCAGAACTTTTCGATGGCCGCCTCGATCACCCCTTGCACGGTGAGATGACCCTCCTGCAATTGCCAGCCGGCGTAAGGGCCGCCGTTATATTCCACAATAGCCTTATATTTGGTCATGTTGCCCCCAGCCGGTCTTCGGCCGCCATCTGAAAGCCGCGCGCAAAATCCGCCGCAGAACAAGGGCTCTTGCCCGCGCGCTGCACTTCCAGAACTTCAAGGGCGCCTTGCCCGCAAGCGATTGTTAAAGGCGCTCCTACCATGGTGCCGGGGGCGCCGGTGCCTTCGATCGCGCGGGCCTTCAAAATTTTCAAGCGATCGCCGGATCCAGGCAAGCACGTCCAGGCACCCGGGAAGGGACTGAGGCCGCGCACCTGACGTGCAATGTCTTCAGCCGTGTGCCGCCAATTGATCTGCGCCTCCGCCTTGTCGATTTTGGCGGCGTAGACCGTCCCTTCGCCAGATTGAGCTTTGGGTGTGGCCCCTTCTGGCAAACGGGAGAGCGTCTTCAAGATCAAAGGCCCGCCAAGGGCGCATAGTCGGTCATGGAGCTCGCCTGCGGTTTCATCCGCGCCGATCATGACTTCCTCGGTGTCGTAGATTGGGCCGGTATCGAGACCTTTTTCCATTTGCATGGTCATGAGACCGGTTGTGGTATCGCCGGCCATGATGGCGCGCTGGATGGGCGCCGCACCGCGCCAGCGCGGCAAAAGCGAGGCATGGATATTCAGGCACCCATATCGAGGGGCCGTTAAAATTGCCTCAGGCAGAAGCAGACCATATGCGACGACAACAGCTGCATCCAGATTGAGAGCCCTAAAGGTCTCCACATCCGCCGGATCCTTGAAATTGAGCGGCGTCAAAACCTTGATCCCAGCCGCTTCGGCGCATTGATGAACCGGGGACTTGGCGACTTTGTGGCCGCGCCCGGCTTTGCGCGGCGGCTGACTATAGACAGCCACCACCTCATGCTCGCTGGCCATGAGCGCTTTTAGAACCGGCACCGAAAATTCAGGGGTTCCCATGAAGGCAAGTCTTAAAGACATGGGCCTTTCCGCCTCAGATCAAGCGGCCCCTTTTTGCAAACGCTTCGTCTTCTGCAATTTACGCAGGATGATGGAGCGCTTGAGCTTGGAAATATGATCGACGAAGAGGACGCCTTCCAAATGATCCATTTCGTGTTGAATGCAGGTCGCCAGTAGTCCTTCGCATTCAATCGTCTGGCGCTCGCCGTTATAATCAAGGTAGGTGACCGTTGCCTTGGAGGGCCGTTCCACATCTTCATAATAGGTCGGCAGGGACAGGCATCCTTCTTCATAGACGCTAAGGTCGCCAGAGGCCTCGACGATTTCCGGATTGACCAGGAAGAGGGGTGATTTGTCTTCACCCTCGCGCGCCAGATCCATGACGATCACGCGCTTGGGCACGCCAACCTGCACCGCCGCCAGGCCAATGCCGGGCGCGTCGTACATGGTCTCGAGCATGTCGTCCATGAGCTTGCGAATGTCATCGGTTACGTCCACCACAGGCTCGGAAATCACCTTCAGCCGCGGATCGGGGGCAACCAAAATGGGTAATATTGTCATGCCTTGGACATAAGGCGCTAAAACCTTGCCGTCAAGGCGAGGTGGTGGGCGGCACAGAGGTTTCCCTCCCGAATCGGCTAAAATGAGCGTAAGCTACGCCAAAACCCAATAAAAAGAGCCGTTTTTACATGGAAATGACCCCCTTCGCCCTTGCCCTTCTGGGACTTGGCGCACTTATTCTGGTCGCGCTGTTGATGGTGCTGCGGGCGCTGTCTCAGACCCAGACCCGCGCCAGCGAGGCCCGGCAATCTGAACAGATGCTCAATGCGCAGCTGGAAGCTCAGATGCAGGCGCTCGCCACCTCTCAGAGCGAATTGGCGGGGCGACTGGCACAAGTCACCGAGGCGCAGACGGGCGCCCAGATCCGTCTGACCAAAGCCCTTGAGGAACGCCTCGACAAGGTCTCGCATCGGCTCAACCAGTCTCTTGGGGAAAGCGCCACCAAAACCGCCCAGTCGCTCGGGCAGCTCAACAATCGCTTGTC
>SBHG01000159.1 GCA_006226305.1 Alphaproteobacteria bacterium | reverse complement strand
ACGGTGGTCAATTTCATCATCACCCCTTTGTCCTTTCTTTCCGGAACATTCTATTCCGTCAGCCGACTGCCGGAGCCCTGGTATCAGATCAGTCATTTCAATCCGTTTTTCTACATGATCGATGGGTTCCGTTATGGCTTTACCGGCGAAGCGGAGAGCAACCTCATGACAGGCGTGACACTTGTCATAGGGGTTAATGCCGCTCTTTGGGTCGGCGTCCATTTGATGCTGAAAAGCGGCTACAAGCTGAAAGCCTGAGCCCGTAAGGGAAAGAGTTTGACAGGCGTAGGCCGAGGCCTAATATGCCGCCTTTCAAAGGGGTGGCCTTTCCACCCCGAAACAAACCACCCTCAAGGAAAAATGGAGTTACCCCTGTGATCTCGGCTGTTCTGCCCACCTATGCACCTGCGGATTTAGGCATCGAAAAAGGCGAAGGCGTCTATCTGATCGGGAAAGACAACGAGCGATACCTTGATTTCGCCGCCGGCATTGCGGTCAACTCGCTGGGTCATGCTCATCCGCATTTGGTGGCCGCGCTGGTCGAACAGGCCGGCAAGCTCTGGCACACCTCCAATATGCTCAAGATCCCGGGCCAGCAACGCCTGGCCGAACGTCTTGTGGAGGCGACTTTTGCCGACACCGTCTTTTTTACCAACTCGGGGGTTGAGGCGCTCGAATGCGCCATCAAGATGGCGCGCAAATATCATGCGGCCAACGGTCATCCGGAGCGGTTCCATCTGATAACCTTTGAAGGCGCCTTCCATGGCCGGTCCCTGGCGACCATTGCCGCCGGTGGTCAGGAAAAATACCTCGAAGGCTTTGGCCCCAAGGTTCAAGGGTTTGATCAGGTGCCTTTCGGGGATCTGGACGCCCTCAAGAAAGCCATCACCGACGAAACCGCTGGCATCCTAATCGAGCCAATCCAAGGCGAGGGCGGCATCCGTCCGGTGCCGACCGAAATGCTACGCGAGCTGCGCGCGATTTGCGACCAACACGGCATCCTTTTGGTGCTGGACGAAGTGCAATGCGGCGCAGGCCGGACGGGTAAGCTCTTTGCCCACGAATGGGCAGGCATTGAGCCGGACATAATGGCGATCGCCAAAGGCATTGGTGGTGGCTTCCCGGTAGGGGCCTGTCTTGCGAAGGAAGAAGCGGCCAAAGGCATGGTAAAAGGAACCCACGGCTCGACCTTTGGCGGCAATCCGCTCGCCATGGCCGTCGGCAATGCTGTGCTTGATGTCATGCTCGAACCCGGTTTTCTGGATCACGTCAACGCGGTCTCTAAGAACCTGATGCAGCAATTGTCGATGTTGGCCGACACCTATCCCGAGGTTATTGAAGAAATCAGGGGTCAGGGTTTGATGATCGGTATCAAACTCAAGGTGCCGAACCTCGACATGTTGCAGGCGCTACGCGACAGGCATCTCTTCACCGTTGCTGGTGGTGACAATGTGATCCGGCTGTTACCGCCACTTATCATTGAAGATAAACACATCAAGGAAGCGATGGAGAAGCTGGGCGAGGCCTGTAAGTCTTTCTCTGAAAACAAGTCATGAGCACGCCTAAGCACTTCCTCGATCTGTCTGATATTTCCGCTGAGGCTTTGCGCGAAATTTTGGACCTTGCCCGCCGATTAAAAGAGACGCGCAAAGGACTTCCCAAAGGCGTGCCGGATGCAGATGCGCCTCTCAACGGGCGCCTTCTGGCGATGATTTTTGAGAAGCCCTCAACCCGCACCCGCGTTTCGTTCGATGTCGGCATGCGCCAACTTGGGGGTCAGACCCTTTTGTTGAACGGCGACGATCTGCAATTGGGTCGCGGCGAAAGTATTTCAGATACCGCCAAGGTTCTCTCGCGTTATGTGGATGCAATCATGATCCGCACGAATGAGCATGAGAAACTGATTGAGCTTGCAAAGAACGCCTCGGTGCCGGTGATCAACGGCCTGACAGATGACAGCCACCCGTGCCAGCTGCTGGCCGATATCCTGACCATCGAAGAGCATCGCGGCCCCATTAAGGACCAGCTCATTACCTTTGCCGGAGATGCCAACAACAATGTGGCGGCATCTTTCGTTCATGCGGCGGCAAAATTTGATTTCCGGCTCAATTTTGCCTGCCCGCCAGAACTTGCCCCGGCACAGCATGTCATGGCCTGGGGTGAAGCCAATGGTGCGCGCGTGGCGGTGCTGGACGATGCCGCCCTTGCCGTTAAAGGCGCGGACTGCCTGGTCGCCGATACCTGGGTTTCCATGGGGGATACGGACGCAGAAAACCGACACAACCTGCTACAGCCATACCAGGTTGATGAGACCCTGATGAGCAAGGCCAAACAGGATGCGATCTTTATGCATTGCCTGCCCGCACATCGGGGCGAAGAGGTGACCGCCGAGGTGATCGACGGCCCCCGTTCAGTTGTTTTTGATGAAGCGGAAAACCGGCTACATGCTCAAAAGGCAGTGCTCACCTGGTGCCTGACATGACCCAGTTACCGGAAACCAATCCGGACAATATCTGCCTGCCGTTCCAGATCGAAAATGCGGACGTGCGGGGGCAAATCGTGCGGTTGGGAGATACGGTCGACGAGGTTCTGACCAAGCACGACTATCCCCGACCGGTGTCGCAATTGGTGGGCGAGCTTCTAGCCTTCGTTGTCATGTTTGGCACCTCCCTAAAACTTGAAGGCAAATTATCACTCCAGGTATCTGGTGATGGCCCGGTCTCGATGATCGTGGCCGATTTTTTTACCCCGGATACTGTGCGCGCCTATGCCCAATACAACGAAACCGATGTCGCCGCATTACAGGCGGCAGAAGGTGAACACACACTTGCCGATTGGGTTGGCAAAGGCTCTCTGGCATTGATCATTGATCAGGGACCCGAGACCGATCGCTATCAGGGATTTGTGCCGCTTGAAGGTGCCAATCTTGGCGACTGTATTCAAACCTATTTTCTTCAGTCCGAGCAACTGGCAACCTCAGTTTGTGCTGCGGTCGCCCAGGTCATTGTCCCGCAGGAGAATGGCGCTCGTGAAACTTGGCGTGCTGGCGCGATCATGCTGCAGCACCTTCCCCAGCCCAGTCGCCAGAAGATAGCCGGTGAAGAAGACCCGAAGGAAATTTGGAATCGGGTCAATATTCTTCTAGCGACAACCGAACCTCACGAACTGCTCGATCCCATGCTGTCTCCCGAGCAGCTCTTGTTTCGACTGTTCCACGAAGATGGTGTTCGGGTTTTTGAGGCGCGCGGCTTTCAGGCCGGCTGTTCCTGCGATGCGGGCCGTGTCCTGTCGGTTCTGAAACGGTTCGATGAGGCAGAGCGTCAGGAAATGCTCAAAGACGGCCAGATTAATGTGCGCTGCGAATTTTGTAACGCCACCTATGACTTCACCCTCGAAGACATTGATGCGGCTCAATAGTTTGAAATCCCCTTGAAATCAGAGCCTAACGCCCAAGCACCTCAATGAGCCTCTGAACAAAGCGCTCGCAGGCGGCAACTTGCGAAAGCTCAATAAACTCGTCCGGTCTGTGTGCCTGGGCAATATCGCCTGGTCCGCAAATTACCGTTGGCATCTCGGCTTGCTGAAACAGCCCCGCCTCCGTGCCATAGGACACGGCATGAGTTTCGTTTTGTTCCGCCAGGGCAAGAGCGAGCGTTTCCGCTTCGCTGCCTTCATCGACTTTGAGACCCGGCGCCAGGGCGCGCTGGCGTGTAACAATGCGGCATTGAGGCGACATCTTTTGCATGTGTGCTTCAAGCTCGCCCGCATAATCAAGAAAGCGGTGATAGATTTCATCAGCATCCTGCGATGGCAAGGAACGATACTCCCAACCAAAGGAGCAGTGGTGGGGGATGATGTTGATCGCGGTCCCGCCATGAATGG
The DNA here is from genome assembly GCA_006226305.1 of Alphaproteobacteria bacterium. Lineage (GTDB taxonomy): Bacteria > Pseudomonadota > Alphaproteobacteria > M2410 > M2410 > M2410. Next base: position 15,073 of record SBHG01000159.1, on the reverse strand, counting down.
TACCGATCTGGACGGTTGTGTGCGGCGGTTCAAAACGCCCGCTCGGATCCCCGCGTTCTTTCATTTCCTCAAAGATATCGGAAAGGAATGTGATGAGCTTGGTCGCAATCACAATCGCATTGACGCCGAGTTGCTGTTGGCTCGAATGGGCCTCAAGTCCGGTAACCTCGGTCATAAAGGAACGAATGCCTTTGTGTGCATTGATTACCCGCATAGAGGTGGGTTCGCCCACGATCACCGCGCGGGGCCTCGGCAAATGCGCGCTCATGTGCGCAATCATGGATCCAACGCCGATACAGCCCACTTCTTCGTCATAGGAAAAAGCAAGGTGAATGGGGCGTTTAAGATCAGCAGCGACCATATCGGGGACATGGGCAAGCGCAATCGCCACAAAACTTTTCATGTCCGCTGTGCCGCGCCCAAAAAGCTTGTCCTCTCGTTCATCAACAATGAATGGATCGCTGGTCCAGTCCTGGTCATCCACCGGCACAACATCCGTATGCCCGGAAAGAACAACCCCGCCCTCAACATCAGGGCCTATGGTCGCAAGCAGATTGGCTTTGGTTTTGTCGTCGTTATAAATGCGCTTGGGCGCAATCCCGTAGCCCCTCAGGTAATCCTCGACAAATTCAACTAAGGCCAGATTGGAAAGACGGCTCGTCGTGTCGAACGAGATCAGCCTCTCAATCATGTCGCGGGATCGAAGGGTCATGGGGTAGATCAGTCGCTGATCACACTCGCCGGATTGCCGATGATGGTCAGGAACTCACGCCGGGTCATCGGGTCGGAGCGGAAGGCTCCCAGCATTTTACTGGTCACCATGGAAACGCCGGTCTTGTGAACCCCGCGCGTGGTCATGCACTGGTGGGTCGCTTCAATCACCACCGCCACGCCGCGCGGCTGCAATACATCCTGAATGCATTGCGCGATCTGCGCAGTCATTTTCTCCTGAACCTGAAAGCGGCGGGCGTAAGTTTCCACCACTCGCGCCAACTTGGAAATGCCAACCACCCGGCTGTCAGGCAGATAGGCCACATGGGCTTTACCGATGATCGGCGCCATATGGTGCTCGCAATATGACTCCACCCTAATATTCTTTAAAAGGACGATCTCGTCGTAGCCTTCTACTTCCTCAAAAGTGCGCTGAAGATATTCCACCGGATCATCGTCGTACCCGGCAAACCACTCTTCATAGGCACGAGCCACACGGGCCGGCGTGTCGTGCAGACCCTCGCGAGCCGGGTCATCTCCCGCCCAGCGCAAAAGCGTGCGGACGGCCTCCTCGGCTTCCTCGCGGCTGGGGCGTTCAGAAAGAGCGCTCTCGGCGATGGGAGCATTTTTAGCTGATGGCACTGAATGAACTCCTTTTCAGGGACGTTTTGAAGAAGGGGACCTTATAGGGCACGCACCTTCTACGTGCGAAATCCGACCTTAGACCAAAAATTCCGGGCCTCAAAGCATAGCGGCCAGGAAAGGTAGGGGGTCACACTCAGGCCAAAGCCCATATCAGCCCGAAAATCAGTGAATTCGGCCCTGTTCATAGGGGCTGTCGAGCGAGAAGGCTGGAATGGTCACGTCAAACTTTTCGCCTGTATCGGTCTCCATGGTGTAGCTGCCTGCCATAATGCCCGAGGGCGTCGCAAGCGGTGCCCCGCTGGTATATTCAAAAGCATCGCCGGGCTTTAGGCGTGGTTCCTCGCCAACAACGCCAACCCCGTGAACTTCTTCTGCCTGGCCGTGCGCGTCGGTGATCCGCCAGTGTCGAGCGCGCAGTTGCACAGCCTCCTCACCCTGATTTTCAATCCGGATGTGGTAGGAGAAAAAGAAGTAATTCTCTTCCGGCGCGGATTCTTCATCCATATAGGCCGGGTCCACATGGACCGTGATATTTCGCGTTGTCGATTGATAACTCATGCTGAGATAGTCTCGCCATTTACCCAAGCCGCGGTCTTAAGCCTTTGCCCGCGTGTCGTCAAGCAAGGCCGGCCTCACGCTTTTGCAAGGGCCGTGTCGAGATCCGCGCAGAGATCATCTACATCCTCAAGGCCCACCGACAGTCGCAGATTGGCCGGGGTGATGCCAAGCTCCTGGCGCGCTTCCTCGGTCAGTCGGAAGTGGGTCGTCGTGCTCGGATGGGTAATCAGGCTCTTGGCATCGCCGAGATTGTTGGAAATCCGGATGATCTTGAGTTCATTGGCGACGCGGAAAGCAGCCGCTTTGTCCCCGTCGATCTGAAACGACACGATGTTCCCGCCCCGCGCCATCTGACGCTGCGCCAGCTCAAGCTGCGGATGGCTCTCATGGTGCGGATAAAGAACCTTGGCAATCTTTGGATGCGCGCCCAGGAATTGAGCGACTTTTTCCGCATTGTCCGTATGGCGGGCGACACGCAGCTCAAGAGTTTCCAGAGACTTCAGCATCACCCAGGCATTAAACGGGCTCATGGTCGGCCCGGTGTTGCGCAAGAAGGGCTGAAGCGTTTCCTTGATAAATTTGCCGTCACTCGACAGGACAATGCCGCCCAGACAGCGCCCCTGGCCGTCAATATGTTTGGTGGCCGAATAAACGACAATGTCGATGTCCATTTCCAAAGGGCGTTGCAAAATGGGCGTTGCAAAAACATTGTCGACAATCGTTTTGATGCCCGCTTCCCGGGCGATCGCCGCCACGCCCGCAATATCCACCAGGGTGAGATTGGGGTTCGAAGGCGTTTCAAAAAAGAAAACCTTGGTATTGGGCTGGATCGCGTCCTTCCATTGGTCAAGGTCAGCGCCGTCCACCAACGTGTGCTCAATGCCAAAGCGGGCGCAGAGGGTCTGAATGATGAAAAGATTGGAGCCAAAGAGTGCTTTGGCCGCCACAATATGGTCGCCAGCGCTGAGCAAAGACAAGAGCGCTGCATGCACAGCTGCCATGCCGGAAGAAGTGGCGCGCGAATCCACAGCACCCTCCAGAAGGTTCATGCGCTGCTGGAACATTTCGACGGTTGGGTTCTCATAACGACTGTAGGTAAAGCCGTTGTCTTCCTCTTTAAACCGCGCCTCCGCCTGCTCTGCATTGTCATAGACATAGCCGGAGGTCAGATAGAGCCCTTCACTGGTTTCGCCGAAGGGGCTGCGCAAAAGGCCGCCTTGCACCATCCGGGTTTGCAGCGCCCATTGTTGCTCTTGTTCTTTTTTGGCGTCGCTGAATTTGTCACTCATGGTCTGTCTCCAACAAAAAACCCCGCTCCAATCCGGGCGGGGTCTATCACATCGCCCGACCTTTTAGCGCATTTAGGGTCGCCAAATGTGCGCCCCCGTGGCCGCAAGCCGGTCGGCTCAAATCACCACGTCAGTCTCCTTAAAAGCTACACGCGCCCGGGTCAAGGCCGGTGTGATCGAGGTGAGCTCAAATGAGCGATCCTACCCTTGGGGGTATGTGGCCGCCCGAATCCAGTGTTAACCACGATGTGGCGCGGAAAACTGCGCTTTTTTGCACAAACCGACCTGTGGATAACTCTGTGGGGCGATTGCCCCTTGGCTTTCCGTAACATATTGAAATATAACGATAATTCAACGAGAGATTCGCCTCTCCTCCACTTGAGGAATTCGCTTCACATGGCCGCTCCCACTGGCATTTTGCCCGCACAGGCGCTTCAAGAGCTGATCGCCCAAAAGGCGCTCTACGGCGAGCCGCCCATTGAGGACGCGCAAGTTCAACCCGCCAGTTTGGATTTGCGCCTTGGCCGCAAAGCCTGGCGCATCCGCGCGAGTTTTTTGCCCGGTCCCGGCGCCAGGGTCGAGGACAAGCTCGACGAAGTGCTCATGCATGAAATTGATCTGGGGCCCGGCGCGGTGCTGGAGACCGGCTGCGTCTATCTCGTGCCGCTCATGGAGAGCCTGGCCCTGCCGGCAGAACTTGCCGCTTCCGCCAATCCGAAGAGCTCAACCGGACGGATCGATGTTTTTACGCGGCTTATCACCGATGGCGCCACGGAGTTCGACCGGGTTGAAGCTGGTTACAAGGGCCCCCTCTACGCGGAAATCAGCCCACGGACGTTTTCGGTTCTAGTGCGCCCGGGCTCACGTCTTAATCAGCTGCGCCTGCGCGCTGGCGCGCCGCTGATGAGTGACGAGGCGCTCGTGGCATTGAATGCGCAAGAAACTCTCGTTCAAGGCCGTGCCAATATTGATGGCGGCATTGCCTGTACGGTGGATCTCAAAGGCGATCCGGAAAGCCGTCTTGTCGGCTACCGCGCCAAGCATCATGCGGGTCTTATTGATGTAGACAAGCCGGGGGCCTGCCCCGTTTCCGATTTTTGGGAGCCGATCTATGCCGACCGGCGTGGCCATCTCATCTTGGATCCGGACGAGTTCTACATTCTCGTTTCCAAGGAGGCGATCCATATCCCGCCGGACTACGCCGCCGAAATGATGCCTTATAACCCGCTGGTCGGCGAGTTCCGCGTGCATTACGCGGGCTTTTTCGATCCCGGGTTTGGCCACGATGCAGCGGGCGGTCATGGCTCGCGCGCAGTATTGGAAGTGCGCAGCCACGATGTGCCCTTCATCCTGGAGGATGGTCAGATTGTCGGGCGCTTTGTCTTTGAGCCAATGCAGGCGCGCCCGGCGAGCCTTTACGGCGAAGGCATTGGCTCCAATTATCAGCGTCAGGGCCTGAAACTCTCAAAGCATTTCCGCGCCGAATAATTTTAAGCCGAACAACTTGCCCCGCCGAGCACGCAGAACTTGGCGCAAAAGCGGTGGTTCAGCCGCACGGCGCCTTCTTCGATGGCCCCGCCGCTGGCGGTTTGCGCGGCGCTTAAGGTCGGCCCCATTTCAAACTGAGGATCATAGGCAAGGAGCGTGCAGGGGAGAACCAAAGGGCCCGCCGCGTCCTTGCGTTTGACCACCATGCGGCTCGACGCGCACATGACGTCCTTGGGGTCCTTGCCGAGGATCGACCAGCACTCGGTGGTAATCTCCGGCACATCCTCGCTGGGGTCCATTTCTGGGAACAGCATCAGATGGCGCGGCGAGCGGGCGTCGATGCCAAGGCTCTCGGCCGCAAAGAGCTTTTCAAAGCCCGCGCGGGTCTCCTCTTCGCTTTCACCCCAGCGCAGCCGCCCGGCGATGTCGAGTTGAAAGCCATGGGAGGAGAGCCATTTCAGACCCTCAAGTGCGCTCTTGAATGAACCGACCCCACGCTCTTCGTCGTGGTGGGCAGCGGTGTAGTGATCAAGACTGATACGCAGGGTGAGTTTTTCCCCGTAAGCTTGAAGAAGCGCTTTGAGGGCATCTTGCACTTTTGGTCGCATCATGGGCCGCATGGCATTGGTCAGCACCAGCACCTCAAAACCTTGGGCAAGCGCGGCCTCAATAATGGCCGGTGTCTCTGGGTTTAGGAAAGGCTCGCCCCCGGTCAGACCGATCTCCCGCGTGCCCATGGCCAGCGCCTCATCCAGGAAAGGCGCCGTCTCGGCGAGGGTGAGATAGGAGAGGGCGTCATTGGTCGGGCTCGATTCGATATAGCAATGGGCGCAGGTGATATTGCACTGCGTGCCTGTGTTGAGCCACAAGGTGTCGAGACGGGTAAGCGCCACGCTCGCCCGGGTTTCCCCCTTGGCGGTAATCCGGGGATCGGTAAATTTCGGCAGGGCATGCGCGGCCCCAAGAAGATCATCTATCTTGTTCATGGGAACCATGAATAGCCCGAAAATTTTCTCCTCGGAAGCTGCGAATGGTCGTTTTCACGAGACTGTGACCTGTGCTAGGGTCCGCCTCCGGTTAAGGCGGGTGTAGCTCAATGGTAGAGCAGAAGCTTCCCAAGCTTACGACGAGGGTTCGATTCCCTTCACCCGCTCCATGTCTCCCTTACAGCACCTCAAGCCCCATTTCCTTGAGCAATTGGCTCTGTTGATGGTCGAGGATGATCAACCCATCGTAGGACTTAAGGAGCCTGAGGTCGAGGCCTGACAGGTTGGAGCCGCAGAGATTGGCGCGGGTAAGATCCGCTGAGAGGAGCTCCGCGCCGCCAAGATCACACTCTAGAAGTGCGGCCTCCGTCAGGTCGCATTCTTCCATGGCCGCATAGGCAAAGCGCACCTGTTCCGCCTGCAGGTTTTGCAAGGTGAGCCCCCTGAGGTTGGCGTGTTCAAAATTGCTTTTCTTGAGGGAGACCCGCACCAGTGACTTGGTGCGCGAAAGTTGCCGTGAAAAACTCGCGCCCGCCAGATCCGCTCCGCGAAACTGACAGTCCTCGATCTCAATGCCGTATAGGTCTGACCGCTCGAAATTGGCAAAGCTCAAATTACAGCCCTTCAGCCGCGCATCGCGAAACTGGCAGAACCGAAAGCGGGCCCCGTCATGGCGACCGTCTTCGATAAAGCTGCAATTTTCAAAAACACCATCGTTAAAACTAACGGAGCGAAAGTGGCAATCGTGAAACCGGCAGCCGCGCGCTTCCAGCCCCTCAAATTCAGATTGCTCGGCCGTTATATCTTCAAAGAAGCAGTTTTCGAGGGCGAGGTCCTCAAAGGTCAAGCCGCTGAGGTCGGCGCCCTTTAGATGAACGCCAGCAATTCCCGCGCCTTCTTCAGCACGGGTAATAAAGTCGTCAGTGGAAAGGGTTTCAAGCGGCATGGGAGGGCGTTCAGGAGAAGAGGGAAAGCAACCCCTCCAGTCTCACGCGCGCTCCCGATTTTGTCAAACCTCAGTGGGTTCTTCTTCCCTTTGATGGCGCCAGCTGGCAATCACATCGGTAAGGAAGTGAGCGCTGTCCACATCGTCGTTCCAGGCTTCGGTAAACTTGCCGGCCTTGCCGTGGGGCACGGCATCCTGCGGCAATTGATCAAAGCGCACCCGCATGGGCATGGTCACCCCTTCGCCGACCGCAATGGCTTCGCCGTCCCCAAGCGCAGGCAGGCAGTCGAGCAGGCTGCCAGAGGAATCCGACAGGGCCGCGCTGACAAAATCCTGGTCCTTCTTGTTCGACATGCGCAGGGAAAAGACCGTATTGCATTGGGATAGAATGGTTGGACAGAGCTCGGACGGCCGCTGTGTTACGAGACCGAGAGAAACCCCGTATTTACGGCCCTCTTTGGCGATCCGTCCGAGCGCGCGCTTGGCGGGCTCAAAACCGAGGCCTGAGGCGGCGGGGATATAGCGGTGCGCCTCTTCGCAGACGAGCGTTATCGGCACCGCCTTCTCGCTCCAGACAGCAAGATCAAAGGCGAGCCGTCCGATGACCGAAACCACCACATTCAGGATTTCCGCCGGAACCCCGGAAAGGTCCAGGATCGTGAGCGGTTTGCCATCGACTGGGATGCGGAATATGCGGCCAAGAATTTCGGACATCCGGTCCGACACCTGATAGGTGCCGAACATGAAGCTATAGCGCGCATCATTTTGCAGATTTTCGATCCGGTTTTTGAGGTGCTTGTAGGGCATGAGTTCACGCGGACGATCAAGCTGCCCCATTTCCTGGTCCATGAGGCGCAAAAGATCAGACAATCGGTAAGGCGAGGGCGTGTCGACGGATACACCGCCAGTCTGGCGCACCCGGCGCGCCGACTGCACAGCCACGCGCGCGCCACCGGATTGATAAAGGCGCTTCGCCTCCGGGATCAGCTCGTTGAGAATATCAATCTCTGCATCGCGGTGTGCGTCATTGCCGGCCAGAACCTCAATGACTTCCTCCTGATTGAGAAGCCAATAGGGGATTTCAAGCGAGCTCTGATCGATGCGCTCCGCCCGGGCGCCGAAGGTGCTGTGATATTCATTGTGTGGATCGAGCAGGACAATATGCGCATTCTGGTGATGGAACAAAATGCCTCTCAGGAGAAGCGCGGTCGTACAGCTCTTGCCTGTGCCGGTGGTGCCCAGAATCGCAAAATGCTTCGAGAGAAGTTTTTCTGTCAGGGCATTGGCGGGGATAGAAGGGTCCTGATGCAAAGCACCCAAACGCACCTTATATTTGTCATTCGCCCGATAGATCAGCGCAAGTTCGTCACTGCCTGTCGAGAAAACCGCATCATCCAATGTTGGAAATATAGAAACCCCGCGGCGGAAAGAAGCACGCGAGGCGTCGTTCTCATCAAGCTCTGGCGTCAGTTCACCTACCAGCTCCAGTTTGGCAAGCCGAACATCGCCGCCCCCGTCATGCCCTGACCGGGGTGAGGAAAGTCCCGCGACAATTCCAATAACAACCGAGAAGGGGGTCGTAACCTTCATAATGGCGCCCATTTCGACCCGGACGCTGTCGTCGCCCGTTCTCTGGGCACTCAGTTCGACTTGCGCGGTTGACCCGGAAATGCCAACAATCCGGCCAATTGGTGCGCTTTGTTGAGGCGCTGCCAAAGGCTGTGCGCTCGCTAAGATTTGTTGGGTCATCGGGCTGGCCCCTCCAGCAATTGCGTCAAATTTCAGTCGAAATTTAAAGGGGTAATTCTGCCCAAACCGTAAAGGAGCGTGGTTAACTGGATTTAATGATCTCCTCAATCTTGCCTGATTCCAAGAGAGGTTCCGCCACATTCAGGACCTAGGCTTGTTTCTACCTCGAAGGGGTTTTGGTACGAGGAGGGACCATATGTTTTTTTATTTGAAACGGTTTGCCGCGATAGTTGGCGCCAGTATTTTATTGACGGGGTGGACAGTCACGCCAGACAAAGCCGCGCTTAGCGCGCGGGTAGAAATGGATCACCCCAAGGTGTTGCGGGGCTATGAGGGTCCCATCTATGTGCTGATCGATCTTGAGGCGATCGCCAAAGAGACCTCAGAAGACGAAACGCGTCCGGACCTTAATCTCGGCCTTGTGCTCGACCGCTCCGGGTCCATGGAGGATGCCGGCAAGATGGATTACCTAAAACGCGCCGCCGGTATGGCGGTGGACCAGCTCACGCCGAAAGATCTTCTTTCCATCGTGGAATATGACGATCAGATCAATGTGCTTTGGCCGATAGGGCGCGTTGAAAGCGCCTATACCATCAAACATCTCATTAATGGCCTTGCCCCGCGCGGGTCCACCAATCTCACCGGCGGCATGATGCGCGGCGTCGAAGAAGTCGGAAGCGCTGAGACAGGCGAGGCGGCGCTCTCCCGTGTCTTGCTTTTGTCCGATGGCCTCGCCAATCAAGGGATCACCGATCCACGTCAGATCAAGGAGTTGGTGCGCGAGGCGCGTTTGAAAGGTGTGCGCATTTCGACCCTCGGCCTGGGCCGCGACTATGATGAGGATCTCATGCAAATGATCGCCGAGCATGGCGGCGGACACTATTATTACATTGAAAACCCCAATCAGATGGGCCGGATCTTCCAGGAAGAACTGGCAACGCTCTTCACCACGGTGGCGCGCGAAGCGGCTTTGGATGTGGATGTCACAAGTAAAGTCGAGGCGATTGAACTAGTCAGTTTTAGCAAAAACCTCACCAAATCCGGAGGCCGCGCTGAGCTTTCTGATTTCTACGGCGGGGAAACCAGAACTCTGGTTCTGCGTATCGAGCCGGAAAAAGATGCCTTTAAGCGCCGCGGCAAGGTGAGCCTGGGTGAGATCAAGATCACCTACAAGGATGTTGAAAGCGGCAAAACAGTGTCACTTACCTCAGATCTAAAAGTCGAGGTCGTCACTCAGCAGGCCGCAGTAGATGCTGCGATCAATAAGGACGTTGTGGTGGAGACAACTTTGCTGGAAACCGAGCGCAAACACCGCGAGGCAGTCAGCCTTTACGAACAAGGTCAGATCAAGGAAGCCGAAGAGATGATGACCTCTCTGGCCGGCAGCCTGACCTCCATCAACGAGACCATTCAGGACAAGCGTCTTGAACAGAAGGTCGACGCGCTCAAGGTCGAAAACGATCAAATGGCAGAGGTCGCCGCAGCGCCAGAAGCCAAAGAGGGCTATATCAAGCGGTCCAAACAGCGTCTCTACCAAGCCCAAAGTGGCAAGCGTAACCTCTATGTGCTCGAAGAAGGCGACAAGGGTCTCGAAGTGGAGAACCTGCAAAAAGCGCTCAAGGACAAAGGCTACTTTGAAGGGGATGTGGACGGCATCTTCTCAAGCGAACTCAAAGCAGCTGTCGAAGCTTTTCAGAATGACGAAGGGCTTGATGTGGACGGCATCGCCGGGCCCACTACGCAAAAAGCTTTGGGGCTCTATTAAGAGAATAAATATGAGTATCCCCGGACAAGCGAGCAAAGTACGCGATTACTCTCCCAAACCTCATGCTGAGGAAGAGTCGAAGGCTCTGTCTCGAAGTATGAGGTTTGGGCTATGGCGTTCATCCTTCGAGACGCTCGCTCCGCTCGCCCTCAGGATGAGGCGGTTTAATGCGTGAAACCTACTTGCGAAACGGCAACAGCAGCATGAACAGAAGTCCGCGCGCTTCAGGCGTCTGATATTCCCGCTGCCCGATTGTCATGCGGTCATGGCCTTCTTCCGGCTGGGCGCGATAGGTTCTAAACAGCCGGTCCCAGATCGAAAGATTAAATCCAAAATTGGAATTATATTCCCGCGGCCGGATCGAGTGGTGCACCCGGTGCATGTCCGGTGTCACAATCAATTTGCGCAAGAGCCCGTCGACCCGGTCTGGCAATTGGATATTGCCGTGATTAAAAAGTGCCGCCCCGTTCAAAATGACTTCGAACAAGATAACAGCGGCAACCGGCGCGCCGATCAAAACGACAAAGAAAATTTTGATGAACATCGACAGTAAAATTTCAATGGGATGAAACCGCAGGGAAGTTGTGGCGTCGAAACCAGTGTCAGTGTGGTGGACGCGGTGCAAACGCCACAGGAGGGGCACCTGATGAAAGAAAACGTGCTGCCAGTAAATGACGCAATCAAGCAGGACAATTGCCGCGATAAATTGGACCCAATAGGGCAGGCTGAGCCATTGCAACAGTCCAACTTTCGACTGCTCAACATAAAGTGCCGCGTCGACAGCCAAAAGGGGAACCGCAATCCGCAAGAGCAGGTTTGAGACGATATTAAGCCCAACATTGCCGGGCCAGCGTTCAAGCCGGGTTGCGGCCAGCGGCCGCCGGGGAGAGAAATATTCCCAGAGCGCAATACCGGCAAAAATGATCAGGAAAGCCCCGAGCCGAATGGCCCCTTCAGCGGCTTGAAGTTGGGCGGAGAGACCTTCCAACGGTTTGCCTATAAGGTCATGTGCCGGGCACGGGCGCTGCGCTCAATGGCGCCTGCGAAGAGCCGCTCAAGACCGAGCCGGTGGCGAATGAGCTCCAATACCCGCAGCTCTTCCTGATTGATTTTTTCGTCCGCGGCGGCCACTTCAACAGCCGCCGCATAGGCGGTTTCTTTCAGCCGGTCGTCGATCCCTTGCTCGATCAGACCTAGAACGGCTTCCAATCCGCCGTCTTCGGAGAAAATGGCTGCGCATTCCTCGGCGATGGTAACCAGGCGCTCCTGATCGAAATCCTTGAAAATCGGGAAATGCGTAACAACCTCGCCAATGGTGCGCAGCTCAGAATCGGTCATCTCCGCATCTGCGGCGGAAACGAGCACCATGCAATAAATGAGTGCGGTATGGTGGCTGATAGCGTCTGACATGAGGGATTATCCTTCGGGCAAATTAAATCTATTTCCCGGGAACCTAGGAAATTGGGCCCATTAGGGCAAGGTCATTCGTTACGGGCCTAGGAACTCTCGCGTAATTTTGACCGCTTCGGCTAGTCCAACCCGCTCTATTTCCACATCTTCGGGGAAAGCCGTTGCAAGCCGCGAGGGCATGGCGCCATCCAGCATAATAAAGACCCCGTGGTCATCCGCCTTACGGATCAGCCGCCCAAAGGCCTGTTTGAGCCGCAGCCGGGTAATAAGATCGTCATAACCGCGCCCAGAATAAGCTGCGCGCCGCGCCTTGTGCAGGATCGAGGGCCTTGGCCAGGGCACTCGGTCAAAAACCAGAAGCCGCAAGGATGAGCCAGGCACATCCACCCCATCGCGCACCGCATCTGTGCCGAGCAGGCAGGCATGTTCTTCGGCGCGGAAAAGATCCACCAACGTGCCCGTATCCATGGCGTCCACATGCTGGGCATAAAGGGCGATCTTGTCGGCCTGCAATGGTTCGGCAATCTCGTTATAAACAGCGCGCAGGCGGCTGATGGCGGTAAAGAGCCCCAGAGCGCCGCCTTCGGACGCCGCAAAGAGCGCCCGATAGGCGGCAGCAATCTGGCCGATAGAATTGCGCCCCACATCGGTCACCACCAGCACCCGGGACTGTGCTTTATAGTCAAAAGGCGATTTAAAATGCGCCCGTTCGGCGGGGACGGGCAGATGCGAGGCACCGGTGCGCACTTCTGCCGAACTCCAATCCTCGCCCAAGTCTTCGTCTTCTTTGACGGGTTTTTGATCCCGCAACGTAGCCGAAGTGATCAGCGCGCCCTGTGCGGGTTCCAAAACGGCGGCGGCGAAAGGAACGGTAGGGTCGAGCCAATGCCGATACATGCCCACATCCGCATCTCGGCCAAAAGCGCGCACCACACCAAACCAATCAACAAACTCCTCCGGCGTCGGGCTGCCGAGTGATTGCAGCATCTGCACCCAGGAGGGGACCATCAGTTTAGCGCGCCGCTCAAGTCCACGCACTGCACTGTCGATGCGTCCGCGCGTATTGGTGTCGAGATCTTCGGCTTCATCTTCCAGCCGGTCCGCCAGCGCTTTGGCAAGAGCCATCATTGGCCGGGCAAGATCAATGAGGGCCTTGGCAAAGGCTTGAGCCTCTTCCAGAAGCCCGTCCACCAAGGGATCGACATCGGTTTCAAGGTCGAAAGGACTGTCCGGCTGTGCGGCTCTTGCGGTCACCTGTTTGTGGACGAGGGCGAAGAAACCTTCAGCAGGACCTTGCGGCGTACCGTTGACGACCCGGGTGAGCGAGCCAGGGCCGGAAAGAAACCGCGCCGCGCGAATTGTCTCGCGCAAAAGCTCTTCCGTCCTCTGATGATCACCTGTGAGATCACCCACACGGTCGAGCAAACCGCGCCCACGGCCCCGGCCACCCCCTTCCGGCCCACGGATCCAGCGGCGCAAGTCCGCGCATTCATAGCCGGTCAGATGTGGGGAGAAGGTGTTATCCGCCGCATCAAAGAGGTGATGCCCCTCGTCGAAAATGAAATGGCGGCGAAACTCCGGCACAATCTCGCGTTTCTTGGCTGCGTCTGAAGGATCAAGTCCCAGCGGATCGTCCACCACCACCGGCGAGGTCATGGCAAACTCCAGGCTGGCCTGGTTCATCACCAGCGCGTGATTGGCAATGACGATATGGGCGTGCCGTGATTTACGCACCGCCTTCTCGATAAAGCATTTGCGGTAATGCGGGCAGGCCGAATAGATGCATTCTCCCCGCCGGTCCGTGAGGCCTGCCGCCTGAATGCCCGATGTCGACACCCGCGCCGGGTTTTGGGTCAGAATCGGCGTCAGCCAGGCCGGGAAGTCGCCGCCCACCATGTCTCCATCGCGGGAATAACGCGCCCATCGGGCAATCAATCCGAGCGCAATGGCAGAGCGGATGAGCGTGCCTCCAAAGCTGCGCGGGCCGCCGCCGCTATTGGCGCCTATCAGCTCTTGCAGATTGAGGAGGCAGAGGTAATTTTCCCGGCCCTTGCGGACAACCACCTTTTGCGCTTTTTCCGCTGGGTCCGGATAGAGATAGGCAAGCTCCTGATCGATCTGCCGCTGCAAGTTTTTGGTATAGGTCGAAATCCAGACCGCCGGGCCGTTCTTGTCCGCCCAAAGGCTGGCCGGTGCAATGTAACCGGCGGTCTTGCCGATGCCGGTTCCAGCCTCGGCGAGCAGCACATGGGGGCTGCCGCCTTTTTCCCGAGGGTAAAAACAATGGGAGACGGCGCTCGCATAAGCCGCCTGCGCCTGGCGGATCTCGCCGCGGCTGCCGAGGATATCCTGCAAGCGGTCGCGTGCTTCTTCCTCGCTCACCGGCTGGGTCCCGGGCTCTCCCTCAGGCGCCCGTTCCTGCCAATCCTCAAGCCGGTTCCAGACATCAAGGCCGGACGACCAGTCCCCCTTGGCCGTATTGCGGTCAGCGCCCAGCGCGGCCAGCACCGCTTCGCCCCAGGGCCAGCCCGCCTGCGCCATGGTCTGCGCCGTGCGCCGTGCCTCTGGCAGGTTGGGGTAACGGCTCCCGGCCAGTTCGCGCAGGAGCTTTTCCGCCGCCAGAGGCAGTAAAAGCGCGGCGTCTGTCAGATCCTTAGGCGCCTCAAGCCCAAGCGCCCGTGCCAGTCCAGCCGGAGTTGGTAGGCAAAATTGCGCCGGGCGCACAAAGGCAAAAAGTTCCAACACGTCAAAATGCATCGGCCAGGGCGGCGGTGGATAAAGGCCCACTCGCTGCGCCATAAAATAGGTGTGACAGGTCAGAAGCGGCGTCTTGGATAGCGCCTTTTGAGCCCCTTCCGCCGTCAGGTCCTCAATCTCCCCATCTGCGGAGCAAAGCGCCGCCAACCCGGGCTGGACCGCAAGGGCGCTCACATCGGGCAGAAGAATGTCATTTTCGGGACTTTGCAAAGAATCGTCGGGCATGAAGGGCCAATGTAGAGGATTTGCTTTTCCTTGCAATAACAGGGGAGCTGTGGAAAAACCCGGGAACTTGAGCCCCTAGCAAAAGCGGCCTTTAATCAACAATAAGAAAGAAGGACAAATGAGCATCGATCGTCAAATCGCCCTGGAAAGCAAAGCCTGGCCGTTTGAGGAAGCTCGAAAACTTCTCGCCCGCCGCGAAAAGGCGCCGGGCAAGGATCATGTCCTCTTTGAAACCGGCTATGGTCCCTCGGGCCTGCCGCACATGGGCACATTTGGCGAAGTGGCCCGCACCACCATGGTGCGCCACGCCTTGTCGCTGATTTCGGATGTGCCCACTCGGCTGGTCGCCTTTTCAGATGACATGGACGGCTTCCGCAAGGTGCCGACCAATCTGCCGAACCAGGAAATGCTGGCGCAGCATCTCGACCTGCCGCTGACGAAAGTGCCGGACCCGTTCGGAACACATGAAAGCTTTGCCCATCACAACAATGCCCGGCTGCGCGCCTTTCTCGATCAATTCGGTTTTGATTATGAGTTCATGAGC
>SBHG01000094.1 GCA_006226305.1 Alphaproteobacteria bacterium | reverse complement strand
GCGTCCCAGCCCATGGGGTGCAGCACATTGAACCCTTGCGCCCGCTTGTAGCGAGCGACGAGATCGCCCATGGCATAGTTGCGCACATGGCCCATGTGAATGCGGCCAGAGGGATAGGGGAACATTTCCAGCACGTAGTATTTCGGCCGGGACGGGTCGACCTCGACTTCGAAGCTCTTGGCATCAACCCAGGCCTTTTGCCATCTCGGTTCGCTGGTTTTTGCGTTGTATCGGCTCATCGCCTTTACTCTCTTTTTGAATTTTTATTCGTTTGCTGTGTCTTCAATAAAAATGCCGCGGAACTATTGCAAGAGCTCCGCGGCAGGATCTGATGAGAAAGATGTGGTTTTCGTTATTCAGAATCCAGCTTGAGCTCCCGGGCCCGCCGTAGGATCTGGTTTTCGAGTTGAATGGCGGTTTCCGGATTTACCGGCACATCCATCCAGTCATCTTTGGTTTTTTCCTGACGGAAGACCGAAACTTTCACGCCGTCCGCGCGCAGCCGTGTGTCCAGGATATAGACGTTCATCTTGAAGCGCTCATTGGCCTGGTCCGGGTTGGAATACCAATCCGTGATGATGACGCCGCCCTGGGAATCCACCGATTCCAGCGGCATGAAGGACAAGGTGTCGAGGGTTGCGCGCCACAGGAAAGGATTAACTCCGATCCCGCTTTTGGCTTCCGGCTTGGAACGACCAAAAATGCGGAAACCACCCTCGCTTTTGGCGGGGCTGGTTTCGGCAGCGGTTTGCTCCGGTGTGCGGTCGGCGCCCGGAGGCATGTCCGCGCCCCCTTTGTTGCCGCCGCCAAAGGCGCCGCAGCCAGCAAGAGCCGCCGTCATGATGAGGCCGAACAAGCCTAAAACAATCTTGTGAGAGGTGCTGTTACGCGATGCCATACTTGCTTCTCTTAAAATCCGTCTGAATTGTCAGCCCGTCTGAAGTGCCAGATGGGCCGAGTTGTCATTGCGAACGGGGCGGACACGGCATGCCAACAACCGGAAACCTTCCCCCGTTTGGGAACTATTTCAATGGCTTACTACACTATCCCCGGAGGCTTGTCTAAAATTATTGGCGGCGGTTACCGCTTAACTTTTGGTAAGGGGCGCCCGCCCTGTTGGCAGGCAGAATGGTCGGCAGGCTCTGGTGCCGGTCTGCCGGCGAGGCCGATACCGGTTTGCCCCACTGTCCTTGCAGGGCGCAGGGCAGTTGCTTGGACCGGCGGCCCTTTATCAAAAGGCGCAAAAGGCCGGATTTGTCGGCCAGGGGTCCCGGATGCGACGGTACGACCCGGTCGGCTTTGGGATTACTTTATGGAAAAGCCCACAATTGTGCCGCTTTTAATGGTTAATGTGGTTGTGACAATTGGGACACTTGGACCCATGAATCAGAGGTTTTTGGGGGCTGATTCATTGACTTTGACCCCAATTGCCTAGAAATATGGAGGGAGCTAAATGAGGGGTCCTCCAAAGCATAGATGCAAGGTGTTGGTGGCCGCCCCGGCCAATAATAAGAATTCGTCTGAAAAGTCTTTTCAGATCAAGGGTTTGTGACATGAGTGTCAAGAAAGTTGGGTCAATCTCCGTCGCTGCTTCGGTTGCAGGTCTGCTGTTTGCAAGCGCGCCGGTATGGGCCGACGACAATATCGATCTCGACCTGGGCGGCTATTTTGTCGGCGCCTTGGCCTCTGTCGATGGCGACACGCGGGACGTCTATGACCTGGACCCGGATACGGACAGTTCAAAAATCGCGGCCACGGGTCAGATTTTTGTCACCGGCACGACTATTCTTGACAATGGCATCCGCCTTGGCTTTAAGGCTGCGCTGAACCTGGATGATCAGGATCAGGTGGGCGGTCTGTGCGGTGATTTTGCGGTGGACGCGGGCTATCTGGTGACCTGTCAGGATACGGCCCAGGAAGCCTATTTCTTTGTCGAAACCGGTTTTGGCCGCATCGAGTTTGGCCAGCAGGATGGGGTCGGCGAGCAGTTTTCCCTTTCGTCTCCGCGGGCGCTGACCATGCATTCGGTCAACGACCGCCTGGATCGCCATCAGCTCAACCCGGTTGGCCTGGTGCTTCTGTCGACCATCAACGACAGCTCAGGCGATCAGGCGAAGATTAATTATTTCACGCCGAAAGTGGGTCCGGTTCAGCTTGGCATTTCCTACACACCGGAAGGCCTGGGCGATATGGACAGCGGCTATACCAGCGCCCAGAAAAACGCCTATGACGAAATCTGGGAAGTGGGCGTTGCCATCGACGAAATGATCCAGGATGTCCGGCTGAAAGTTGGCGCGACCTATGTGACCGCCAATAACGATACGTTGAGCTGGGACAACAAGGAATGGAACGTTGGCGTTAATGTCGGCTTTGGCGGCTTTACGGTTGGCGGTTCTTATCGCGATTCCGAAGGCCTGGCGATCTACGGCGACGGCAATGACTATACAGCCTGGGATGCGGGACTGGCCTATGAAACAGGGGCCTGGAAGTTCTCCGGTCAATATGGCCAGCAAGAAGGCGGTGTGACTGTCAATCCGGATATGGTGGACGGGGATACTTACCTGCTTTCGGCCCGTTACAATGTAACGGAAGGCTTCCGTGTCGGCGCGGGTTTCCAACATGATGAAGCCGATGACACCGGTGAAGACGGATCAGCGCTTATTCTTGAGACGGCTTTGAAGTTCTAAAGAGTTTGTCCGGATACGGATTAATTTTTTGAGGCGGCTTTTTTTGGGGTCGCCTTTTTTATTTTATCCCTTCTAGAAAGAAAGAGATGCCGGCAAGGCCGCAAAAGGGTGTGCCTTTAAGGCTTGCGGCCGTGTTCTCATCGACGCCGCCAAGAGCATAGACCGGGCAGGGCGCGGCGCTTGCCCATTCGCAGGCGATTTGAAGGCCGAGGGCGGGTGCTCCCTCGTGGCTTTGGGTCGGAAAGATCGGTGAGAGGAGCGCCGCATCCACACTTTCGGGCAGGCTGACCAGTTGCTCATAGGAGTGAACCGCCGCCGTGATGAGCGCGTCGGGCCAAAGGCTGCGCAGTTCATCGGCCTTGCCAAGGGCGCGTTCAGGCAGGTGAACACCAGACGCATCCAGGCCGCGGGCCAGATCGACATCTTCCGCCACAAGAAAAATCATCTGCTTTTTCGCCGCCTGCAAAGCGGCCTTCTTGGCCTTTTCGATACGCTCCGGGTCATTGTAATGGCGAAAGATCACCCCCGTTCCCTGGGGCAGGTGTTCAAGACAAGGGGCGGGGTCGGGGGTGCGGGTTTCATCGGTCATGAAGAGAAGCGGCGGTAATTTCTCCGCGCGCGGACCCCATTTGCGCGCGCAAGCAGAATTGAGTTCACGAGCGATTGTTGTTAGGCTCCGCGCCATTCCTGATCCTGTGAAAAGACGTCGTTGTTCATGAGTGACCCTAAACAAAACCTCGCGGAGGTTTTAGAAAAAATCAAAAGCGCTGCGAAAAAATCCGGGCGTGCGGCAAGTGATATAGATCTTGTAGCGGTTTCGAAAGTGCATGGGGAGGATCGCATCCGGCCAGTACTGGAGGCCGGTCACCGGATTTTCGGCGAGAATAGGGTGCAGGAGGCCAAGGGCAAATGGCCGGCTCTGCGCGCGGATTACCCAGATGTTCTCCTTCATCTTATTGGTCCGTTGCAAACCAATAAGGTCAAGGAAGCCGTGGCGCTCTTTGATGTGATCGAAACGGTGGATCGGGAGAAACTGGCACGCAAGCTTGCCGAGGAGATGAAAGTGCAGGGCCGGGATCTGCCAGTCTATATCCAGATCAACACAGGCGCCGAGGCGCAAAAGGCGGGCGTGCTGCCGGAGGAGGCCGATCATTTCATTCGGCTATGCCGGGAAGACCTGGGCCTTCATGTGATCGGCCTCATGGCCATTCCGCCCGCCCAGGAAGAGGCGTCGTTACATTTCATGTTGCTTGAGAAGATCGCCAAACGGAACGGGATCAAAAAATTATCCATGGGTATGAGTGGCGACTATGAGGTGGCAATCGCCTTCGGCGCGACTTCAGTGCGGGTCGGCACGGCGATTTTTGGCGCGCGTGCCTAAGCCTGTTGAAATTCGATCAGGGTTTGAGGACCGCATTGTTTTAGAATTTCAATCAGATCGCTTTGGGCCACCGCAACGCAGCCTTCTGTCGGGCTGTAATCGGGACGGGCGACATGAAAGAAAATGGCGCTGCCTTTACCGGCAACCGGCGGGCTGTCGTTGATGCCCAGAACCACAACAAGATTGTAAAGCTCATCCTCGCGCCACAATTTTTCGTGGGAGGCGTTAAAGGGCGCGGTCACCGGCTGGTTATAGGACGGGTGATCGGGCGCATCGCACCAAAGGTCTGATGGATTTAGGGGTGTGGTCGGAAGGCCTGTTTCAGGGGCGTCCAATTTGTCCGGCCGGAAAAGCAAGCGCCGCAAAGGATAAAGGCCGGCGGGGGCGGCGCCGTCGCCCTCGCGCTTTTCCTCTGAGGAAACAATCCCGCCCGGACCCAGCGCGCAGCGATAGGTTTTGCCGAAGGCGGTGAGGAAGCCTTGGGCGTCGACGACGATGATGTCCCTGGTGTTAGAGGTAATGGCCGGATCTTTCTTTCTTGGTCTGCAGATAGGCTTGATTGTGTTCATTGGACGGGAAACTGTGTGGCACGCGTTCAGTAATATTGATCCCGAATTTTTTTAAGTCCGCCACTTTGTCCGGATTGTTGGTCATGAGGCGGATCTGGTGCACGCCCAGTTTGCGCAACATGGTGGCGGCGCTTTCAAAGAGACGTTCATCCGCTTCAAAACCGAGACGCAAATTGGCATCCACTGTGTCAAAGCCGAGATCCTGAAGGTGGTAGGCGCGTAGTTTGTTCATCAGACCGATGCCGCGCCCCTCCTGAGCCAGATAGAGGACGATGCCGCCGCCTGCTTTTTGCATTTCACGAATGGCGCCGCGCAGCTGATCGCCGCAATCACATTTGAGGCTGCCTAAAAGATCGCCAGTAAAACATTCAGAATGGATCCGCACCAGGGCGGGCGCTTGCGGATCGGGGTGGCCGATCATGATGGCGATATGTTCGGGCCCACCACCGAAAAGACCTTCCGGTCGGAAAGCGATGAGACGGCAGTCCGGGGCATCAGCCAGCGGCACCTCGGCGCTGGTAACAAGGTCAAGGCGGGTGTCATCGGGGGTGAGCGCGTGGGCAATGAGCCCTTCCGCGGCGAGGATCTCAGAGGCCGCCAGGCACAACAGTCCTTCCGCCTCTGCCCAGGGGCGGGCTGCGCCCTCAAGATTTCTGATGAGAGCCGCTGGTAATAGCCCGGCAAGCTTGGCGGCCTTCAGGCCTGCGGGCGCTGCCTCCGGTAGAGGCGCGCGCAGGGCCTTGAAGGGCCCCATCATGGCGCGGTCGAGGTCCTTGGCCGGATCGGCCAAATGTTCGATGGTTTCCAAGGGGCGCTCAGTTGGCAGGTCAACAGCGATGGCCCCTTCGGTATAACGGTGAATCTTGAGGGTTTCTGCGCGTTTGGGCGTTATCAGGACGCGGGTGTTGTGGGTCTGGGGGAGGGCTGTAAAGCCGGACAGGGCGGTGCGTGAGGCCATCTCAGCGGCCAGCGCTAGGAGACCCGAGCCGTCCGAATTTTCTATTACAACGGGTACCCCTCTTCTGATATCAACTAAAAAGCGGTCAATCCGGCGCATTCTGGCGCTTGTCGGGTCCTCTTTCCTTGTTGATGTCATGGCCAATTACTTTTTTAAGGGGAACGGGTTAGAAGTATAGATGTTTGCTCACGCCAAGTTTTCTTTCGTGGGATAGTGTGATCGGCAACACGCCTCCTATCCAACGGAAATCCTATATAAACGAGGATGACAGACATTGCGATCTTTCAGGACCCCTCTTTTTGGATGTTTGTAAAAGCGGGATCCTCGAGGCCTTGCAATCAGGGAGGATGCGAGGCTTGTCAGCGTCAGGGAATTTTAAATGAAGTCAGGTAAAAAGATCCTCATGGTGGACGACGACACAGCGCTTCGCGAAGCGCTTGACGAACAGTTTGCTCTCCACGATGAATTCGACCTTTCACAGGCGGCAACCGCCGGAGAAGGGCTGGCTCTGGCCAAAGAGGGCGCCTTTGATCTTATCCTTTTGGATGTGGGCCTTGGCGAGGCGGATGGACGGGACGTTTGCCGGTCCATGCGCAAAGGGGGCGTGACCTGTCCGATCATTATGCTCACGGGCGCCGATACGGATGCTGACACCATCCTGGGACTTGAAGCGGGCGCCAATGACTATGTGACAAAACCGTTCCGTTTTGCAGTGCTTCTGGCGCGTATCCGCGCGCATCTTCGCAGCCATGAGCAAAGCGAAGACGCCGTATTTAAGATTGGCCCCTATACCTTTAAGCCTTCGGCCAAAATGCTGCTGGACGATGACGACAAAAAAATTCGGCTGACGGAAAAAGAAACCTCAATCTTGAAATTTCTCTATCGAACGGGAGAAAAGGTGGTTGGCCGCGATACGCTTTTGCACGAGGTGTGGGGGTATAATTCAGGGGTGACCACACATACGCTTGAAACACATATCTATCGCTTGCGACAAAAGATCGAACCGGATCCCGCTCACGCCATGTTGCTGGTGACCGAGCCTGGCGGCTACAAGCTGGTCCCCTGAGGCAAGGAGAGTTCATGAGTGCTGCCCAGCCAAAATCTGATTTCTCGGTTCGCTTCTGGGGTGTGCGTGGGTCGACGCCCTGTGCCGGTCCGGAAGTACAGAAGTATGGCGGCAATACCTCCTGCCTGGAAATTACCTGTGGCACAAAACGGCTGATCTTTGATGCGGGCACGGGGCTGCGGTATCTCGGCAATGAGATGGTCAAGGAAGGCGCGCAAAACACCGATATCTTTTTAACGCATACGCATCTTGATCATGTTTGCGGCATGCCGTTCTTCAAGCCGTTTTATAGCGCTGACAACACTTTTCGTATTTACTCCGGTCATTCCACCTTTGGCTGCTGTACCAAAGATGCCTTGGAAAACATGATGGTGGCGCCGCTTTTGCCGATGGATGTCAATGTCTTCAGCGCGGAAATAGACTTTGTCGATTTTCCCTGCGGCGGCAATCTTACATTGGCAGACGATATTGTTATCAGAACAGCGCAGCTCAATCATCCCAATGGCGCGACAGGTTATCGCATTGAATATGGCGGCCGCTCGATTTGCTATATCACTGATACGGAGCATAAAGCGGGCGAGTTGGACCAGAATATTCTGAACCTAATCCAAGGCACGGATATTTTTATTTATGATTCCACCTATACCGACGAAGAGCTGACACGCATTCCTTCCTATGGTCATTCAACATGGGAGGAAGGTGTGCGTCTTGCTGAAGCGGCGGGCGTTGGATGCTTTGTGGCCTTCCATCACGATCCCGATCATGATGATGAATTTATGGATCAGGTGGCGACCGATCTTGAAAAAACGCGGCCGGGCTCTCTGGTCGCGCGCGAGGGGATGGTTTTAACACCATGATTGATGCGACCAACCTGGAAGCCTATCCGCCAAATGTTCAAGCGATCTTAAAGAAACCATCTCCGGCAAGCGCGGCCTTGGGGCTGGAGCTCACGGATGTGGATGTGGACGGTAATCGTGTGAAAATGGTTTTCCATGCGACTGACGCGCTGTGCAACAAATGGGGCGGTATTCAAGGCGGTATGGTGGCCGCCATGCTGGATGACGCCATGGCGATTGCGATCGGCCTCAGTCTTGAGTGGGGACAGATTTCGCCGACCCTGGAGATGAAGACCAGCTTTATTTCCGCCGCGCGGCCCGGTCTTATTGTGGCGGAAGGTTGGGTGGTAAGGCGCGGCAAATCCGTGGCTTTTGCCGAGGCAGAACTGACCAGCGAGGACGGCACCTTGCTGGCCAAGGGTTCGTCAACGGCGAGCTATGTGACGCTGAAGAAAAAACCCTGACCCAAGCCCTAAAGCGTGAAGGTGGTCATGACCGGGACATGGTCGGAGGGTTGGGTCCAGCCGCGGGCCTCCCGCAGAACCTCCACCGGACCAATTGCTTTTGCAAGCGCGGGTGACGCCCAGATGTGATCCAGGCGTCGACCCCGGTCCGCCGTGTCCCAATCCTTGGCGCGATACGACCACCAGGTGTAAAGCTTTTCATCATTGGGCACATGGGCGCGCATCACATCGATAAAACTGTGGGAGGCTTGCACTTTGGCGAGCGCGTCAACCTCGACCGGCGTGTGGGAGACCACCTTAAGCATCTTTTTGTGGTCCCAGACGTCATGCTCAAGAGGGGCGATGTTGAAATCACCAACGAGGATGAGTTTGTTGGTTTTCTTGCCCTTGCGGGCTTTGTACCAGGCGGCCATTTCGTCCAGAAAATCAAGTTTGTGTTGAAACTTGTCGTTTTGAACTGGATCCGGGATGTCGCCGCCAGCAGGCACATAATAATTGTGAAGCTCAACACCGCCGGGCAGGTGGGCGCAGATATGGCGCGTGTCGCCTTTTTCACAAAATTCGCGCTGGGTCGATTTGTCAAAGGGAACCCGCGAGACAATGGCGACGCCGTGATAACCTTTCTGTCCATTGATGGCCAAATGCGGGTAGCCCATCTCTTCGAAAGCCTGGCGCGGGAAGAGGTCGTTGATGACCTTGGTTTCCTGCAGACATAGGACGTCTGGTTTGTGGGTGGCCAGGAATTGTTCCACGATATCGATCCGTAGACGGACAGAGTTGATGTTCCATGTGGCGATTTTAAGTTTGGTCACGAATGAGGCCTGTCTTTAGAAGAAATTTTAAAACAGATTAAAAGAGGTTCCCGCCACGCCGATGGGCCAGCGGCCTTCTTCGAACAGCCGGTATTTAAGGGCAAAGGGATGGGTTTCATCGCCGCCCGCAGCGAGCACCAGGGCGCCATTGTGGGCTGCCTGAATGGCGGCGCCGGTGGCGGCGGTTTCAAGGTTGGTGTCCTCCAGGTCCCAGATCGCGGCGATATTTTCAAGGGTGTCCCGCACGTTGTCGGCGGCGAGCGACGCGACATGCGTGAGGGCCACCTGCAGGGCGCTTTCGTCCATGAGCTGCAGGGCCTCGCCGATCAGAGAGGCGCGCAGCTGTTCTTCGCGGTACCAGCTTTCAGAATCCCAGTCGAGACTGGCGGCAGCGTCGGCGGCCTCCTCCCAACTGGCGATCGGGGTGATGGTAACCTCGGGGAAGCCGAGGCCGTCGAGATAGTCCCGGGCGACCTCCATCAGGTGCATGGGCAGGGTTTCGCCGATATTGGCAAACCAGGGCACCCGATCGAACGACAGGGCAAAGCGCTTGATGGCCAAAAGAGTCGGGATTTCCTCTCGCAGCTCATCAATGATCGAGGGATCAAAGTCCTCTTCGGTGTCTTCATCGGAAGCGGGGGGCTGGGCAGGAGACATGGACGGCGTCATGTGGCAGTTGACTTTTGGACTTTTGAAACGGGAAAGTGGCCGGAAGGCTCTTTCTGACAAAAAGCGATCCTGAGAACAAGTGATTTCCCGGTGTCGGTCCGCATGAGGTCTCTCAATTCACAAGGGTGTGGTCATACCGCTGGAGCGATCTTGACTGTTGCAGAAATGCCTTTCCATAAAAAGCTGAGTGATCGGCGGCGGCAAAAACAAAAGCGCCCGGCCATGAGAATGGTCCGGGCGCATGTCGCGCTTCTAGGGCGCGGGGCGCCGGTAGGGGATGTTCCGACGCTCTCGAATGAGAGTTAGATCCGCAAGCGGGGGGGGCAACGCCGATCTAACTTTGACCTCATCCGGTTTCCTTCAAAGCTAAGGGTTTCCGCGAAAAATTCAATGTAATTCGACTCAGCTGGTGGCAAATATCACTTGGCGTTAACCATAAATTTACGAAATCACTTTCGATACCTCAGGGAATCCGCCATTTGTCGGAAGATTATGGGCAACTTTAAATTTTTGTAATGTTAAGCATAAGTTGGGGGCGGCCACGCATTTTATGAACCGAAAGCGGCCTCACTGCGAAAGAGTGTTCTTCGTTGTCAAAGAAAAACTTTATAAATTTTCCATAAAATTGGATCGATTTTGCACCTGAGGATTGAATTTTCAGGTGCCAAAGGGGTCAAAGTCTGACCGGGTGCTACTTTTGCCGAAAAGCTTTCGGGGAGCGTGCCGACACGTCCGGTCTATTCGAAAGGATCGTCGCCAAAGACACTGCCTTCTTCGGGCAGGAAGAGGGCGGGATCCAGTTTCATGCCCCGTTCGATGTTTTTCAGCATCACAACGGTGCTCTCGCCATTCACGTCTGTGACGACCCAATATCTGAGCTCCAGAGAGGGCTCGTTGAAAATCAGCGTGAGGCTGCC
Organism: Alphaproteobacteria bacterium; assembly: GCA_006226305.1. Classification (GTDB taxonomy): domain Bacteria; phylum Pseudomonadota; class Alphaproteobacteria; order M2410; family M2410; genus M2410. The sequence continues at coordinate 8,617 of SBHG01000094.1, read as the reverse complement.
GAGGGCGACACCGGTGGTTTCCTCAGCGGTTACCGCCAAAAGCCCATTGCCGTGTTCGACTTTCGTGATGTCGGCATCCTTGAGCAGATCCACATTCTTCTTCAGGAGAAGGTTGAGCGGGGTTTCCACCAAAGGATAGCGGTCAACGCTTTCAAGGCTGCGGTCGTTGATCATGGCCCAGGTGCCATCGGCGAGAAGCGTCATGGGCGGGTCTTCATATTCAAAGCGGACCCGTCCCGGACGGCGCATATAAAATTTGCCATTTGAGGCACTGCCGTCGGGGTTTGTCTGGATGAAATCCCCCTTCAGCGTGTCTATGGTGTTGATGTAGTCGGAGACCTTATTGATCTCCTCGCGTGCTTCGCCTTTGAGGTGGCTATTGGGACTGTTGTCCTGGGCGGAGCCTGTCCAGCTCCCCAGCGACAAAAAGATCAGTGCGGCGCCCAGCGCCCTTACGCTTCGATACATCATGGCTCTACACATAGCCGTGGACTGTGGCGAAAACAAGCGCGGTTTGGGCAATTTGGGGGCGCAGGATCAGAAGGCGGGCAGCCCATTTTCCTAATAATCGGAGTAGTCACCGACCAGAATTTCGCGCTTTCCGGCGTGATTGGCGGGACCGACGACGCCTTCTTCCTCCATTTGCTCAATAATGCGGGCGGCCCGGTTGTAGCCGATCTGCAGTTTGCGCTGGATATAAGAGGTCGACGCCTTGCCGTCCTGGGCGACAATGGCGACCGCGCGGTCGTAAAGCTCATCGCCGCCTTTTTCGTCGCCCCCAAAGAGGCCGAGAATATCGGCAGGATTGCCCTCGTCCGGCTCTTCGGTGATATCCTCGAGATACTGAGGTTTGCCCTGTTTCTTCAGGAAGCGAACCACTTTCTCAACTTCGTTGTCCGAGACGAAAGGACCGTGGACACGGTTGATGCGCCCGCCGCCTGCCATGTAAAGCATGTCGCCCATGCCAAGCAGTTGTTCGGCGCCTTGCTCGCCGAGAATGGTGCGCGAGTCGATTTTTGAAGTGACCTGGAAGCTGATACGGGTCGGGAAGTTCGCCTTGATGGTGCCGGTGATAACATCGACCGAGGGGCGCTGTGTCGCCATGATCATGTGAATGCCAGCGGCCCGTGCCATTTGAGCAAGGCGTTGGACCGCGTTTTCAATGTCCTTGCCCGCGACCATCATGAGATCGGCCATTTCATCGATCACCACGACAATGAAGGGCATGGGCTCCAGCGAGATTTCCTGAGTCTCGTAAATTGGCTGACCGGTTTCCCGGTCAAAACCGGTTTGGACAGTGCGGGTGAGAACCTCGCCGTTGTCGCGCGCTTCAGCAATGCGCTCATTAAAGCCCTTGATACTCCGTACACCGAGCTTTGACATATTGCGATAACGGTCTTCCATTTCGCGGACAACCCACTTCAAGGCCACGACCGCCTTGCGTGGATCGGTTACAACCGGCGCCAGGAGATGGGGGATGCCATCGTAAACCGAAAGCTCGAGCATCTTGGGATCGATCATGATCATGCGGCACTGACTGGGTGGCAGTCGGTAAAGCAGCGACAGGATCATGGTGTTGATCGAGACGGATTTGCCCGAACCGGTGGTTCCGGCCACCAGCAAATGGGGCATGGATGAGATATCGTTGATGACCGGCTCGCCGCCGATATCTTTGCCGAGTGCTAGCGGCAGGTTCATGGTGGTCCGCTCGTATTCCTTCGACGACAGGAGGTCGCGCAGATTGACCAGTTCGCGGTGAGAGTTCGGTAGCTCAATGCCGATAACGTTACGCCCAGGTACCACGGCGACACGGGCCGAGACGGCGCTCATGGAGCGGGCGATATCGTCGGCGAGGCCGATGACCCGTGACGATTTAATGCCCGGTGCGGGCTCAAGTTCATAAAGGGTCACGACAGGTCCGGGGCGCACCTCGATGATTTCGCCGCGGATGCCAAAGTCCTGCAGCACATCTTCCAGCATGCGGGCGTTTTGCTCCAGGGCCTCGTCGGTGGCGACCGATGCGCCGCTGGGCTCTTTGGCTTGGACCAGAAGGCTCAAGGGCGGCAATTGATAGTCTTCGTTGCCAAGATCAAGGGTGGGCTGTGCTTCAGACCGCTCGCGGCGCCCTTTGGGCATTGGCGTGCTGCGTTTGATGCGATCTGAAGAGACCGCCCGTGGCTCGTCCTGGGTGATCACGTCGCCGCCGTCTAGCCGTGGTTCCTGACGTCGGGCCTTGCGCGAGAGTGCCCTGACATCGTCGTTGTCGGTGAAGTCTTCGTCGGCCAGCTCATCCGTGCGGCGGTCGAGCCGGAAGCCCCGGCTCTGGATGAGGTCTTCCACGGTGCCGCGCACCCAATAGGTGGCGTCGATGCACCAGTAGCCCAAATCAATGGCGGCGTTTTTGGCGCCAACCAGATCGAGCCATTGAAGTCCCGCAAGATAAACAAGAGTGGCAAAGATAACGGCAACGGCCAGCATGCCAGTTATGAAATAGGGGATCGGGGCGCCAAGGCGGGCGAGAAGATCGCCAGTGATGGCCATGAAACCGTCCCCGACCAGTCCGCCCAGGCTGGTGCCATAAGGCCAGGTGACGGGAATGGGTAGAGCGGCAAAAGCCAGACAGGTCAGGGCAATGATGAAGGCCCAAAGACCCGTTCGGCCCAGGCTAAAGAAGCGTGCCTCATGATCGGCGCGATAGACGATGGTAAGCCAGCCCCAGATCAAAAAGGGCAGGACAACCGCATAAGCGCCGGCCCCAAAGAGCTGAAGTGACAGATCTGCAAAGATGGCCCCGGCATATCCAAAGAGATTGGACGGGATATTGCCGGTGGCATTGTTGAGGCTGGGATCGGCAATTGAAAAGGTAGCCAGCGCAAGACCGGCAATCAGAGCTGCCGAGACCAGGCAAATTCCAACGACGGTCCAGATAAATTGCACAACAAAGCTGCGCATCGCTTCCGGCAGGAGGGCGAGGAAGCGGTTTTCCTCTCCATAAGAATTTCTTAAGGGGGAATTTCTCAAGGGTTGCCTTGTGCTGTACATGTGCGGCCTTACTCTTAACTGGCAGGGGCTGAAATCATCGAGATTCAATGCTCTTTTATACAGGGATCCTTTCACAAACTGGTTAACGGAAATTAACCAAGATTAAGAAGGTCATCGGGCTTGGCGGCGCAAAAAAAGCCCGATGGCGAACCACCGGGCTTTTCACCGTTTGAGGGAGGAGAACTCAAACGGGGAGTTAGCGTGCGACAAATTCCGGATAGGCTTCCAGGCCAAGCTCTGTTCTGTCGAGACCGAGCAGTTCCTCTTCTTCACTGGCGCGAATGCCGATGGTGTTTTTGAGAAGCAGCCAGAGCCCTGTGCTGGACGCGGAAACAAAGACGCCCACCGCGACAATCCCCAGAATCTGGGTGCTGAAGCTTGCTTCAGCATTGGTCAAAGGAACGGCCAGGGTTCCCCAGATGCCGCAGACGAGATGGGCAGGGATGGCGCCCACCACATCATCAATTTTCAACCGGTCCAAGAGCGGCACGGTCACGACGACCAAAACCCCGCCGACGGCACCGATCAGGAGCGCCATCCCCGGAGTTGGCGTCAAAGGCTCGGCGGTGATGGCGACAAGGCCGCCGATCGCGCCGTTGAGCGCCATGGTCAGGTCGACCTTCTTATAAACAGCTTGTGAGGTAGCCATGGCAGCCATTACACCGGCTGCGGCGGCGAGGTTGGTGTTGATAAAGATGTTGGACACGGCAATGGCATTAGTCGCTGAGCCGAGAGCCAGCTGCGATCCGCCGTTAAAGCCGAACCAGCCAAGCCAGAGAATGAAAACGCCGAGTGTGGCAAGTGGCAGAGAGGAGCCGGGGAAGACGCCGATCTGGCCATTTGGCAGGAATTTGCCCTTACGCGCGCCGAGGATGAGAGCCCCGGTGAGCGCGGCCCAGCCTCCTGCGGAGTGGACCAGGGTCGACCCGGCAAAATCTGAAAAGCCGAGCTGATCGAGCCAACCGCCTCCCCATTCCCAGGAACCCTGAATGGGATAGATGATGCCGGTCAATATGGCAGTGAAAAGCAAGAACGGCCAAAGCTTGATGCGTTCGGCCAGGGTGCCGGAGACGATGGATGCGGCTGTGGCGCAAAAGACCATTTGGAAGAACCAGTCGGAGCCTGCGGCATAACCGCCTGCTTCGATGTCACCGGCCAGGGCACCAGCATCATCCGCTCCCCAGAAGAGATCCAGTCCGCCCCAATAGGCGTTTGCCTGACCATACATCAGGTGATATCCGACGAGGTAAAACATGATGCCGGCGATTGAATAGAGCGAGATGTTCTTCAGGCAAATGGTGGCGGCGTTTTTGGAGCGCACCATACCGACTTCCAGCATACAAAATCCGGCCGCCATGAACATCACCACCATGCCGCCGACAAGGAAGAGAAGCGAGTTGAAGACGTAGTCGACTTCGGGGTCAACTGCTGCGAGGGCTGGCGAGATACTCAGCATACTGATGAGAGTAGCGGTACCAAGTGCAGTGATTTTTTTTGTTATTGTTTTCATGGGAACTTTCCTAAAGCGCGTCTGCGTCGGTTTCGCCCGTGCGAATGCGAACGACATTTTCGATGGAGGTGACAAAAATTTTGCCGTCGCCGATCTGATCGGTTTTGGCATGAGCGATGATTTCTTCCACGGCTTTGTCAGCGATCTCTGTGGGCACTGCCACATCAATGCGAACCTTGGGAATAAAGTTCACCGCATATTCCGCGCCGCGATAGATTTCCTTATGGCCCTTTTGGCGCCCATAGCCCTTGACTTCACAGGTGGTAAGGCCGTGGACACCGAGCGAGACGAGCGCCTCGCGAACCTCGTCAAGCTTGAAGGGCTTGATGATGGCCGTGATCATTTTCATGTGGTTTCCTTCCGTTTTCTGGCGGCTCTCCCTTAAAAGGAGGCTCAGACCCTTATTGCTAAACAAATGCCGTGCCAGTTGGTCGCCAGAAGTTAACCGATTGATTTGTTTAGGTTTTTTGGATCTCGGACAGAAAAGTGCCAAGCGGACCGTCCCCCGCCTGCATAAAGTTTAGGCAAGACCCTCGCCTTGGGTAAAAAATGGGCAGGGCTGAGGCGCAAAGGGTGTTCCATGGCTTTCAAGCTGCTAATTTTGCAGCGAGGGGCGATTCGCCTCCTCGCAGAATTTCAATGGCAGGAACGCCAAGATCGGGGGAGATCAGATGTCCGACGACCCAAGGCCGCAAGAGGGCGAGTCTGAAATTTACAGCCATGACGAAGCCACCAATGTGGTGGCGCCTTCAGGCCACGAAGGCGAAGTGCTGGACGAAGACAAAGCCAAGGCCTATTGGCAGGCCAATATTGCGCTTGTCCTGAAGCTTTTGGCGGTCTGGTTTCTGGCATCCTTTGGGGCGGGCATTCTGCTTGGGCCCGTGCTTGATGGTTTTCATCTCTTCGGGTTCAAACTGGGCTTCTGGTTTGCCCAGCAGGGGTCAATCTACATCTTTGTTGCTTTGATCTTCATTTATGTCTGGCGCATGAAGAAACTAGAAGCACGCTTCGGGCTTGATGACTCTCCGGAAGAAGGAGCCGTAAAATGAGCGTTCAGTTTCTGACCTATCTTTTTGTCGGTCTTACCTTCTCGCTTTATATCGGCATTGCGATCTGGTCGCGGGCCGGAACTACCAAAGAGTTTTATGTGGCGGGCGGCGGCGTGCCGCCTCTTCTCAATGGCATGGCCACGGCGGCGGACTGGATGTCGGCGGCGTCTTTTCTTTCCATGGCGGGGATCATCGCCTTCATGGGGCGCGATGGCATGGTCTATCTGATGGGCTGGACCGGTGGTTATGTGCTGCTGGCTTTGTTGCTAGCCCCCTATTTGCGCAAATTTGGCGAGTTCACCGTGCCGGATTTTGTTGGTGAGCGTTATTATTCAAGTGCCGCCCGGGTGGTGGCCGTCGTATGCCTGATTTTTGTTTCGTTCACTTATGTGGCCGGACAAATGCGCGGGGTGGGGATCGTCTTCTCGCAGTTTCTCAACATCGACATAACCTACGGTGTCATGGTGGGCATGGGCGTTGTCTTTATCTATGCGGTGCTCGGCGGCATGAAGGGCATCACCTATACGCAAGTTGCGCAGTACTGCGTTTTGATCTTCGCCTTTCTGGTTCCCGCCATTTTTATCTCCATCATGATGACCGGCAATCCGGTGCCCCAGCTTGGCTTTGGGTCGGCGCTGAGTGACGGGTCGGGCATGTATCTGCTCGACAAGCTTGATCATGTTTTGGTTGATCTTGGCTTTGCTGAATATACCGCCGGACAGAAGAGCACCATTGATGTCTTTGCCATTACCGCGGCCTTAATGGTGGGCACGGCCGGTCTGCCGCATGTGATTGTGCGTTTCTTCACGGTGCCAAAGGTGTCGGACGCCCGGCTTTCGGCGGGCTATGCGCTCGTCTTCATCGCGCTTCTTTATACAACTGCACCAGCGGTGGCGGCCTTCGCGCGCGCCAACTTCGTTTCAGAAATTCACAACAGTCAGTATACGGAGGTTCCGGAGTGGTTTCAAAGCTGGGAGGATGTGGGACTCCTTGCCTGGTCGGACAAGAACGGCGACGGCGTCATTCAATATGGACCCGGCAATGCCTTTAGTCCCGCCAAACCACAGTTTGTTGAAGGGCGTGGGGCGCACGGTGAGCGGCTCTTGGCCAATGGTGCGACTTCATCTGTCAATGAGGTCTATGTGGACCGCGACATCATGGTGCTTGCTAACCCGGAAATTGCGCGGCTGCCCAATTGGGTGATCGCTCTGGTGGCGGCGGGCGGGCTTGCGGCGGCGCTGTCGACAGCGGCCGGGCTCTTGCTGGTCATTTCAACCTCGGTCAGTCACGATCTGATGCGTAAAACCTTCATGCCCTCCATTACCGACAAACAGGAACTCCTCTATGCACGGTGTGCGGCGGCGGTGGCGATCGTCATTGCCGGGCTCTTTGGCATCTTTCCGCCGGCCTTTGTGGCGCAGGTGGTGGCCTTTGCCTTCGGCCTTGCGGCGGCGAGTTTCTTCCCGGCCATTCTGATGGGGATTTTCTACAAGCGCATGAACCGGGAAGGGGCGATTGCCGGCATGGTGAGCGGGCTCACCTTCACCTTCCTTTACATCGTCTGGTTCAAATTTGTGTCACCGGAAACCAATAGCGCGGACCATTGGCTCTTCGGCATCTCGCCAGAAGGAATTGGCACCGTCGGCATGGTGCTTAATTTTGCCGTGGCGTTTACCGTGGCGCGCTTTACCGCGCCGCCGCCCGATCATGTGCAGGATCTGGTGGACGATATCCGCATCCCCACCGGGGCCCGGGTGGCGCATAAGCATTAGGTCGCTCACGGCGAGGTGCTGTCGCACCCGCCTCCGCGGGGGCGGGCTTTCGCCCGAGGTCCAGTCGGACCTTTTGGCACTACGTTGCTCACGGCGAAACACTTGCGTGTCCGCCTCCGCGGGGACGGGCTTTCGCCCGAGACCCAGTCGGGTCTTTTGGCATTAAGTTGCTCACGGTGAGACACATGCGTGTCCACCTCCGCGGGGATGGGCTTTCGCCCGAGACCCAGTCGGGTCTTCTGGAATTAGGTTGCTCACGGTCAGTGCCCTGACGGGCACAGCCTCCACTATTTTCAGGGGTTCAGGTCTTTGAACAGCTCTTCCAAACTCAGGCCGATACTCAGGAGCCGTTCCTCATCGTTTGGCTTGGCCATGAGCATGAGACCTACCGGCATGGCGCCGTGTGCGCCCGTATGCATGGTGCAGCCAATGGGTAGCGACAACGCGCAAAGGCCGAGCTGATTGCCGATGGCCGTATTAAAGAGCGCGCGGCCATTGGTGCGCCGATAAATGTCAGAGCTTTCGCTGATCTCTTCAATAAGCGGCGGGATGAAACCGACGGTGGGCAATACCACCGCATCAATTTCCAGCGTGTTCTGGAGATAGGATCTGCGCAAAGACCGCAAGTAGTCCCATGCAAGATCAAAGTCGGCGCGGCTGCCTTGCTTGCCCGGCATGATGCGCTCGCGCACTTCCTTAAAGCAGAGCTCGGGGTGAGCCTCGATCTTGTCGCCCCAGGCCTGATAGGCCTCCCAGGCAACGGGACTAAAGGGCGCGGTCCAAACCTGCGCAAAGGCATCAATCTCGGGGATATCGAGGGGTGGTAGCGCGAGGCCCGCTTCGCGCGTCAGCTCCAAAGCAGCATCGAGGACCGGCCAGCAGGCTTCGTCCACCGTGCTCCAGATTGCTTCGTTCTTTGCGAGAGCAAGGCGCAGGTCCGGCAAGGGCTTTGGCTGAAGCGCGGCCAGCGGACGACCTGACAGGATCGCAAAGAGGGCTGCCGCGTCAGCTACAGTCTTCGTAAGGGGCCCGACCGTGTCGAGGGTGGGGCTCAGCGGCAAAACGCCGTCCAGCGAGATGGCGCCGAAGGTGGTTTTTAACCCCACCAAACCGTTCCAGGCAGAAGGGATGCGCACGGAGCCACCGGTATCTGTGCCGATGGCGGCGGCGGCAAGGCCTTCGGCGACAGAGACCGCCGCGCCGCCAGAGGAGCCGCCAGGCACGCGCGCCATGACCTTGTCGTG
>SBHG01000192.1 GCA_006226305.1 Alphaproteobacteria bacterium | reverse complement strand
CGCTCGACCTATTTCAGCCACATCTTCTCCGGCGGCTATTCAGCTGGATATTATTCCTACATCTGGGCCGAAGTGCTCGATTGCGATGGCTATGAAGCCTTCAAAGAAAAAGGCATCTTCGACCCCGCCACGGCGACATCTTTCAAGGAAAACATTCTGATGAAAGGTGGCACCGCCGACCCCATGGAACTCTACAAAGCTTTCCGGGGCCGTGAACCTGAGGTCGAACCTCTCTTAAAAGACCGCGGCCTCATTTCATAATCGGGGCCATAATTGGGGTCAGGCACTTTTGGTGGTATTTCAGCCGATGCTATAACCGAGCACCCGGCTGACCTCCGTCAGAGAACGCCCGGATTCGTCCCGCCACCCGTTAAAGGCTGTCTGAATGGCGCCCATCGACTTCTTGGAAGTTGCAGCGCCATCAAAGATCTTTTCAGCTTGGAGCCGCGCCGTCACATCCCGCGACAAAATAAAGCTGTCGACCCCCATAAACCGCATCGCATATTGCCCGGTCATGCCCCCGAGCCGCGTGCCCCGCTTTTTGAGCATATCAAGGAGCCCCACATAGTCCGCGCTGGGCCACCCGCCAATGGCCTTGCCGACACCGCCCTGCTCCTTGCGAAGCTCGGTGAGAAAGACGGCATTTTCCTGCACCGCCCGGATTTTCGGACCATGCCGCACGATACGCGTGTCCGACACAAGCCGGTCAAAATATTCCTCATGCAACATGGCGCAATAGCCAATATCGAACCCGTGGAAGACCTCTTCAAAGCCCTTCCACATATGCTCAACCACTTTCCAGTTAAAACCGGATTGGAAAATGCTGCGCGTCATTTGCGCGAGCCAGCGGTCATCCGGGATGTTCGCCAGAGCCCGCGCTGTTTTGGGTTTTGCCCCTTTGGCGAGCAAGGCCGCGAGCTCAGGCTTGCGTGCCTCTGCGATTGCGTAAATTTCCTCAAAATTGCGCAAAGCTGACCCCCCCTTGTTTAAGCCGCCATATCAAACAGCAGAAACTCAGCCTCCTCAAGCGCTTTAACCGAGATCTCGCCGACATCCGAGATCGCTGCGCCATCACCGGCTTCAAGCTGCGCACCATTAACCTCAAGGGCGCCGCGCGCCAACTGCAGCCAACCAATTCGACCATCGCCAAACCGGTGGGTCAAACTTTTACCCACATCAAGCGTGCTTGTGTAAAGATCCGCATCCTGACGGATTTCCGTTGAGCCTTCACGGCCATCACCTGACACGAAGAGGTTGAGCTCATTGGGCCGCGTTTCGCCAACAAGCGACTTCTGCGCATAGCGCGGCTCGGCTCCGCGCTCATTGGGCAAGAGCCAGATTTGATAGAGATGTGTTTCTTGCGTCGCGCTTTCATTGAACTCTGAATGTCGCACGCCTGAACCCGCTGACATATATTGAATGTCGCCAGCCTTGATCACGCCTCTATTGCCCATGGAGTCCTTGTGCTCCAGCGCCCCGGACATGACATAGGTGACAATCTCCATATTGTCGTGCGGATGGGTCGGAAACCCGCCACCGCCAGCAATACGGTCTTCATTGATAACGCGCAAGGGGCCGAACCCCATATGGTCAGGGTCCTGATATCCAGCGAAAGAAAATGTGTGCTTGGCCTTCAGCCAACCGTGGTCAGCGGCGCCGCGCGCCGCGCTTTTTCTGATTTTGATCATCGTGTACGACCTCCTGGCAGCCATATAAGCACATTGCTAAACCTTCCAAGACCCACGCAGAGTTCATGGGTCACAACTTTTCCCGCGTCCCGGCCCAGAGCGCGTAAAGGACAATGAATATGACGACGGCGCCCAGCATCGCCGGCAGAAAGGCAACAAACCCAAGCAACGTTCCCCCGCCGAATGCATTACCGCCCGCAGACAGCCCTCGGTTTGGCGCAAAATTGCCCGCCCAATAGAAGATCGTATTGGCCCAGATGGTAAAAATGAGCGCCGCCCCGCTCATCACGCGCAGACGTGCCGAAAGATCGAGCCGATCCAAGACCAGCGCCATCACAAGCGCCATAACGCCGTTGAGCATGCCGCCCACATGGGCCGCCACCCAGCCGCGCGTCGACCCGCCCACCACAAAGGGTGCCGTTTCCGGCAGCAGCGCCCAGCCAAGACCAAAGCCTGCCAGCAAGGACAGTCCGATCACCAGAACCCCGTGCCGTACAATTTTTCGGCTTATGTTGTGTTGAAATCCGTTCATCGCACTCCCCTTCTTTTAAAAAAAATGCACAAGACACCTGAGGTCGCTCACCAGGTCGGCCGGGCGGTTACACCGCCATCAACCACCAGATTGGCGCCGGTGATCCAGCGCGCCGCGCGGGAGACCAAAAAGAGCACTGCATCAGCAACGTCCATGCCCTCTCCTAAGCGCCCCATCGGCGCAGCCTCCTGCCAGCGCCCCACACCTTCCGGCCAATCAGCCTCGATCCCTTCGCGGTGAATGAGGCCCGGCGAGACCGCATTGACGCGCACGTCTTGCCGACCAAATTCAAGGGCCTGCGAACGGGTCAGCATTAAGAGCCCTGCTTTTGAGGCCGCATAATGCCCGTGCCCCGCTGCCGGATTGAGCCCTTCGATCGACGCCACATTGACAACGGCGCCCGGCCCCTTGAGACGGCGAACAAAATCCTGCGTCAGAAGATGAGCCGCCCGCAGATTAACCGCGAACACCTCAACCCATTCCTCTTCGGAAATCTCTGCCAGCGGTGTCACCGGTTGCACGCCCGCGTTGTTGACAAGGATGGTCGGTATGCCAAGCGCATTGGTGGTAAACTGTATCAGCACGTCGCAGGTGTCATCATGGGTCAGCGAGCCGGGCACAATGGCCGCCGTGCCGCCGCGCCGGGCAATCTCTTCGGCCACCGCCTCGGCCCCGCTCTGATTGGCGCCGAAATGTACGCCAACCTTTGCGCCCGCTTCTGCCAGGCGCAGGGCAATCGCTCGGCCAATGCCCCCGCTCGCGCCGGTCACCAGCGCCACTTCGCCGGAAAGGTCAAGAAGCTCCGAGATCGCCGGTATCTCTGTGGTCATGTCTCTTCCTTCCTTCGAACAGGCCCGTTTGCCATGTTAGAATTAAAGCAGGAATCATAGTCTGAATGAAGTTCAGATGCCACTTGTCACAGCAAAGGCTTGCCCCATGCAGGACCCTGACATCCCCGCCCTTTTGAGGTCCGCCAACAGTCGCGAGTTTTTAACCCGCGAGCGGTGCCACATCACCGAGCTTTTCAATGCGCCCGAAGCGCCGGACGCCTCCCTCGCCCGCGCCCGTGTCGAGCCGGGGGTCACCACAGAGCTTCACGCGCTCACTGTGCGTGAGCGCTACATCATCGAGCAAGGCACCGGCCTCATGGATCTTGAAGGCACGGAGAATTTTATGGTGCGCCCGGGCGATGTGGTCGATATCGCGCCGGGACAGGCCCAGCGCATCACCAATACCGGCGCCGGAGATTTGATATTCCTGTGTCTCTGCACGCCGCGCTTTGAGCCTGACAGCTATCAACCGCTTGAGGAAGACATATGAAAGCGCCTCCCCTTCCGCTCACCAGTGCGCGACTTATTTATCGCCTTAATCAGCTGGATGATTTGGAATTTCTCCTCGACATCCACAGCCGCCCCGATGTGGTGCGCTTCCTGCCCTGGGGCGTTTTGGATGAGGCCAGTCTTCGCGCCAAAATCAACGAGCGAATGCAGGAAAAAACGCTTATTGAGGACGGCGACAAATTAAATTTTATCTGTCTCGACAAAGAATCTGGCGTGCGGGTTGGCGAAGTCGGTCTATTCATGCGGTCAAAAGACCATCAGGGCGGTGAGGTCGGCTATGTCATGCACCCG
>SBHG01000067.1 GCA_006226305.1 Alphaproteobacteria bacterium | reverse complement strand
GTCGAGAACCGCTCATAGGCATCCGCGTCGCGCGGGCTGTGCCGGGCAATCTCGCGCCGCTTCGCGTCGTGATTGGTATAGGACCCGTAATAATCTCCGTTCTGCATGAATGTGAGCGAGCCACCATAAGGGATCACCTGAAGCCCATGCTTGACCAGATTGAGATCCCGCCAAATCTCCGGTCGAAGCAAAGAGCACACATAAGAGCAATTGGAGTAGGTCCACCCTTCATAGATCTCCCGGCTGACCGCCGCCCCGCCGATATGAGGGTTCGCCTCGACGATTAGGGTGTCCAGGCCAGACTTTGCCAGATAGGCGGCATTCGTCAGGCCGTTGTGCCCGGCGCCAATGACGATGGCATCATAGGTTTTCATTCAATTGCCCTTCAGGACCGATTGGGTCGCGGATTCGATCTTCAAAGATGTGATCTGAGCGGGTGTCAGTCTTGGAATGTGATCAAAATCCTTCAAAGACCCTGAAACTGTCAAGGGCTAAGGCAGGACAATTCAGGGAGTTTTGCCCGGCCGTCGAAACTTTAAAAAGAGGCGTGGCCGTCAGGAAGCGTCTGGATTAAGAGGATTGACAGAAAAGGTTGCCCTCGAAAGACTTGGGGCATCACCCTACCCAGAGTTCAAGAGTTCATGGACGAAGCCACAAAAAACGAAATTCGCGCAGCTTTTGATAACATCGTGCGGCTCATTCAGGCCGGACAGACCGGCAATGCGGCGGAAGCCGCTAAAATGACCCTTCGCCGGTTCCCCAATGAGCCGAATATTTTGCGCGTGCTTGGCGTGGCGCAGATGCGCCTGGGGCTGGGCGAGGAAGCCGAGAAGAATTTAAAAACGTCGATCAAGATCGTCCCCAATCATCCGGCAACCCATGAACAACTGGGCACCCTCTATTTTTCCCTGGGGCGCTTGAAGGAGGCCGAGGCCGCCTTTCGCCACTGTGTGAAACTGGACCCCAGCAACCGCTCGGCCCAGGCCAAGCTTGGCCGCACCTTAAGTGTCATGGGCAATGAAGATGAAGCGGAAAAACTCTGGGAGCGCGCCCTGGAGCACAACCCTCAGTGGGATCAGCTTACCAAAGCCCTGCAAAAACACAGAGTTGGAGAGCAAGCAGAGGCGCGCAAACTCCTGCGTAGCGTTTTGCAGTCAGACCCGGACAATGTGGATGCCTTGCGGCTCATGGGGTCGGTCGCCATCGCTGAAGGCAAGTTTAATGATGCAGAGGCGCTACTGCGCCGCGTGGTGGAGTTGGCGCCCGATTTCGCGCTCGCGCTTGCCAACCTCGGCCATGCTCTGCAGGAACAAAGCAAATATGGCGAAGCGGAGGAAGTGTTTCGCCGCGCCCACGAACTCGAACCCACCAACCCGAGCTGGCTTGCCAATTTAGGCGGTGTCTTTGTCGGTTCGGGCCGCGAAGAAGGGGCGCTTGAGTTCTACCGCAAGGCGCTGGAGCTCAACCCCAAGCACGCGGGCGCCCTCATGAGCATAGGCCATGTGCTTAAAACCGTTGGCAAGCAGGATGAGGCGATTGAAGCCTATCGCAAAGGCGCTGAGGAGCGCCCCGATCTGGGGGAGATCTATTGGAGCTTGGCCAATCTGAAGACCTTCCGCTTCACCGATGACGAAATCAAGCGCATGCAATCTCAAGTCGAGGGTGGCCGCCTCAACGAAGAATCCGAAATCAACTTTCTTTTTGCTCTCGGCAAGGCTTTCGAAGATCGCGAAGACTATGAACAGGCGTTTAATTACTATCAGTCGGGAAACTCGAAAAAACGCATGATTGTTCATCATGACCCCTCAGAGTTTCAATATTCGATCGACCGGATTACAGAGATCTTCACGTCCAAGTTTTTTGAGGAGCGCAAAGATTGGGGTTTTAAGGACGCCTCCCCAATTTTGATTTTGGGTCTGCCACGCTCTGGCTCCACTTTGATTGAGCAGATCCTGTCAAGCCACAGCCTGGTCGACGGCACCATGGAGCTACCCGATCTCCTGCGCCTGGCAAGTTCCACTGGGCGCAATCGATCTGATGGGGTGCGTTATCCGGACGCTCTTCTCGATCTTGATCGCGACTACATTGAAGATTTAGGCCGCGACTATATTGAAAACACCGCCAAACATCGTGGGGCCGCACCTTTCTTTACCGATAAGATGCCCAATAATTTTCCGCACATTGGGTTCCTGCATCTCATCTTGCCAAACGCCAAGGTGATAGACGCACGCCGCCATCCGCTCGACAGCTGTTTGGGAACCTGGAAACAGCTCTTCGCCAAAGGTCAGCCCTTCTCTTACGACTTTTTTGATCTGGCGGAATATTACAAACAATACATGCGCGTTATGGCGCACTGGGATGCGGTTCTGCCAGGCAAAGTCCTGCACGTTCAGTATGAGGACAATGTGGAAAATCTGGAACCTCAGGCCCGCGCAATGTTGGAGCACTGCGGGTTGTCCTGGGAGGACAGCGTTTTACGTTTTTATGAAAGCGAGCGCTCCGTTAAGACCGCAAGTTCAGAGCAAGTCCGCCAACCGATCTACACCAAGGCCAAATATTTCTGGAAGAACTACGAGCCCTGGCTCGGCGATCTTTTTGAAGATCTGATGCCACTCAGGGAAGAGTTGCCAGCCACGCTGGAATGGCCGCAGCTGCCTGATTAATCAAACGGCCAAACCTCGAGCCCGTGGATAGCATTGCGAATATCCATGGAAAGATTGACCGACTTGAGCGTCTTACCCGATTGCAGGTCATGCAAGGAAATGGTGCTCGGCGACGATCCGGCGGCGATGGTGGTTTCATCTATGACGCAAAGACCGCGCCCGAAGCCCTGGCGCGCCACTGAGCTGTCATCCAGCCCCACATGGGTAAGTTTGCCCGGAGGATATTCAGGCACCTTAAAGGCAAGCGACCGCTCAGGCGTCACCAGCCGCACCGCATTGGCCCGCGTATCATTAAAAAGCACGCCTTTGACAAATGGCTGAGCATTGTGGGTGCCTTGCGGAAGCTCCGCGACGACACCAATGCGCTTGCCGTTAAAGAGCATCAACCCTTCCGTTTTGAGCCCGCACATATACATGCCGCCGGAAGTGCAATGGATTGAATTAAGGTGCAGCTTGTTCAGGCGCAAAGGACCGTTTTCCCCGAAGGGATTATAACGCGCCGCGCGTAAGTTAACCCCATCCGTGTCCACATAGAGCCCCCAGGTGAAGGCCATCTTGTCGAGATCAAAGGCTAAAATGGAATCATAAGCGGTTGAGGTGACAAAGAGGTGGCGCTCATAGACGAAGATCTCATGGGCGTGTTTGAGATAAGGGTTTTTAAAAGATCCGATCTTGCGGAAGGTTGGATCGTAAACGAAAAGTTCGTCACTCGCGGCGATAAAGATCCGGTCGCCATCAAAGGCAATGCCGCGCAGGCCCCGGTCCCAGCCGCGGCCCTGCCAATCAATATCGGCCGTGTTCCAGTCCAGTGTCTGGTGCACCACTTCACTGTCGAAGTCGATGAGATAGACGCCCCCATGGCTCTCGCCCTGGTGGCTGCCGCGAACAACCGATGTTGCAAGGAGTTTGACCATCTAGCTGGCGGGCTCGCCGTGACGGATTTCGGCCGGCACGTAGTCAAAAATGAAAGTAATGCGATCTTCCTTGCCGCGATTGAGCACCGAATGCATTTTCTGATTGTTGATCTCGTAAACCTTGCCAAGTTCCATCCGGTAGGGCTTGCCGTCGATCATAAAGCGCACACGGTCGTTGGTGGTCAGCGGGATATGAATCCGGTGCCCATAGCGAAATGAGGTGAGCGAATCCACATGCTGCTGAATGACGCCGCCCGCCTTCAGCTTGGCCGCCATGGCACGTA
>SBHG01000180.1 GCA_006226305.1 Alphaproteobacteria bacterium | reverse complement strand
TTCCATGTCCTCGCCACGCAAAACCCTTTGGAGCAGGAAGGAACTTATCCCCTGCCAGAGGCGCAGCTCGATCGGTTTCTCATGCAAATCAATGTGGACTATCCGGACGAAGAAGCCGAACGCCAGATGATCCTTGCCACCACTGGTGTCGATGAAGGAGCCCCTCGGGCCATTCTGACACCGGCCGAGCTTCAAAACGCGCAAACCCTCATTCGCAAGATGCCGGTCGGCGAAAAAGTCGTCGATGCCATCCTGGCGCTCGTGCGCAGCGCGCGCCCGGCCGGGACCGGAGAGAGCAAATTGCAGAGCCAGATTGCCTGGGGGCCAGGCCCCAGAGCCAGTCAGGCGTTGATGCTCGCCGCCCGCGCCCGCGCCCTCCTGCAGGACCGGGTGACCCCCTCCATCGACGATGTGGTTGCCCTTGCGCCACCTGTCTTGCGCCACCGCATGGCGCTCACTTTCTCGGCCCGCGCGGAAGGCGTCAGTCTTGAGGATTTGATCAACGACCTTCTCGAACCCTTCGCATGATGAATGGCATGAGAGCCTGACCATGACCCCCGCGCCGCACAAAGAAGACAAAAGGCCCACCACCAACACCAATTGGTCGGCCCTGCGTCACGAGGCCGAAACAGCCGCCGCCGCCATGCCTGCCCTGCAAGTAGAGGCCGAACATGTGGCCAATACGGTTGCCTTTGGCATTCATGGACGCCGCCGCACCGGTCAAGGTGAAAGCTTTTGGCAATTCCGCCGCTACCAGCCGGGCGACATGCGAACGGCCATCGACTGGCGCAAGTCAGGGCGCTCTGAACATATCTATGTGCGCGAATATGAATGGGAAGCCGCCGATAGCGTCTGGATCTGGCGCGATGGCGCCCCCACCAACCATTACGCCTCATCCAAAGCGCTTCCAACCAAATGGCAACGCGCGAGCGTCATCGCTATTGCCATGGCCTCGCTTCTGGTGCGCGGAGGGGAACGTATTACCGCGCTCGGGAGCGCTAACCCACCAGGTACGGGACGCCAAGCGCTGCGCCAATTTGCCCGATATATTTCAACGCCTCAAAGCGCCACCGAGGCACGTCTGCCCGAAACCACCCGATTGCCACGCTATGCCAAGCTCTTGCTTGTTTCGGACTTCCTAACGCCGATTGAAAATGTCACCCGCCGCCTTGATGAAATCACCGCCATGGGCGTGCAAGGTCATCTGCTGCAAATCAGCGACCCCGCCGAAGAAGACTTCCCCTTTTCCGGTCACATCAACTTCAAGGCCCTCGAGCAGGGCCCCGATATCGCTTTCGGCAAAAGTGAAGACATTCGACAAGCCTATCGCCGCGCCTATCAGGCGCACCGCGATGCCATTGCCGACCATGCACGCAATCTCGGCTGGACCTTTGCCCACCACCGCACAGATTTGGGACCTGAAACCGCCCTGCTCGCCCTCTACAATGCCCTCAGTCAGGAGCGCACCTTCCGATGACCCTAGGCGCGCTCACCTTCACCCATCCTTGGATTTTGATTGGCCTCCTGGCCTTGCCCGCCCTGTGGTGGCTCCTCAAACTCATCCCGCCAACCCCGCGCCAAGTGAGCTTCCCGCCCATTCAGTTTCTCCTTCAGTTACGCGATGTAGCCTCAACCGCATCGACCACGCCTTGGTGGTTGTTGGCACTTCGGATGATCCTCCTGACACTGATCATCACCGCCTTGTCCGGTCCTGAAATTCGTCGCACACCACCCGTGACCAATTCCGACAAACCCTTGCTGCTCCTCATCGACAATGGTTGGGCCTCCGCTCACGACTGGCAAAAGCGCCTCGACGCGCTGCGCAGCCTGATAGACGAGGCCTCCTTGCAAAGCCGAACGGTCATGCTTGTGCCGACAGCCCCAACTCGGGCCGGTAATGGATCTGCATCCCTTCTCTCTCCAAGGCAGGCGCGCGCCGCCCTCGCCGCCCTCGCACCGCAGCCCTGGGCAACAGACCGCCTCAAGGCTCTGGAAACCGCTGTTGCAAATCTGAAGGGATCTTCGCAGCAGTTTGACATCGTCTGGTTATCTGACGGGCTTGCCGACAAGAAACTGGCCCCATTGGCGGACCGCCTGAAGGCGCTCGGTGAAACCAGGGTCTTGACGCTTCCCGGCCCGACAGGTGCGCTGATCCTGCGCGCACCTGATATCTACCCCGATCGCCTGGCGTTTCGGGTCTTGCGGACAAATTTCAATGCCCCCGCAAGCGGAGAAATTCGCGCCCGCGACGCCAAAAACCAGACCCTTGCTCTGGCCCCCTTTGCCTTTGAGCCCGGCGTACAGGAGGCCCTTGTCGACCTCAAGCTTCCCCTTGAGATCCGCAACAGGATTGGCCGTGTCACGATCGAAAATCATGCCTCCGCCGCCGCCACTTTCCTGATTGATGAACGTTGGCGCCGCCGAGCGGTCGGCATCGTCACCCAGCTCTCCGACATCGAAAAACCGCTCTTGTCAGAGGTCTTTTATTTGGAACGTGCCCTGGCGCCCTACGCCGACCTTCGAAAGGGAAGCATCCGCAAGCTGATCGGCGACAACATCGACACCCTTTTGATGCCCGACCAGGGTTCCCTCAGCGAGGAAGAACTCACAGCACTTCGGGAATGGATGGCGGCGGGCGGAACGCTGGTGCGCTTTTCCAGTTCCCACCTTGCCGCTGATCCGAACGGATTGACACCTGTCCATCTGCGCGGCGGAAACCGGGCTCTCGGCGGCGCCCTGTCCTGGGACACCCCCCAAAAACTCGATGCCTTTCCCGAAACGAGCCCCTTCTGGGGGCTGACCATCCCTGAAGAGGTTACCGTCTCGCAGCAAGTTCTCGCCGAACCTGCCGTTGACCTCAGCCAGAAAACCTGGGCCCAGCTTGCCGACGGCACACCCATTGTGACCGCCGATCGACAGGGCAAGGGCTGGCTGGTGCTGTTTCACGTCACCGCAAAACCGGATTGGTCGAACCTGCCCTTAAGCGGTCTTTACGTCGAGATGCTCCGCCGACTGATCGATATATCCGTTGGCACCGATCCGGCGGGCAACGTGACCTCTGAAAGTCTGCGGCATCTAACCCCGCAAGCAATACTTGATGGATTTGGCGCCCTCACCGACCCCTCCCCTGGTCAGTCAAGTCTAAGCCTGACCGAGATGCCCTGGACACCATCACCGGATCACCCCCCCGGCGTTTATGAAAATGCTGTCACCACAAAGGCTCTCAATCTCGCGATGGCGGATCTGCAGTCGGCACCCCTCCAGGACTTACCGGAAGGGATAATCGCCGTGAGCGGCGAAAAAACGCCAGCCTTGCACCTGCTCCCGCCCCTATTGGGCCTGGCTTTCGCGCTCGCCATTGTCGACGGCTTCCTGGTGCTGGTGCTATCGGGCGCCTGGAGCTCCTCACGCAAACTCGCCGCGGCAGCGATCGCGTTGATCGTCGCTGTGCCCGGCCATCCGGCGCTGTTGCCCAAAGCCAACGCTCAAGACGCTACCTCCGACAAAAACATGCAGGCAGCCCTGCAAACCCGCCTTGCCTATGTTATCACCGGCAACCCTTCCCTTGACGCCATCAGCAAAGCGGGGTTGGAGGGTTTAACGGTGACGCTGGTGCGCCGTACCGCCGCTGAACCGGGTGCCCCGCTCGGTGTCAATCTGGACGACGATGAGCTAGCTTTCTACCCACTTTTGTATTTTCCCGTGCGCGCCGACCAGCCCCTCTTAAGCCCCCATGTGGTTGAAAAGCTCAATGCCTATATGGCGCGCGGCGGCACGTTGTTGATGGACTCAGGAGATCACCAACTGTCAATCGGTGGATTTGGCGCCGGACCTGACAGCGCCCGCATGCGCGAGATCCTGAGGCAGCTCGATGTTCCACCCCTTGTCGAGGTACCGCGAGACCATATCCTCACCAAATCCTTTTACCTCATTCAAGATTATCCGGGCCGGTGGGTCGGCGGCGCTCTTTGGGTCGAAGCGCAGAAGGATCAGGGGAGAGACCTGGTGGCCGCCAACGATGGGGTCACCCCCATTATTATCGGCTCAAATGATTATGCGTCGGCCTGGGCGATTGACGAAAACGGTCGCCCCCGCGTGCCCTTGGTGCCTGGCGGTCCCACCCAGCGCGAAGGCGCCATGCGATTTGGCGTCAACCTGGTCATGTATACTCTGACCGGCAATTATAAGGCAGACCAGGTTCATGTGCCCGCGCTGCTCGAAAGGTTGGGGCAATAGCGATGAATAGCTTTTGGGGCCTCACCTTCGATCCACTGATCCCGCTACCTTACATCGCAGCTCTTCTGGCGCTTGCGCTCGGCCAAGCCGGCCTAGCGTTTCTACGACTTAAAAAATCCGGGGTCTTGCGTCTCCTGCTCTACGCCTGTTTTGCCATCACCCTCGCCAACCCGATCCTGCACAAGGATTTGCGCGAAGCCATTCCCGATGTTGTCGTGCTCGCCGTCGACAAATCACAGTCACAGGCCTTTGGCGACCGTGCAGCCGCCACTCTAGCCCTGACAGAGGCTCTGGTGGAGGATCTCAAAGGACGCCCCAATTTGGACGTAAGAACCATTGAGATAACTGATCGCCAAGCCAACGCGGCCTCACTTGAATCTGAAGGCGGCACCAATCTCGTTTCAGCGGTCAACGGCGTTCTGGCCGACATCCCCGAAAAGCGTCTCGCCGGGATCATTGCCATCACCGATGGTCAGATCAACGATGCCGCGAGCACCGCGCTGAGATCAGAGGCGGCGGCGCCTTTTCACACCCTCCTGACCGGCAGCCGCAAGGATCATGACCGCCGACTGGTCGTCACAGAAACACCCAGGTTTGGCATTGTCGGAAAGGAAACCATCGCCACCATTCGCATTGACGATTTGGGCCGGGAGGCGGAGCTGCCGCAAGCCTTCAACATGGCGCGGGTGAGCGTTCGGCTAAATGGCGACATCATCGGCACAACCCTTCTGACCATTGGCGAAGAGCATCCGATTGTCTTTCGTCTTGAACGGCGCGGCGAAAGCATTATCGATATTGACGTCGCCCCTCTCGACGGAGAGTTGACGGAAATAAACAACCGCGCAGCCTTTTCGGTCAATGGCGTGCACGACCGCTTGCGTGTCCTTCTTGTTACCGGAGAGCCTCATGCGGGCGAGCGCACATGGCGCAATCTTTTGAAAGCCGACCCCTCCGTCGATCTCGTTCATTTCACGATCCTGCGCCCACCGGAAAAGCAGGACGGCACCCCCGCCAACGAACTGTCGCTGATCGCCTTTCCCACGCGCGAACTTTTTGCTCAAAAACTAGGTGAATTTGATCTTATCATTTTCGACCGCTTCCGGCGGCGCGGCGTTCTTCCGATCGCCTATCTCGCCAATGTCGCCCGTTATGTTGAAAACGGTGGCGCGCTGTTGACCGCAGCCGGTCCCTCTTTCGCCACCCCATTTAGCCTCTACATGACCCCCCTCGCCGATGTACTGCCGGCGGCACCCGATGGCCGCATCGTGGAGCAAGGCTATCGACCGGAAGTAACGGATTTGGGATTTCGCCACCCAGTGACGGCCAAATTGCCTGGCGCAAATCGGCTGCTCGAAACGGGTCCGACGGACCCCACCTGGGGGCGCTGGTTCCGCACCATCAGCGCGCAAAAACTGCGTGGTGAAACACTCATGACCGGTCCCGACGGCGCCCCACTTCTCATCGTCGATCATTATGGCAAGGGACGTGTCGCCCAACTCCTCTCCGATCAGGCCTGGCTCTGGACCCGTGGCTTCGAAGGCGGTGGTCCTCAAGCAGAACTGCTACGTCGCACCGCCCATTGGCTGATGAAGGAACCTGAGCTGGAAGAAGAGCGCCTGAGCGCCATTGTCAATGGCGCTCAGGTCACCGTCACCCGTCGCACGCTTTCCGACAAAACCGGCCCCATTACCGTCCACGATCCTGCCGGCCGCTCGAGCGTGATCCCCCTTCAGGAAATCCGTGGCGGCGAGTGGCAGGCGACCTTTACTTCCGATGAACTGGGCCTGCACGTCATCAACGATGAAACGCTTTCAACCCTGGTCGCCATTGGCCCCTTGAACCCACGCGAATTTGAAGACGTGGTGGCAACAGAAGAAAAACTCAAACCCTTAAGTGACGCATCGGATGGTGGGCTTGTTTGGTTTGAGGAAACAGGCGCCCCCACACTCTACGACGCCAAGCCGGGCCGCCGCATGCATTCAGCCAGCCGGCTTGGCCTGAAACGCAACAATCAGTTTACGATTACCGACGTGACTGAGCGCCCACTCATCCCGCCGCTGACCGCTTTGATCCTACTTTCAATGGCGTTGGTATGGGCCTGGCGCCGCGAAGCGCGTTAGCGCTCGTGCCATCCGCCCGTAAGGGGTCCTTCGAGGCTGGCAAGGTCAAACCCGTGATGAGAAACACCCAAAAAACGCTCCGGATCATAAGGACCCGGCAATTGAATCTGCCCTTCCGGCAATTTGTCAAAACCGACCCGGGCATAGTAAGGCTTGTCCCCGATGAGCACCGTGCCGACCGCAGGGGTTTGACGTGCCAAGGCCATGCTTTCCTTTAGCAGAACGAGACCCACGCCTTTACCCTGATAGGTCGGGTCAACAACGAGCGGGCCCAGCAGCAAAAGGCGGTGACCGTCCACTTCTACCGGTGTGAATTGAATGGAAGCAACCAGCCCCTTGCTCTCAACGCAAAAGGCCCCAAGCGAAAGGTCGGCAATAGGCGCATGACCTTCGCGGATCAGATAGGCAGTGCGCGCAAAGCGACCAGGGCCAAAAGCCTGATCAGCTAGAGCCTCGACGGCGGCCTCATGGGCGGGACCAAGCGGAGCGATGGTAATCATGAAAGGAAACCCTGAAAAAGGAGGGATGACCCACCCCTTTTGGCGGCATCCCCGAAACAACGAACAAAAGGCGCCCAACACCGGATCCTTTCTACAGGAAACCGGGGGCAATCAGGCCTTATCGTCGTCGTTCTAGTCTGTACGGCATGGGCCGCCAAATCCTCTCAAATATCAGGAGCGCCTCCCTAGCACGGGAACAAAGTCTGGTCCATGAGAAACTGCTCTCATGAGACCCTGAAGCGCTAGACCTCGGCTGCCCCGTTCGCTACTGTCCTTGCAAAATGAATAAGTTCCCAAAAGGAGAGGAAAATGGCTGAACTTGAAGGAAAAGTGGTTCTGGTAACCGGCGCCGCCCGCGGCATCGGCAAGGAATGCGCGCTTTTGGCAGCTCGCGAAGGCGCCAAGGTCGTGGTCAACGATCTGGGCGGTTCGGTTGGCGGCGGCGACGAGGGCGCGGCAGGCCCAGCCCAGGAAGTGGTCAACGAAATCAAAGCGGCTGGCGGCGAGGCTGTTGCCAACTCCGATTCAGTCGCCGAGAAAAATGGCGCAGAAAACATGATTGCCCAGGCTCTCGACACCTTCGGCGGTCTGCATTCGATTATTTCTCCGGCTGGCATCCTGCGCGACGGCATGTTCCACAAAATGCCCGACGAAGATTGGGATGCGGTCATCAATGTTCACCTGAATGGCTCCTACAACATTACCCGCGCCGCCATTAATCACTTCCGCGATCAGGAAGATGGCAGCTTTGTACTCTTCACCTCCACATCGGGCCTCATTGGCAATATCGGACAGGCCAACTATGCCGCCGCCAAACTTGGCATCATGGGGCTCTCGCGCATCATTGCCATGGAAGGCGTGCGGAAAAATGTACGCTCCAATATCATCGCGCCCTTCGCCTGGACGCGCATGATCGCCACCATCCCCGTGAAAGACGAAGCTTCTGCCCAGCGTGTCGAGCGCATGAAAAACGCCATGCGCGCCGATCAGGTGGCACAGACCGCCGTGGCGCTGGCCTCAGAACGTGCCAAGGACGTGACGGGCCAGATCTTCGCTGTGCGCGGCAATGAAGTTATTCTCTTCAGCCAGCCCCGCCCGGTGCGCTCTATGGCGCGTATGGAAGGTTGGACCCCCACCACGCTGATCGACCACGCCTTCCCCGCCATGAAAGCGGACATGTATGATGCTGGCGCCAGCGCCTCGGTCTTCCCCTACGATCCGATCTAACCCGCCAATATGTCAATGAAGGGGTCGGGCCCCTTTATTGACAACTTCGATTGAGCGCCCCATGACCCAGCTGGTGATTTTCGATTTCGACGGCACGCTTGTGGAAAGCGAAGTCCTCGCCGCCGAGATCCACGCCCGCCAGCTGGGCGACCTGGGTCTTAAAATAACGCCCACTGAGATTGTTGAGCATTTTACCGGCGTGACACCAGCTCTTATGACCGAAAAGCTTTTTGCCGAGTTTGGCATCAAGCTCCCGCCGGATTTTTTTGATACCTACGAGACAGAAATCGTCGCCCGCGCGCCTAATGAGCTCAAGATCACCAACGGCACCAAAGACACTTTACAGGATCTGTCACACCCCTTCTGTCTCGCCTCCAACAGCACCCACGACTGGATTTCCAGCGGTCTTCAGGCGGTAGGTCTCGATCACCATTTCGACGACAAAATCTACCCCGCGTCCCTCGTTAAGAACGGCAAACCAGCCCCCGATCTTTTCCTTCACATCGCCGCGATATATGACCTGCCGCCAGAAGCCTGTCTCGTTGTTGAAGACAGTCTCAGCGGCGTAAAGGCCGCAGCGGCGGCCGGTTGCCAGGTAATCGGATATATCGGCGGCGGGCATATCCAACCCGGTCACGGTGAAAAACTCTCAGGCCTTGGCGCGCACCACCTCATCTCGGATATGCGCGAACTCCTCGCCCATCTCGACGCTAACCAACCATGAGCACCACCTTCACCCTCCAAATCAATGCCCCTGTCGAAGTCCTCTGGGTTCTTTTAAACCACGAAATCCAGCACCCTGATAAGTATGCCGCCCAGACCGCTCTTTTTTCCTGCAAGGCCATGTCTCCCGCTCTTGTTAAGCGCTCCGTCTCCCGGGTCGGCACCCGCTACGACGAAGAAATCGAGATCAATCAGGACGCCCTCATGATCGAGCAGACATGGACCGCGTGCGGCATGCGGCCCCTCAAATTGATCCTGCAATTGATGCCGATGGAACACGCCACATTGCTAAACCTGGCCGCCAATCTGCTAAATGACGACGATGAAACCTTGACCGACCCGGAACTTCCCGATCTCATGGCTTTAGCGACAAGAATGCAAAAAATGGCGCAAGCGCTTTTAAGCACGGGAGAGAAACGATGAGCGGATTTTCTGAATACAGCAATTACGATGGACTTGCCCTTGGCGAGCTTGTCAACAAAGGTGACGTCAAACCCGAGGAGCTGCTTGACGAAGCCATTGCGCGCGTCGACGCGGTAAACCCGCAGATCAATGCCATCACCACTAAGATGTATGACCTCGCGCGCGAGCAAATTAAGAAAGGCTTGCCGGAGGGCCCCTTCAAAGGTGTTCCCTATCCCATCAAGGACCTCGCGCTTCACATCCCAGGCACCGTACTTACCAATGGCTCGCGCGCCTACGCCGACTATGTTTCCGATCATGAATCCATCCTTGTCAGTCGCTATAAGAGCGCAGGTCTCGTGCTCTTTGGAAAAACCAATACGCCCGAGTTTGGCCTGGTCACAACCACCGAGCCGCAGCTCTTTGGCCCCTGCCGAAATCCCTGGAACCTCGACCATTCCACCGGCGGCTCCAGTGGTGGCGCCGGTGCGGCGGTGGCGGCGCGCATTTGCCCCATGGCCAACGCCAGTGACGGTGGCGGGTCGATCCGTATCCCCGCATCTTCCAATGGGGTCTTTGGCTTCAAGCCAACCCGCGCCCGCACCCCTTTAGCGCCCGATAAATTCGACAGCTGGAACGGCTTTTCGATTTCCCACGCAGTAACCCTCTCAGTGCGCGACAATGCCGCATTGTTGGACGCAACCGATGGACCGGCGTTAGGCGACATGTATCAAGCGCCCCGCAAGGATCGCCCGTTTCTGGACGAGGTGGGCCGCGACCCCGGAAATTTGAAGATCGCTTTTTCAGCGGTCTCCGCCTCCGGTACACCAGTAGACCCCGAATGTGTCAAGGCGGCAGAGATGGCCGCCGAGCTGTGCGCCGAGCTTGGTCATGATGTCGAAGAAGCCCGCCCGACTTATGATGCAGCGTCACTTATGCGCTCCATGTTGTCATTCATGGCCGCGGACATTGCTTGGTCCTTCACGTTGCGCGAAGAGCAATTGGGCCGCGCCCTGGAGGATGACGAAATCGAAACCATCACGCGCCGGTATGTCGAGATGGGCCGAGGGCAAAGTCTTTTCGAGTATACCCGCGCCAAATATGACTTCCAAAGAGGTGTGCGCGATATTGCGCCTTTCTTCGAAAAATACGACGTTTTCATTCAGCCGGTGCTGGGCACGCCGCCGCCAAAACTGGGCCACATCGATATGATGTCCGAGGACATGACAACCTTCGGCGAACGGGTTGGAATACATTCTCCCTTTACCGCGCTCTATAACATGACCGGCCAGCCTTCTATGTCTGTGCCCCTGCATTGGTCCAAGGAGGGCCTGCCGGTCGGCACCATGTTCACCGCTAAATATGGCAATGACGCGCTCTTATTCCGGCTTGCCGCACAATTGGAGAAAGCCAGACCCTGGATCGGCAAAACCCCGCCGGTCTGCGCCTAACTTGTGTTACCACTCGAATGAGGAAACCTCTCCGGAGATAAATTCGGCGAGACGTTTGCGCGTGCCGCCTTTAACCTCCCCCGGCAATTGATCGGGCGCAAAGAAACCCCACTCGGCAATTTCCGCATTGAGGCAGGGCGCATGGTCGAAATGACGCACCACAAAGACCGCGACATGATCTGAGCGATATCCGATGGAATTGGAATAGATACCCAAAAGCTCCGGCGGCTGTGTGAGGGTCACCCCCACCTCTTCCTGGAGCTCGCGCTCAAGACCCTTCTGGATGCTTTCGCGCCGTTTAACCCCGCCTCCCGGAAAATACCACCCCTCCACATAGGTATGACGCACCAGCAGCACTTCGCCGTCTCCGTTGATCACCAGCCCGCGCACTCCCAGCGAAAGTGGCCGCCGCAACCAGCGCCAGGCCCGACACATTGGCTCAATAATCCGGTAGCCCCGATGGATGAGCTGATGCTTTAAGGGGCGCTTTTGCTCGATTTTTTGGGGTTTCACAGGACCTCATATACGCTTTGCTAACCAAAACCAACGATAGTACAGCGTTACGTGATCACGCATAAAAAACAAGAACCCATAATTTCCAAAGCCTCATGATTTTTCGGCGCAAAAATAAGCCTCTAGAGCCCAGCGAGCCTCTTCCCGATGCCCGTGCCAGCATTGACCGAGCATTGCGGTTTTCGCAAAAATCTTTGGCCGATCGAGAGGTTATGGCAAGTCAGGCCATTGAAAACACACTTCTGGCCATCGAAAAAGCCATGCAGGGTCTGGACGCTATTAGCGAGGCCCTGGCCCGCGCTTATCACGCGGTGGAGGCCGCGCTTCATCTGGAGAATGAGCCGGGCGCGCAGGCCTTAAAGGAGCACTTCAATTTTGAATGTGAAAAGATCGACAAAACGGTGGCCTTGTGCACCGTCGCCGACCAAAACCTCTTGAGCGGCGCTCAGAGTCAGTTCCATGTGCCCTTGTCTGACACCAACAAATCGCACTTCCTGATAATCGGCAGCGATTTCACCATTGAAGGGCTCGGACTTGCGCAAGGTGAGGCAACCTTCCAAGGGGAGGAGGCCATGCGCCAAACCCTCCACCACATTGCCAACGCCCGCAAACATGCTGCCCACACCGCAAGAACATATTGCGCCAATGCGGCTGTGCTTACTCGTCACTTACAGAACATAAAACGCTCTTAAGTCCTCGACGCACCGAACCCTCGTGCTAATCTCGCCCTCAATCTGTCATTGAGGAGACGCAAGACCATGAGCCAAACAACTTCCAATCCGACAA
This sequence comes from Alphaproteobacteria bacterium, assembly GCA_006226305.1. GTDB lineage: Bacteria > Pseudomonadota > Alphaproteobacteria > M2410 > M2410 > M2410. Next base: position 7,173 of record SBHG01000180.1, on the reverse strand, counting down.
ACGACGATCAGATCGAATTCTGGAATGGCAAGGCCGGCGAAGAGTGGGCAGAGCGCAACGATCAGATGGATCGCATGCTGGCCCCCTTTCGCGATGCGGCCATCGCGGCGGCAAAGCCGCGTCCCGGCGAAAGAGTTCTCGATATCGGCTGTGGTTGCGCGGATACTTCTCTCAGCCTTGCCAAAGAGGTTGGCCCTGACGGCCAGGTGCTGGGGGTTGATGTCTCCGGACCAATGCTGGCGCTTGCCCAACACAAAGCCGAAGCGGCTCAATTGTCGAACTGCCTGAGCTTTGAGGAGGCCGACGCCTCAGCCTACGGTTTTGACGAAGGCGCCTTTGACCTCCTTTTCTCGCGTTTTGGCGTGATGTTCTTTGCCGACCCGCCGGGCGCTTTCGCCAATATGCGCAAGGCCCTAAAACCTTCAGGCCGTGTCGCCTTTATCTGCTGGGCGCCGGTCTTCGACAACGACTGGGTCATGGTGCCCTTGGCGGCTGCACTTCAACATATTCCCGCGCCCGAACCCGCCGCCCCTCACGCCCCGGGCCCCTTTGGCCTTTCCGACAAAGTCTATGTGGAGGAAATGCTTGAGATCGCGGGTTTTAGCAACATTGCCATTGAACCCTTTGAGATCATGATGCGCGTGGGAGCTGGTGTCGAAAAGGACAAGATCGCCGATTTCTTCATGGAAATGGGCCCTGTATCCCGCGCCTTGACCAACAGCGATGAAGCTCTCAGCGATACAGTGCGCGCCGCTATTCAGGCGGCAGTGGAACCGCACTACGCAGACGGCGCCGTTAACTTGAAGGGCTCCTGCTGGATCGTCACCGCCAACAATGCGTAAGCAAATTTGGAATTAAGTACAGTGTCCCTATAATTATCAGGGCAATCCAATCAATTTGTGGATCTGCAAAGAGAGCTTCCACTTAGGGTGCTCAAGACAAAAACCGGCCGCGGCCCTCGTGTTTTCTGCCTGGCTTTCGTTATCAAGCGGTTGCAGAAACCAGTGATCGAAGGCGCCTCCTTCAAGGCTCGTCGGGTCAAGGCCCTCTTGAGGAAAGACTAGTTTGAGCTCATTGCCAGAGCGCTGCACCCACTCAGCACCCGCCTTCGGACTGACGCAGATCCAATCAATCCCCTCGGGCGCCAAAAGAGTTCCGTTGGTCTCAACAGCAATCTCAAAGCCTGCCCGGTGCAGCTCATCAATGAGAGGTTTGTCGAGCTGCATGAGGGGCTCCCCGCCGGTGCACACCACATAAGGCTTGCCCACCACCCCTTGCGGCCAAATGGACTGGACATGCCGCGCGAGCGCGTGAGCCTCCTTAAATTTACCGCCGCCCTCGCCATCAACACCGACAAAATCCGTATCGCAGAACGGGCAGATGGCCGAAGCGCGATCTCGCTCAAGCCCGCTCCACAGATTACACCCGGCAAACCGTAAAAAAACCGCCGGACGGCCAGCCTGCGCGCCCTCGCCTTGCAGTGTATAAAAGCACTCTTTAACAGAATAGGTCATCTCTGTACGGAGGATTGATATGCCTCCCACCCTTGGGCACGAAGCTCGCAAGCCGGGCAAGTGCCGCAGCCATAGCCCCAATCATGTCTGTGTTCCCGGTCGCCGAGGTAACAGGTATGGGTTTCTTCCACGATAAGATCAACCAGCGTCTCACCGCCCAGCTCCCGAGCGAGCCCCCATGTCTCCCCTTTGGTCAACCACATAAGAGGCGTATGCAGAACGAAGTTGGTGGCCATGCCCAGGTTCATGGAAACCTGCAATGACTTGATCGTATCGTCCCGGCAATCCGGATAGCCGGAAAAATCGGTTTCACAGACACCGGTAACGATCTGCCGGCACCCCCGCCGATAGGACAAGGAACCGGCCAAGGTCAAAAACAGCAGGTTGCGCCCGGGCACAAAGGTCGTGGGGAGCCCATCTTCGCCCATGGCAAAAGCGCGCTCCTCTGTCAGGGCCGTCTCGCCGATATCTGACAGCACCCCGAGGTCAAGCAGGTGGTCCTCCTTGATTCGCTCCCGCCACTGCGGAAAAGCCTCTTTTAGCGACGCCAGGAAGCCCTGACGCACCTCAAGCTCCACCTTGTGCCGCTGACCGTAGTCAAACCCCACGGTCTCCACATACGGAAAACGCGACAGGGCCCAGGCCAGGCAAACCGCCGAATCCTGCCCGCCTGAGAACAGAACAATTGCCTGACTGTGATCCATTTTGCCCATGCCCAAGGCGCCCTTTTCAATCGGTTAAGACTTTATTGACCAAAAGTTAGGGGTTTTTCGCCATAATGTGAGCATAGTTGCAAGGGAAATTCCTCTCTCATGATGCTGGACAGTCCTGAAATCCTCCAGGAGGAGGCGGAAACTGAAGAAAATGCGGACGCAATGTGGAGCGCCGCTGAGGAAGAGCTTGTGACAGAAAACCCTGATAACAGTGATGTCATTACCCTCACCATTGAAAAACCGGTCCTCCTGTTTTGGGGATGGGTCGGATTTGGTATTGCGGTTCTGAGCTTTTATTACCCGCTGTTGCCCGGGCTCAGTTTTGCGGGTCTTGCCAGCTGGGCCATACTTAAATCCTCGCCGCATTTGTCTGATCGTCTGCTGCAATTGCCCTGGCTCAACAAGCATCTGCCCATGATCAAAGGCGACGTCGATCTGCCCATGGGCGTCAAGTACAGCATCACCGCCATCCTGGTGATCATCGCCCTGACCATCTTCCTGACAAAGGGACAGCTGGCTCTCGTCGCGTTTGGCCTGTTTGTCTGCCTGCCCTTGGTCGGCCTGATCTGGGGTAAACCCTTTAACGACATACAAAATCAGAGCTAGAACCTGCGACAATTCGCGCATGGTAACAGCCCGCCATAAGGCCCATATTTTATATGGCTCCAGAGCATATCTCCCCTGAGTGATCAGGAGCCTTTAAAAAGCTTCGGTCTCCTTCATCCTGCACCTTTGGCTCCGAAGCATCGTATGGAAGCAATTTCATCGACACTGAGCGCGGCCCTGCCGCGCTCTTTTCTTTGGCGCCCCCACCCACAAAGCTTGAATCCGGGTCAAATTTGGCTTAGTCGTCTGGCCTGACAAACCTCCAAAACCGTGTGCGGAGCCCCGGATGTCTCAAACTATCATCGATCACTTGGCGCAAGAGCTCGACGGGCTGGAAGCCGCGGGCCTTTACAAGCACGAGCGCCCGATTGCCTCGCCGCAACAAGCGGTAATTACCCTGGAGGACGGGTCTGAGGTCATCAACTTTTGTGCCAATAATTATCTCGGGCTGGCCGACAACCCTGAGCTCATCACCACCGCCAAACAAGCACTCGACCGCTATGGCTACGGCATGGCCTCCGTGCGTTTCATCTGCGGTACCGGCACCGAACACAAGGAGTTGGAGGCCAAGATCTCGGGATTTCTCGGCAAGGAAGATACGATCCTCTACGCTTCCTGCTTTGACGCCAACACAGGCCTCTTTGAAACCCTGTTGTCGGAAGAAGACGCCATTATCTCGGACGCGCTCAACCACGCCTCAATCATTGATGGGGTGCGGCTGTGCAAAGCACGGCGCCTGCGTTATGCCAACAACAATATGGCCGAGCTTGAAGAACACCTGAAAGCCACGCAGGACTGCCGCTTTCGCATGATCGCCACTGACGGCGTTTTCTCCATGGACGGTGTCATCGCCAATCTGCCGGCGATCTGCGACCTGGCGGAAAAATATGATGCCCTCGTCATGGTCGACGATTCTCATGCGGTGGGCTTTGTGGGCGCCCACGGCCGCGGCACCCCGGAAATGTGTGGGGTCGAAGATCGCGTCGATATTCTGACCGGCACCCTCGGCAAGGCGCTTGGCGGCGCCTCTGGCGGTTATACTGCTGCCCGCAAGGAGATTGTCGCCTGGCTGCGCAACCGCTCCCGGCCCTATCTCTTCTCCAACACTCTGGCGCCCATGATTACGGCAACCTCGATCCGCGTCTTCGACATGCTCGAAAACGGCAGCGACTTGCGTGAAAAACTTGTTCAGAACAGTCAATACTTCAGACAGGAAATGGAAGCCCGCGGCTTTACCCTGGCTGGCAATGGCCATCCCATCATCCCCGTGATGCTTGGCGATGCCAAACTTGCCGGCGAAATGGCAAGCCGCCTCCTGCGGCTCGGGATTTATGTCACCGGCTTCTCTTTCCCGGTTGTTCCGAAAGGGCAAGCCCGTATTCGCACTCAGATGTCCGCCGCTCACGAGCGCGAACATCTCGACCGCGCCATCAATGCCTTTGCCGAGGTCGGCAAGGACTTGGGCGTGATCTCTTAAGTTTCAAAGGAGCACCTTAAAAATGCGTGCACTCGTTAAAGCCAAAGCCGAGCCCGGCATTTGGATGGAAGATGTCCCCGAGCCGATTGCCGGACCAAACGACGTCCTCATCAAAGTTAAAAAATCCGCCATCTGCGGTACCGATGTTCACATCTACAATTGGGACAAATGGAGTCAGGAAACGATCCCCGTGCCCATGACCGTGGGTCATGAGTTCGTCGGTGAAATTGTCGAAGTCGGCAGCGAAGTCGTCGGCTTTGAAGTCGGCGAACGGGTTTCCGGCGAAGGTCACATCACTTGTGGTCATTGCCGCAACTGCCGCGCAGGTCGCCGTCATCTTTGCCGCAACACCGTTGGCGTCGGCGTCAATCGGCCGGGCTCCTTCGGCGAATATCTCGCCATCCCGGCCACCAATGCCTTCCACATGCCTGACGGTATTTCTGATGACATTGGCGCCATCCTGGACCCCTTTGGTAATGCCACGCATACCGCTCTGTCCTTCGATCTCGTCGGCGAGGACGTGCTGATCGTCGGCGCCGGACCCATCGGCATCATGGCCGCCGCCATCTGCCGTCATGTCGGCGCGCGCCACGTTGTCGTCTCGGACGTCAATGACTATCGCCTCGACCTCGCTAAAAAGATGGGCGCCAATTTTTGCGTCAACGTCGCACAGTCTTCCGTAAAAGACGCCATGGAAGAGCTGGGCATGTCGGAAGGCTTTGACGTTGGTCTTGAAATGTCCGGCAATCCGCGCGGCATTGATGATGTTTTGCAGAACATGAATCACGGGGGACGCGTCTCCCTGCTGGGCCTGCCCGCCGATGACATCACGGTCGATTGGACCGCAATGATCATCAAGGGCTTGGTGCTGAAAGGCATCTATGGCCGTGAGATGTTTGAGACATGGTACAAGATGACAGCCATGCTGGAGAGCGGTCTGGACATTTCACCGATCATCACGCACCATTTCCCCATTGAGGAATTCCAGAAGGGATTCGACGTGATGCGCTCAGGTCATGCCGGCAAGGTTATTCTTGACTGGCAAAGCTGATCAAATTTCGGGCGCTGATCTTTGCACAAAGGAGCAGCGCCCATGACCAACCCCGCCCAACGGTCCTTCCTCGACAAACCGTCGAGCCCGCTCATCGTCAATGCTTTCGCTTACAGCTTGGCGCTGGCTGCGGCCATATTCGTGGGTAGACAGATCGACGGATCACCCTTACTTGTCGCTTTTGTCGGCAACCTCGCCGCCACAATCGTTATATTTATTGGCGCCACGCTGCTTAAAAACACCTCGCTCTACGATCCCTATTGGTCGCTACAACCCCCAGCATTGGCGATCTACTGGATTTATTCCGCCGATACATTTGGCGATCCGGTGCGGGCAGGCCTCGTGCTCTTTTTCACCTGCTTCTGGTCTTTCCGCCTGACCTTCAATTGTTTCCGTCGCTGGGAAAATATGCGCCAAGAAGATTTCCGCTATACCGACTATCGACACAAGATGGGGAAATTTTATCCCCTGATCGATTTTTTCGGCATGATGCTCATGCCCACGGTCTTGGTCTTTTTGGGGTCTGTGCCGATCTACTACGTAATAACCGCAGGTGACGGTTCAACCCCGCTGGACGCGGTTGCCATCGTCATCACCGCCATTGCAATTGGTTTTGAGGTCGTCGCAGATGAGCAGCTCCACAAGTTTCTTCAGACCAACCAGAATTCGGACAAGGTTCTGCGCACCGGCCTGTGGGCCTGGTCCCGCCATCCCAATTACTTTGGCGAAATTCTCTTTTGGTGGGGCCTCTATCTGTTTACCCTTGGCGCCAGCCCAAGTCACAGGTGGACCGGCCTCGGGGCCCTTTTGATCACGCTTTTGTTTGTCTTTATTTCAGTGCCCATGATGCAAGCCCGCAAACATGCGCGCCGTCCCACCTATGAGCAGCAGGTCCGGGATATCCCGGTTCTGATCCCCCGTTTGTGGCGCAACCGCTAGCCCGGAGAGCTCGGTCGGTCTGCCTGTGAACCGCTTGCGACCTGGGCTTGGCCCAGCCTTACCTCTCATGATACCCTGACTTCCAACATAAAATGCAGGAGGAAACCCCATGTCTGTTGCCCATGATATGTCCGCCCCGACCGTCCGGGATCAGGTCTCTGAAGAAGAATGGCAGGCCCGTCTTGATCTGGCCGCCCTCTATCGGCTCGTCGCCCACTACCGCTGGACCGATATGATCTTTACCCACATTTCCATGCGTGTCCCCGGGCCGGATCATCATTTCCTGATCAACCCCTATGGATTGATGTTTGACGAAATCACGGCGTCAAATCTTTTGAAAATTGACCTGGACGGAAACAAAATCCTCGAAAGCGATTACGATGTTAATGCCGCTGGGTTTACCATCCATGGCGCTATCCACATGTCCGCGCCGCAGCATGAATGCGTGATCCATACCCACACCGCCGACGGCATCGCTGTGGCCGCGCAAAGACAGGGGCTCCTGCCCATCTCTCAACATGCCCTGGCCATTCTGCCCGATGTCGCTTATCACGACTATGAAGGCATTGCGCTCAATCACGATGAACGGAACCGTATCCTTAAGGACATGGACGACAAACATTGTTTGATCCTGCGCAATCATGGCCTGATGACGGTTGGCAAAACCGCTGCGGCAGCTTTCATGCGTCTTTACTTCCTGGAACGCGCCTGCTCTGCGCAAGTACGTGCGCAGTCCGGCGGCGCCGATCTCATCCAGCTCAGCCAGGAAGTCCAGAACGTGGTGAAAGGTCAGGCCGGATTTACCGGCGATGCCGAAGGGATCAGCAACCTTGCCTGGCCGGCCCTCATCCGTCAGATTGACAAGGAAGACCC
>SBHG01000106.1 GCA_006226305.1 Alphaproteobacteria bacterium | reverse complement strand
ATGGATCTGCCGACGTCTGTGGCGCCTTTTATTTTACGCGGCGTGACGCTGGCGGGTGTCGATTCTGTCATGTGTCCAAAGCCACGCCGGGAGGCGGCTTGGGCGCGATTGGCGCAAGATTTGGATGCCGCCAAGCTGGAAGCTATGTCCCACACCCTCAAGCTGCATGATTTGACGGCGGTGGGTGAGGAAATTCTTGCCGGAAAAGTTCGTGGCCGGATCATCGTTGAAATTGAACATTAAGCAGGAGTTGAAAAAGATGAACGGCGCGAGAAGTCTTGTAGAGACACTGGTAAATTCAGGTGTTGAGGTTTGTTTTTCAAATCCCGGCACCTCAGAGATGCATTTTGTCGCCGCCCTCGACAGGGTCGAAGGCATGCGCGGGGTTCTAGCCCTATTTGAGGGCGTGGCAACCGGCGCGGCGGATGGTTATGGCCGCATGGCGGGAAAGCCTGCCTGCACCCTTCTTCACCTGGGGCCAGGCCTGGCCAATGGCCTCGCCAATCTTCACAACGCCAAGAAAGCCTTTACGCCGGTTGTCAATGTGGTTGGCGAACATGCGACCTATCACAAAGCGCTCAATGCACCCTTGACCTCTGACATCGAAGGTCTATCCGCGCCCATGTCGAAATGGGTTTGCACCAGCCCCGATGCCAAATCAGTCGCTGGTGATGCGGCGGAAGCTGTACGTCAGGCCATGAGCGGCGAGCAAGGAGTCGCAACACTGATTCTGCCCGCCAATACGGCATGGGACGAAAGCAATGGGCCGGTGGCGGCACTGCCGATTGATGGACCGATCGCGCCTGATGGAGAAACTGTCAAGGCAGCGGCCAAGGCATTGGAAAAACCGGGCCGCAAAGTCATGCTGATGAACGGCAATGCCTTGCGGGCAAAAGGTCTTGAGGCGGCGGCGCGCATTCAGGCGAAGACCGGTGTTGAAATTTTTGTCGACACCTTTTATCCGCGTAGCGAGCGCGGCCAAGGTATCCCTGTTTTTCCGGGCCTGCCTTACTTTCCTGATGATATAGCTAAAACCATGGAGGGTGCCGAGGAGCTCATTCTTGTCGGGAGCCCACGGCCCGTGACCTTCTTTGCCTATCCGGGCAAGAAAAGCGATTGCACGCCGGACGGCGTCGAGCCCGTTGTTCTGGCGACCCCGGCGCACGACGGCATCGCGGCATTGGAAGCCTTGGCCGATGCGGTCAATGCCCCCGCGATCGACAAACTTGAAAAAGACCCGCGCACGCAGCTCAATCTACCGGATCTTCCCACTGGAGAGCTGACCTCAGGCCCTATGGGCCAAACCATTGCCGCGCTCTTGCCGGAAAACGCGATCCTTTCCAGCGAAGCTGCGACCTCCGGTCTCGCCATGAACATTTTCACCGCGACTTCCCGGCGTCACGACTGGCTGAACCTTTCGGGTGGCTCTATTGGTCAAGGCCTGCCTGTTGCCGTGGGCGCGGCGGTCGCCTGTCCTGATCGCAAGACCGTTTGTGTGTCCGGCGACGGCGGTGCCATGTACACGATCCAGTCTCTCTGGACCATGGCGCGCGAAAACCTCGACATCACAACAGTGATCTGCGCTAACCGGTCATACGCCATCCTCAATATTGAATTGATGAACGTGGGCGCGGAAAACGCCGGACCCAAGGCGCTGTCCATGCTCAATATTGGCAACCCGGACTTGAGTTTCATTGATATCGCGCGCGGCATGGGTGTCGAAGCCATGCGCTCGGAAACAGCTGAAGATTTCAATGACCACTTCAAATATTGCATGGAAAACAAAGGCCCCAAGCTGATCGAGGTGATGCTTTAATTTAGCAGAGCTAGAAAGGAGACGGACCGGTGAAAGTCTATGGACTAAAAAGCTGCGACACGACCAGGAAGGCCGTCAAAATTTTGCGCGAAAAGGGCGAAGCCGCGGAAGTGCATGACCTGCGCGTTGACGGTATGAGTGATCAAAAACTCCGCGAGTGGATCAAGATCCTTGGCTGGGAAAATATGCTCAATCGTCGCGGCACCACCTGGCGCGGGCTGTCAGACGCGGAAAAAGAGAATTTGACTGCAGAGCGGGCCTTTGAACTAATGCGCAAATATCCCGCGCTGATCAAACGCCCCATTGTCGAAGACAAGAAGGGCCCGCGCATCGGGCTATAAAGATCCGCTACAAAACCTTGCCCGGATTCATGAGGCCCTTCGGATCAACGGCATATTTAATCCGGCGCATGAGATCTATCTCGATGTCAGATTTGTAATGCTTGATCTCGTCGCGTTTGAGTTGGCCGAGCCCGTGCTCAGCGCTAATGGAACCCCCCATCTCGTGCACTAGGTCATGGACAATTCGGCTGATCTGCGGCCATTGGTCAAGAAAGGCCTGCTTGTCCATGCCCTCTGGCTGGGTCAGGTTGTAGTGCAGATTGCCATCTCCCAAGTGCCCGAACGGAACAGGGCGAATGCCAGGGCAGGCTTGCTCGACCATCTGGTTGGCGCGGTTGAGAAAATCTGAAATCTGAGAAGCGGGCAGAGATATATCGTGCTTGATTGAACCCCCAAAGGGTTTTTGTGCTTCCGACAACCGTTCGCGCAATTGCCAGAATGACTGGCGCTGCCCATCGCTTTGCGCCACCACCGCATTTTCAACGCGCCCCTCTTCAACCCCGGCACCCAAGAACTCTTCCAGCCGGGGGGCGAGAGTGCCCGGTGACTCTGTCGAAGAAAGCTCCACGAGCACATACCACGGGTGTGGCGCATCAAGTGGGTCCTTAAGGTCAGTAAAGCTCTGCAGCACAAAGTCCAGTCCACGGCGCGGTATGAGCTCAAAGCAAGAAAGAGCCTGATCGAAAGAGCTGCGGGCCCTTGCGAGAAGATCAATCGCTGCTGACGGTGAGCGAAGTCCGACAAAAGCAGCCACATAATCGCGAGGCATGGACTGAAGCTTTAAGACCGCGCCGGTGATAATGCCGAGTGTCCCTTCTGCGCCGATAAAAAGGTCTTTCAGGTCATAGCCCGTATTGTCCTTGCGAAGCCCTCGAAGTCCATCCCAGACCGTCCCATCTGGCAGGACCACTTCTAGTCCCAGGACTTGTTCGCGGGCATTGCCGTAGCGAAGGACGTTGGTGCCACCCGCATTGGTCGACAGCAAGCCGCCGATCCGGGCGGAGCCTTCTGACGCAAGACTTAAAGGGAACAGCCGGTCATGTTCTGCGGCTGCCTTTTGTATGTCCGCGAGTACTGCGCCGCCCTCGACCGTCAAGGTATTGTTTGCCACATCAATAGCGCCAATCCTTGTCATGCGGTCCAGCGAAATCAGGATTTCATGACCTGCCGGATCGGGGATTTGACCGCCCACCAGCCCTGTATTTCCACCCTGCGGCACGACCGCCACATTAGCGGCATAAGTCAGCTTCAGAACCCGCGAGACCTCTTGCGTCGTGGCAGGGCGCACGATCAGAGGCGTAGCGCCGCGGTATTTGTCCCGCCACTCCGTAAGATAAGGTTCTTGATCGGGGCCCGGTCGCAAGGCGCCATTGGGCCCGACAATCTGTTCAAGCGCTGAAAGGAGATCTTCGGTTGGCTTTCGGCTCATGACGGACTTTCGTTTCTGGGTGCGGCGGCGCGGGCCAGCCGATCGTTGATCGCAAGGCCAAGGCCCGTTGCGGGCAGGGGCTCGACGGCAATTGTGCGCGCACCGGAGGCATCAAGATCGCGCAAATATTGAAAGAGATGCGACGCAGCTTCAACAAGGTCCCCTGTTGGCGAGAGATTTTTCTCCGCCATCGCGCGGCCCTCGGGCAAGGCGCTTTTGCCGAACCGCAGCAGCGCTTCATCAGCCCGCACGTCTGTTGCATTCAAGCGCACCTTGGCGCTGGGCGCATAGTGGCTCAGAAGCTGTCCGGGGGAGGTTGGCGCCTTTGAATTATGGGCGGCGGCGACCAAGGGCCCGACAATTTTTTCAATTTCTTCAACCGCAATACCACCGGGCCTGAGCAGCACCGGTCGATCGCCCTCAAAGCCGACGATAGTGGATTCGAGCCCAACGCGGCAAGGTCCGCCATCGACCACGACAGCGGCCGCTTCTCGAATTGAAGGGGCGATATGTGTCGCGTCTGTGGGGCTTAAAGCACCAGAAGGATTAGCGCTCGGGGCCGCGATCCCAAGCTGAGAGCGTGTGAGGAGTGCCTGCGCGATGTGACTTTCCGGCACCCGAAGCGCAATTGTATCAAGCCCCGCACTGACCAGAAGAGAAGCCGGGCAATCATCGGTACGCGGCACCACGAGGCTCAAAGGGCCTGGCCAGAAAGCCTGGGCCAGGGCGCGTGCTGGGTCACAGAAGACACCAAAACATTCGGCTATTTCAAGTGAGGCGACATGAACAATCAGGGGGTTGAAGTTCGGGCGATTTTTTGCCGCAAAAATGCGCGCCACCGCCACGTCCTGCGACGCGTCCGCGCCCAGCCCGTAAACCGTTTCGGTCGGAAAGACCACAAGATCGCCCTGTTTGAGCGCCTGAGCCGCGCGGGCGAGGACTTTGTCGTCTGTGGAATCCGTTGTGGTATCGATTTGCGTCATAGTTATGCTCAAACGCGCCAAACGCCAGGTTCGGTGCCTTGTATCATTGATCTTTTAGTGGATTTGCCGTTATTAGGGCACCATAAAATGACCTGATTTACTGGGAAAAGGGGAAAAACCATGACCTTTCAAGCGCCGCTCAGAGACATGATGTTCACCCTGGAACATGTCATCGGAATCTCACAGCTCGAAGCCTCTGGTGCATACGAAGATATGAGCCTTGACCTGACGCGCTCAATTCTTGAAGAGGCTGGTAAATTTGCCGCCGAAGAATTGGCGCCGCTTAATGTGGTTGGCGATACGCAGCACGCCACTCTGGAAAATGGCGTTGTCACAGTTTCGCCCGGCTTTAAGGAAGCTTATCAGAATTTCGCGGAGCTGGGCTTTGGCAGTCTGCCCTGTGATCCGGCCTATGGGGGGCAGGGACTGCCTGGCACTTTAGCGCTGGCGCTGATGGAGTTTTGGAACGGCGCCAACATTTCATGGGGACTTTGCCCGATGCTGACCGAGGGCGCTGTCAAGGCGATTTCCGCGCATGGCACAGACGCCCAAAAAGACGCTTATTTGCCGAAGCTGATCTCTGGTGAATGGACCGGCACCATGAACCTTACCGAACCTCAGGCAGGCTCCGATGTGGGTGCCCTGCGCGCCCAGGCCGAGCCGCAGGCCGACGGCAGCTATCGCATCCGGGGCACAAAAATCTTTATCACCTGGGGTGAACACAACGCCACGGACAATATTGTTCATCTTGTCCTGGCACGCCTGCCCGGCGCGCCCGCGGGCACCCGAGGCATTTCCCTTTTTATCGTGCCGAAATTTCTTCTGAAGGAAGACGGCTCCCTGGGCGACCGCAATGACGTGCGTTGCCTCAAGTTGGAAGAAAAACTCGGCATTCACGGTAGCCCGACATGTGTCCTTGAGTTTGGCGAAACCGAGGGCGCGGTCGGATATTTGCTTGGTGAGGAAAACAAGGGCATGGCCTGCATGTTCACCATGATGAATTCAGCCCGTCTCAATGTTGGTTCTCAAGGGGTTGCGGTGGCGGAAGCGGCCTATCAAAAGGCGCTTGCCTTTGCCCTAGAGCGCGTTCAGGGCAAGGCGGTGGGTCGCCCGGAGGCCGGAGAAGCTCCCACCATCATTGAACATGCAGACATACGGCGCATGCTGATGCACATGAAATCTCACATTGATGCGGCGCGGGCGATCTGTTTTGCAACCGCTGTTGCGGCCGATCTGGCCGAAACCGCGACGTCCGAGGAAGAACGTCAGGCAGCCAAAGGGCGTGAAGAGGTGTTGACACCGATAGCCAAGGCTTGGGGCACCGACATCGGCAATGAGGTGGCCTCGCTTGGCGTCCAGATCCACGGCGGCATGGGTTATATGGAAGAGACCGGCGCCGCTCAGTTTTTTCGAGATGCGCGGATCACGCCGATTTATGAGGGCACCAATGGTATTCAGGCTATTGACCTGGCAACCCGCAAATTGGGCCTCCAGGGCGGCGAAGCCACGTCGTCTCTGGTCGCAGAGATGGCAGATTTTGGCCAATCCCTGGCCGCATCGGGTCACGGCCGTCTGGCGAGCCTGGGCGCGAGCCTTGTCGATGCGGTGGAAGCCTTGAGCGAGGCTGTGGTCTGGTTGCGGCGTGAAACCGCGCAGAACATGCCCAATGTGCTGGCGGGCGCAACGCCCTATCTGCGGCTCTTCGGCAATGTAGCAGGCGGGTATTTTCTGGCTCGAGCCGCCAAGGCCGCCGCAGAACAATTGGAAAGAGGGGAAGGCGATGCGGCCTTTCTCAAGTCAAAACTGACCCTTGCGGCCTACTTCTGTGAAAATGTGCTTCCCCTGTCAAAGGGGCTTTTGAGGGCTGTATGCAGCGGTGCCGACATTCTCTACGAGGCGGACCCGAGCGCACTCGCTTCTTAGGGATTTTCAGCGCGCGCCTGTACCGCGTCCATAACACGCATGAGATTACCGCCCCAAAGTTTGGCGATCGCCTTTTTGGAATAACCGGCTTTGGCAAGTTCAAGCGTAACATTTTGACTTTCCGACGCATCCATCCAGCCAATAACACCGCCGCCGCCGCCAAAGTCTGATGAAATGCCCACATGATCAATACCGATCAATTGAACGGCATAATCAATGTGATCGACGAAATCTTTCAGGGAGGCTTTGGGCCATTTCTCATGGATCGCATTCATGCGCAGGCGAAATTCAGCGATTTGTTGCGGCGTCAATTTGGAGAAGGTGAACCGGGTGACGTCAAACTCGTGCATCAGGGCGTCAACGGCCTCTTTCTTTTCTGGCACCGGGTCCTTCAAATAGGTGTCATAGGCGACAATCTGAACAATGCCGCCCGTATCTGCGATCGCAATCAATTCTTCATCGCTGAGATTGCGCGCAATGGGGTTGAGTGCAAATACGGCTGAGTGGGAGGCGATAACCGGCGCCTTGGAAAGGCGGGCAATTTCGAGCGTGGTCGCCTTGGAGGCGTGCGAGACATCGGCCATGACGCCAAGCCGGTTATATTCAGCCAGCAAATCGCGCCCCAAGGGCGACAATCCGCCCCAATGGTCCTCTTGGTCGCCGAGTGGTGGGATCGGCACTGAAGAGTCGCCGTAAGCATTGTGCCCATAATGCGTAAAGCCGCCATAGGTCACTCCTTGCTCGGCAAAGGCTGAAACCTTGGAAAGGTCTGGCCCATAGCCATAAGCATTCTCAACACCAATAAGAGCGGCCATTTTTCCGGCCTTGTGCAATCGGCGAATATCTTTTGACGTTCGCGCCAGCCCGACTTGGTCGGCATGCATCTCGGTCATGCGGTTGATGGCATCAAGCTTGGTCTGCGCATCTTCTTGTGCCTTGGCATCATTTTCCGGCGTGCTTGCCTTGAGCGGCACATAGACAATGAAAAAGGCGGTGTTCAGATTGCCTTCACGCATCTTCACCAGATCAATCTGAGTTCCTCCACGTTCACCCGGATCATTATCAGGTGTCGCGAAGTTGAGATTGATATCATCGTGGGTGTCGATGGTAATAAGGGACTGATGAAGTTGGATCGCTTGTGTTTCGCTTAAAGGTTTTGATTGGAGGCACCCCGCGAGCGATGCGCAGAGCACCAGAATTAAAAGACGAAACGTCATCGGCAGCAACAACCTGCTAGATATTAAAAACCGGATTTGAATGAAGCGCCCAGCGCATCAATTGGTCGAAAAGAATAGGAGACTCGATATCCGACGGGATTTCAACGGTTGTCCGGCTTTGAACGTGACGAACGACCACTTTGTTGCGTTTCACTTCATAGAGCGAGCGATCTACCTGATCCCAGGTGAGCTCGGCACGGCCGCCTTTTGCGGTGACGGACGCCAACCCTTTTTGGCTTATAACAACATACCATTTGCGGGATTTGCGGGAATAGATCGGGATGCCCTTGTCGGCGAGTCGTTTCTGCAGGCTTGGAACAGCGCCTTGCCAGTCCTCGCCCATCTCCTGTCGCAACACGAATAGAAATTTCACGATAGCGGTTGCTTCACGGGTATGGGCCAGCCTGTGGGAAAGCTCCACGGAGATTTTCTTGTCTTTGCCGCGAATGGATTCAACATCGTCCTGACGGCGCACCAAACGAATATCGCCCCAATCAAGCTTGGACGAGGTTTCATCGCCCACACGCTGCTCAACACCGTCATTTGAAATAACAACAGGAAGTGGGCCGCGGCGCCCTGCTTTGCGACCAACGCGGCCTGCAATAGAAAAATAAAGACGTCGCAAGAAATGCAAGCCGGCCAGAGCCGTCATCCCGGCAAAGATATAGGTAAATTGCTCTTGTTCGCTTTCGTAACCCATTAAGGTGATGGCCGCCAGAAGGCCGGTGATCACGAGAGCAAAGGCGGTGCTGATATGACGTGCAGGGCCTTCACCTTCAAGCCGGTCAAGGAGGATGGGGCCTTCTGCCAAATATTCAAAAAGTCCTTCGTCGCGAAAGACCCTGGTTGTGCGTGTGCTCACTGGGCTGACCCCGCCAAACTGTCCCTAACGTCCCAACAATGGCGAAAATCGCCCTCCCGATTCCGCCGCTCAGCCAACAATCCCATAACCCATTGATATTTCGATATTTTTTGAATAGGGGTTTGAGGGCCTGATAACTGAATGAGTTTATAAGGTTAAGATGACCTAGAAAAGCCTCTGTGTAATGGCTTGTGCGGAAGACCGGTTTTCGTGTCATTTGCGCAACTTGGTTTGACGGCACGCCCATGCTCACCTATGACAAGGTCCAAATGCCAAATGGGAGAGAAAGGCAAGAAAGCAAGAATGGCTCATACCGACCCAAAAGAAACAACTCTGCGTGGATTGACTTATCCTTACGGCAAGGATTGGGCCCCAGAGGGAGGCCAGGTGCACGAAGTTGCAAGCGGTGTTTATTGGATGCGCGTACCGCTGCCCTTTACGCTGGACCACATCAACGTCTGGCTATTGGAAGACGGTGATGGATGGACCGTGGTCGACACAGGCACGAATACTCCTGAGGCGAAAGCCTGCTGGGAAAATGCTTTTGAAACACATATGGGCGGCAAGCCGGTCAAGCGGGTCATTGTTACTCACCTGCATCCAGACCACGTGGGTCTAGCTGGATGGATGACCCGCAAATTTGATTGCGATCTCTGGATGTCGCGCACCGACTTTTTGATGTGCCGTACTCTCGTCGAAGATACTGGCAAGGAAGCCCCTGAAACCGCCATTCGGTTTTACCGAGGCGCCGGCTTTAATGACGAAATGCTTGATGTGTATCGCCAGCGATTTGGCGGCTTTGGCAAATCGGTTTCCAAGCTTCCGGAGAGTTTTCGCCGCATGACGGACGGCGAAACCTTTGAGATTAATGGTCGCTATTGGCAGGTTGTTGTGGGACAGGGCCATGCGCCCGAGCACGTTTGCCTTTATTGCCCGGGTCTTAAGCTTTTAATCTCGGGAGATCAGGCTCTGCCGCGCATTTCTTCCAACGTGTCAGTACAGCCTCAGGAGCCTTATGGTGATCCGCTTTCTGACTGGATTAACTCCTGTGAAAAGCTACGCGGTATTTTGCCAGGTAACCTTCTGGTACTGCCAGCCCACCAGGAACCCTTTTATGGCTTGCACGTGCGCATGACCCGGTTGATTGACGATCACGAGCGCGCCTTGACGCGTTTGACAGAACTTTTAAAGGAGCCGCAAACCGTTCCGGACTGTTTTAAAGTTCTCTTCAAGCGTACGATTGGGCCCGAAATCGTTCACCTGGCCACCGGCGAGACCCTGGCGCACCTCAACTGCCTGTTGGGCCGCCGTATCATTATCAAGTCACGAGGCGAAGATGGCATCGACGTCTACGTCAAGCGGTCCAACCGAAACGGTGAAGACGAGTAGGGTGTGTTGCCCATGCGGATTATTCACGATGAAGAAGTTCGGGAGCGCTTTGATTTTTCCAGAGCCATTGATGAAATAGAGCGGATATTGGCAGCACGCTCTCATGGCGCATTCCGGGCGCCTGCCCGTCATTATCAGGGCAATGACATTGGCGATCTGGCTTTTACAATTGGCGGTGACGCTGCTGAAGGAACCTTTGGGTTTCGTGTCTATCCGCGCTATCGCGCTGCCGGGTCCAACAGTCAATTTACGGCCGTGTATGACGCGACTACCGGCGTCCTGGAAGGTCTGGTTTTCGGCGATTATCTCGGCGCGGCGCGTACCGGCGCCATTGGCGGCGCGGCGGTCAAGCGCATGGCTCCGGAAAATGCTGAAACCCTTGCGCTTCTTGGCACGGGGCTCCAGGCCGAGACCCAGCTCAGAGCGGCCTGTGAGGTTCGCACCTTTAAATCAGTCAGGATTTTTAGTCGCGACCAAGAAAAGCGTGAAGCTTTTTGCGAGCGAATGGCGACCCTTGTTTCGGCGGATCTTATTCCGGTAGAAAATGCCGAGAGCGCTTTAGAAGGCGCAAACGTGGCCATCACGGCCACTAACGCCAAAAGTCCGATCTGTGACAGCGGTGCCTTTGAGAGTGTTGCGCATATCAACGCGATAGGACCCAAGTTTCGCCGCGCCAATGAGTTGCCCGAAAAACTTTATGGCATGATGGATCTTATGGTGAGTGATTCCCTTGAGCAGATCACAGACTACGACCTACCAGAAAGCCTTCTGCGGGCGAAGGCTTTTGCCGGTTTAGAGGATTTGGCAAAGATCACCACACCGAAGCGACCTCCCGCCACAAGATCTCTGTTTCTGTCCGTAGGACTGGCAGGAACAGAGCCCTGCGTGGCACGGCTTTTGTTCTAGGGGGAAAGGGTCTTTTATGACAACAGCCTTTTATACCCATCCTGACTGCTTAAAGCATGTAACCCAGCCTGGTCATCCGGAGCGGGTTGATCGTCTGGTCACCTTAATGGAGGGCTTCGCCGCAGAAGAATTTGCGGCCTTGCAAAGATGTGAGCCGGATCTGATCGCTTTGGAAAAAATCACGCGCGTTCATCCCGAAGCCTATGTAAGCGGGATCCGTGACGCCGCCGCAGGAGCATCACAGGGCTTCGTCAGGTTGGATGAAGATACGGCTGTTGTTGAAGGTTCCTGGAATGCTGCCCTTCGCGCGGCCGGCGCCCTTGTCGACGCGGTCGATAAGGTGATGGCTAACGGTGCGACCAATGCCTTTTGTGCTGTGCGTCCGCCGGGCCACCACGCCGAAACCGCTCGCGCCATGGGCTTTTGTCTTTTTAACAATGTGGCGATTGGCGCTGCCCATGCGCTTGACATTCACGGCCTTGAGCGCGTCGCCATCGTTGATTTTGATGTTCATCACGGCAACGGGACACAAGAGATATTTCAAAACGATCCGCGGGTCTTTTTCGCCTCCTCGCATCAGATGCCGCTTTATCCTGGCTCTGGCTCCGCCGATGAGACCGGTGTCGGTAACATTCACAATCTGCCCTTAGCGCCAGAAGCGCCGGCGGAGGCGTTTCGCGCGGCTTGGAAGGGCCTATTACCTGAGCTTGAAGCCTTTGCGCCACAACTGATTATGATCTCGGCTGGATTTGATGCTCACAAGGCCGATCCGCTTTCAAATCAAAATCTGACAGAAGCGGATTTCGTGTGGATAACTGAAGAACTGGTCAAAATTGCCGCCCGCAGCTGCGCCAATCGTGTAGTTTCGACCCTGGAAGGGGGATACGATCTGGACGCTCTCAGGGCCAGCGCGCTTGCGCATGTGAAGGTGCTGATGGCGGTCGGTGAGATGATGACAGGTGTGGCAAAGGCAAGGGACTGATCCAGAGCGCATGACGAGAGAAATTCGCATCCATCTGGTCCGCCATGGTAAGCCGGACATCTCCCGAAATGTCTGGCTGACCCGCTCAGAGTATATTGAGTGGTGGGCGCATTACACACATGTGGGTTTGGCGCCGGACGAGGCCCCAAGAGACGCCACGCTTCATACCGCCCGCCAATGCTCCCGTCTTCTTTCCAGCAGCCTGAAACGCGCCGTGGAAACCGCCGAGACCTTGGCGGAAGGAAAGCAGATCACCTCAAGTGGTCTCTATGTCGAGGCGCCCCTGCCGCCGCTTTGGATATTTAGCTGGTTAAAGGCAAAGCCGATTGCCTGGGGCACCTTATCCCGCGTTACCTGGTGGATGGGGTTCTCAGGTGGTCAGGAAAGCCACTGGGAGGCTAAGCGCCGCGCCTGGTCCGCAGTCGACGAGCTTACTCAACTGGCTGATGAACACGGTGACGTTATGCTCTGCGGCCACGGCTGGTTCAATCGCATGATTGCCAAGCGGCTCAAACAATCCGGCTGGCGCCGTGACGGAACGGGCGGTGACGCCTATTGGACATGCAGAACCCTGGTAAAAGCTTTGGAAGAGGATGAGGCACGCCTTGTCACGGACCCGGCGCAGGATTAGAGTCCCCCCGCAAAGCCTCTTGAAGGAGATAAAATGTCGAAAAGCGAACAGGTCACCATACCCAAAGACATTCAGAAGCTGTCTTTTGAAGAAGCTCTGGCTGAGCTGGAAGGAATTGTTGGCAAACTGGAAAGCGGTGCCGCCAAGCTGGAAGAATCCATCGACTTTTACGCTCGGGGGACCCAGCTGAAGGCTCATTGCCAGAACAAGCTAAAAGACGCCCAGTCAAAGGTCGAAAAACTGGTGGTCAGCGCCAGCGGCGACTTGGGCACCGAACCCTTGGACGTGGAATAAACACCTCAGAACATCAGACACGCGCCTGAAACCGACAAGGTTTTGACATTGGCTCGCCACAGTCCGCCCCCAAAAGGCTTTAGGTTCAGATCGTAATAGGAATTCGCATCAGTGACACTCGAACAACGCATGAAGGAAGTCGCGGAAAAAGTCGACACTGCATTGGATCATCTTCTGCCAAAGCCAGCCGGCCCAGAGGCCAATTTGGTGGAGGCCATGCGTTATGCCGCCATGGGCGGCGGCAAGCGGCTTCGCCCTTTATTGGTGCTTGAAAGCGGGAAGCTCTTTGGTGTCGACGAAAAGGCCCTTCTGCGCATAGCCTGTGCCCTTGAGTGCGTTCACACCTATTCACTGGTCCATGATGACCTGCCTTGCATGGACGATGATGATTTGCGGCGCGGCAAGCCTGCCACTCATAAGCAATTTGATGAGGCGACAGCGGTTCTGGCAGGAGATGCCCTGCTGACCCTCGCGTTTGAAATTCTGTCGGATAGCAGAACGCACTCTGATCCTTTCGTGCGGTGTGACCTGGTGACGCGACTGGCAGCCGCTGCCGGTGCCCATGGCATGGTTGGGGGTCAGATGATCGACTTAAATGCCGAGCACAACCAACTTGAAATTACCACCGTTACCCGCATGCAGCGCATGAAAACCGGCGCGCTTATTGCCTTTGCGTGTGAGGCCGGTCCCGTGGCGAGCCGCGCCGGACCGGCGGCCACTCATGCGCTAAATGCCTATGCGCACGATCTGGGGCTTGCCTTCCAGATCGTTGACGATTTGCTGGATGTTGAGGGGGTTGAGCGGGATCTGGGTAAAACGCCCGGTAAGGACGTAGCAGCCGGAAAAGCGACTTTTGTGGCCGTTTTGGGACCCGACAGGGCCCGCGCTCAGGTCGAAATGTTGGCAGGTCAAGCCGTCAGACACCTTGATTTGTTTGATCAAAAGGCCGATCTTCTGCGAGAGGTCGTCGATTTTGTTGTACACCGGCGGTTCTAAAAAGAACGCCGCCGGGCGACCAGACAGGGGATATGCGTGACTGAACCGTCAAAAACACCACTCTTGGACAAAGTCCATGCGCCAAGAGATATGGCAGATTTTTCCAAGGAAGAACTACGCCAGCTTGCCGATGAGTTGCGAGCAGAGACAATCGATGCGGTCTCGGTTACCGGTGGTCACCTTGGCGCCGGTCTCGGGGTTGTCGAACTGACGGTCGCCATTCACCACGTCTTCAACACGCCAAAAGACAGATTGATCTGGGACGTTGGACACCAATGTTACCCCCACAAAATTTTGACAGAGCGTCGCGACCGAATTCGCACGCTGCGCCAGCCCGGAGGCATCTCAGGATTTACAAAGCGCAGTGAAAGTGAATATGACCCTTTCGGAGCGGCGCATTCCTCGACATCTATTTCTGCCGGTCTGGGTATGGCCGTTGCCCGTGATCTCAAGGGCAACGACAATCACGTTATCTGCGTAATCGGCGACGGCGCTATGAGCGCCGGTATGGCCTATGAAGCCATGAACAATGCAGGTGCCATGCACTCAAAGATGATCGTCATTCTCAATGATAATGACATGTCGATCGCGCCGCCCGTCGGCGCCATGAGCGCCTATCTCTCTCGACTCTGGTCGGGCGGCACCTATCAGGGATTCCGCGAGTTCACAAAAAAGGTGGTGCACAAGCTTGGCCGTCCCATAGAACAATTCTCGCGGCGGGCCGAGGAATACACCAAGGGCATGGCCGTTGGCGGCACCCTCTTTGAAGAGATGGGATTTTATTATGTCGGACCTATCGACGGGCATAATCTCGATCATTTACTCCCCGTCTTGAGAAATATCCGCGATGCTGAGCATCTCGGCCCGGTGCTCATTCACTGCGTTACGCAAAAAGGCAAGGGCTATCCGCCCGCTGAAGCGGCTGCGGATAAATACCATGGGGTTTCCAAATTTGATGTCATAACCGGTGCTCAGCAAAAAGGCACAGCCAATGCGCCCAGCTACACCAAAGTCTTTGCACAAGGACTGATCGAGGAAGCCAAAAAGGACGACAAGGTCGTCGCGATCACAGCGGCCATGCCTTCTGGCACTGGTCTTGATCTCTTCGCAAAAGAATTCCCGGACCGCTGTTTTGATGTGGGCATCGCCGAACAGCATGCGGTCACATTCGCGGCCGGCTTGGCCACAGAAGGGTTAAAGCCCTTCGCCGCGATTTATTCGACCTTCTTGCAGCGTGGTTACGATCAAGTTGTCCATGACGTGGCCATCCAGAAACTACCGGTGCGATTTGCCATGGACCGGGCGGGGTTGGTGGGCGCCGACGGTCCAACCCATGCGGGTGCCTTTGATACGGCCTTCCTTGGTTGTCTGCCGGGCATGGTTCTCATGGCTGCCGCGGATGAAGCAGAACTGATGCATATGGTTGCGACCCAGGTTGCCATTGAGGATGGCCCAAGCGCCTTGCGTTATCCGCGCGGCGAAGGGGTCGGTGTTGAGCTTCCCTCCATCGGCACCCCGCTCGAAATTGGCAAGGGCCGTATCATGCGCGAAGGGACGGCGGTCTGCCTCTTAAGTTTTGGCGCGCGTCTGCCCGAATGTCTTGCGGCCGCAGACGAACTTGGCGCCCGCGGCCTTACCACCACGGTAGTGGATGCGCGCTTCGCCAAACCATTGGACGAAACTTTAATCCGTCAGCTCGCGCGTGAGCATGAAGTGCTTCTCACAGTTGAAGAGGGTTCCATCGGGGGCTTTGGGTCCTTTGTCCTGCAGTTTCTGGCTAATGATGGGCTATTGGATCTGGGTCTGAAAGTTCGTCCGCTCTGCCTGCCAGATCGGTTCATCGATCAGGGCAAGCCCTACGATATGTACACCGAGGCGGGCCTCAACGCGCCGCAAATCGTGGATGCGGCGATCCGTGCCCTTGGCAGGGATGTGTCTGAAACCCAGCGCGCCTGATTTCAGCGATCTGTATTCGTCAAATGAAGCCGTGTTGCTGCCGCGCTTTCTTCAATAGCCCGCCGTCGATACCCGGCTGGAGTTTCCTTTTCCAGTCTTAGGAAAGCCTGAATTAGGGCGCTTTCATTGCGGTAACCGACAATGGCCGCAATATCACGGATCGGCATATGGGCCGCGTCCACATCGCCGAGATAAGACTTGGCGGTTTTAACCCGGAAGCCATCAAGCAATTTGTTGAAATTGCGATAGCCATAGGCGCCAAGCAGGAGCGGGCGGCACTTCGCGACAGGAACATGCGCCAGAGACGCAAGCGTCGCCAGGGTCAGCTGATCATCGGTATAAATCCGCCGCCGCTGCAATTGTTCACAAATACGCTCCAAAGCGGCAGCATCCTCAGCCGTTCGCGACCCGGCAAAAACCTCGTTGGGGGTCAATTGCTGGGTCAGTTTTCGGGATCCTCGTGATCTCACATAATGGTGCAGGAGAAGCGCGAGATAGATCGCGGCGCCGGTTAAATAAATATCGTTGGCAAAACCAACCGACCGAACCGCGTCTTGATAGTCAAGCGCCGCCAGAATTTCCCGAATTCCGACCAGCGACAAATAGACAAGTGGCAGTACCGTGTAACGTGACCGAAACCGATAACGCCCCGGATCAAGGTCGGTGGCCAGGCCCAGCCAGACTTTCATCGTCCCATGTAGGACGAAGGCAAAGCCAACGGCAAGTCCGGCATAATGGGCAAGAACGGAGAGTTTCTCATCCGGCAATAAAAGCTCAGGAGCAATCCCAAGGCCCGTTGCCAAAAGAAAAAGCCAGAGGTGGAGAATGTTGAGGCGAAAGCCATCAACAAAAAACCCATTTGCGGTCAGCCAGAAGGCAAAGGGCGCCAGGCCCGCAAGGGCAAGCAAAGGCCACTCAAGGACGCCAAAAGACCGGGCAAGTGTTACATTTCCAATCAGAACGCTCGCGCCAACAGTGATCAACAACAGACATGCGAGCCGCCCATGCAAAGAGCGCCCTAAGGATTGGACAGCCAGATAGCCCGCGCTAGCCACCAGCACGGCGGACAAGAGTAATCTCACAAGGGGTTCGATCCAAGC
The DNA here is from genome assembly GCA_006226305.1 of Alphaproteobacteria bacterium. GTDB lineage: Bacteria > Pseudomonadota > Alphaproteobacteria > M2410 > M2410 > M2410. The sequence continues at coordinate 2,394 of SBHG01000106.1, read as the reverse complement.
CATAAGCTGATTAGACAGGCGAGTGTGCCCGCAGTTCAAGCCGGTTTATGGTTAACCGGCATCAATATTGCTCCGTCTTTCCATAAGTGAGGGAAAATTGAGGAAAATAAAGGGTTTTACGAGACAAAAAATTTCTCAAATGGTTACGAGAACGTTAAAATCCTTAGTGTTGTACGAGTGAAGGTAAGAGAAAGGGATCCGCATGAGCGTAGAACATGTGACCCAGATTGAGACGGAAGAGGTTGTCTCAGATGAGGCGGGACGACCGCTTGCTTCCAATGACGATACACCGACCCCGGAGGTGCCCGGCAAAAAACGGCTAGGATTTTTTCACTGGGTCGGGACCTTGGTGGGCGGTGTCTTCACCGGCCTGACCGTGACAATTCTGCTTGGGGTCGTCAGCGGTCTTACGATTGGCGTCGTTGGCACCATGTACAAGATTGATGTTGAAACCCTCATTGTCTACGGCGTCGCCGCGGGCTACGTCAGCGGTGTTATTGCCATGATCGCGGCCATTGTTTCTGGGGTTAGGCGCACGCGGCGCAAAAAGGCAGAGCTTGCCTGACCTGATCGTTCACCGCTAATCTTCAGCCCATGTCAACGCGGGCGGATATGAAACTTGTCGCACTTGGGCTGGCGCCAAGCCGGGCGCGGGCGCAAAGTGAAATCGCTGCTGGCAACGTTGTGGCCGACGGCAAACCGGTCACCAAACCTTCGCAGAAAATTCCAGACAGCGCTGAAGTGTCGCTTAAATCGGCGCCTTATCCTTGGGTGTCTCGCGGCGCAGAAAAACTCCTGAAAGCTCTTGCGACTTTTAATCTCTCTCTGGAGGGGAAAACTGTTCTCGACCTGGGCGCCTCTACCGGCGGTTTTACGCAAGTCGCACTTGCCCAGGGCGCTGCCCATGTTTGGGCCCTTGATGTGGGACAGGGCCAGCTCCACCCGACACTCAGGGAAAATTCTCACGTGACCAACTTGGAAGGCCTGCACGTCAAGGATCTGTCAGCAGATCATCTGCCGCGGCTTGTGGATGTCATTGTCACAGATGTCAGTTTCATTTCCCTCAAAAAGGCTTTACCGCCAGCTCTGAAGTTTGCATCGCCTGAGGCCCTGCTCATTGCGCTCATCAAGCCGCAATTTGAAGTCGGCAAAGAAAATCTTGGCCGTGGCGGGATCGTGAAAGACGCGTCCCTTCACCAAGCGGTATGCGAGGATATCAGGAGCTGGCTTGCACAAGACCAGGGCTGGCAGATATTGGGGCTCTGTGATAGTCCCATCCTCGGTGGAGACGGAAACAAGGAATTTCTCATTGCCGCAACCCAAAAGGCATAAGCGCAGAAGAGCCACGGGCCGCAAATCAAAAAAGCCTGAGGTCACCGAAGAGGTCGAAGTCAGCGTTCTGGAGCTGGGCGAACAGGGTGATGGTATTGCTGTTCTGGGCGAGGAGCGGATTTTTGTGCCGGGCGCGTTACCGGGTGAGCGCCTGCGCATCTTGCGCCGGGCAAATCGGGGTGAAATTCTAGAGATTTTGACAGTCTCGCCGGATCGCCAGGCCGCCCGCTGCCCCCATGACAGGCAATGCGGTGGATGTGCCCTGCAGCCTTTGGGTGAGAAGGGGGAGGTCGCTTTTAAACGGGACCTCCTGAAGAAGGCACTCGTACGAGAAGGCCTAAGGCCGCAGGCTATCCATTCGATGATCACCGTGCCGGAGCGCTCGCGCCGCCGGGCGAGCTTTGCCCTCTGGCGAGAAGAAGAGGGCGCTGCCTTTGGTTTTCAAGGGAGAAAATCTCACGAGGTGGTGGCCATTAAGGACTGCGCGGTTATTCGCCCCGAAATCCTTCAGGCCATGCCGACGATAGTCGAGGCGCTTGCGCCGATTATTCGTCGCCACAAGGGCCTTAAGTTGAATGTAACGCATTTCAGCGGTGGTCTTGATCTCAATCTCATTGGTGCGCGGCTTGACCCGCTTGATCTCGATTTTGAGGAAATGAACAGCCTTGCCGCGGCCGTTGCCCTGCCTGAGGTGCTGCGGATCTCGCTCGACGGGGTTCTTTATTTAGAACCCAGAGCGCCAATTCTCACCTTGAGCGGGGTCAATGTCGCGCCGCCGCCCGGCGCCTTTTTGCAGGCGACCGAGGAAAGTGAAAAAGCCTTGCAGGCGCTGGTTACCCAGGCGCTTCACGCGCGAGACGTGAAAGGCCCTGTTGCCGATCTTTTCTGCGGCTGCGGAACCTTCACACTTCCCATTGCTGAACATTTCGAAGTCACCGGCTTTGACGCTGAAGAAGCGCAAATTGCCGCCCTGCAGACGGCGGTGCAGCGCGCCGCACAAAACCGTGTCCGCGCCGAGCGCCGTGACCTTTACCAAAGGCCGCTGGTTGAACAGGAGCTGAA
>SBHG01000177.1 GCA_006226305.1 Alphaproteobacteria bacterium | reverse complement strand
CAGCCGGGGCCGCACAAGATCCAGGGAATCGGCGCAGGCTTTGTACCGGAAAACCTCGACCGCTCCGTGGTCGATGAGGTGGTGACCATTGGCAATGAAACCGCCTTTGCGACAGCACGCGACGCCGCTCGCAAGGAAGCGATCCCTTGCGGCATTTCTTCCGGTGCGGCCATCGCGGCGGCGCTGGAAGTGGCGCAGCGCGACGACATGGCGGGTAAAACCATTGTTGTGATCATCCCGAGTTTCGCCGAGCGCTATCTGTCGACGGCGCTGTTTGACGGTCTCTAAGACCCTTGCCGTTTACCGATGCGCAAATTGACCGCTATGCCCGGCATCTGATCTTAAAAGAGATCGGTGGTGCCGGGCAGCAAAAGCTGCTTGCGACCCGTGTGCTGGTGGTCGGCGCAGGCGGTCTGGGCGCGCCGGTACTGCTTTATCTCGCCGCCGCCGGTGTGGGCACGCTTGGCATTGTTGATTTCGACACGGTGGATCTGTCCAACCTGCAGCGGCAAATTATTCACGATACGGACAATGTGGGTCTTTCAAAGACCGAAAGCGCCGCCAAAGCCCTGGCGCGGGTTAATCCGGATGTGAAGGTGGTGCTTCACAACGAGAAACTGGACGCCGGCAACGCGCGGGCGCTCATTTCGCAATATGACATCGTGGCGGATGGCACGGACAGTTTTGCCACGCGCTTTATTGTCAATGAGGCCTGCGTGCTTGAAAAGAAGCCTTTGGTTTCGGCCGCTGTCGGTCAGTTTGACGGACAGCTGGCGACCTGGCGCGGCTTTGAAAAAGACAAGCCCTGTTATCAATGCTTTATGCCGGAAGCCCCGCCACCGGGCATGGTGCCGACCTGCGAGCAAGCAGGCGTCCTTGGCGCCCTCACCGGCGTTATGGGCTCTTTGCAAGCGCTTGAAGTCATCAAGGAAGTGCTTTACCTCGGCGAGACCATGGCTGGGCGGCTTCTTATCTATGATGCCTTGTCGACGGCGTTTCGGACCGTGCGCGTACCGCCTGATCCTGAGTGCGCTGTGTGTGGAAGGATGGGGTGAAAAATACTCCTGGATTCCGCGATCAAGTCGCGGAATGACACATTTTGTTCAAAGCATCGAAGGGATGACCCGGTCCGGGGGCTTGTGGCCATCGACAAAGGTCTTGATGTTGATGATGACCTTTTCGCCCATGTCGACACGGCCCTCGATGGTGCCTGAGCCCATGTGCGGCAGGAGCACCACGTTCTTCATGGTGAGGAGCTTGGGATTGACCGCCGGTTCATGCTCAAACACATCAAGTCCAGCGCCGCCGATGGCGCCTTCTTCCAACAGCCGCGCCAGAGAGTTCTCATCAATGACCTCGCCGCGCGCGGTGTTGACCACAATGGCGTGCGGCTGCAACAGCTTTAAGCGGCGAGCCGACAGAAGATGGAACGTGGCCGGTGTGTGCGGGCAATTGACTGAGATGATGTCCATGCGGGCGAGCATCTGGTCGAGGCTTTCCCAATAGGTCGCGCCGAGCTCTTCTTCCACCACACGGGGCAGACGTTTGCGATTGTGGTAATGGATCTGGAGATTAAAAGCCTTGGCGCGGCGGGCGACCGCTTGGCCGATGCGGCCCATGCCGATAATGCCCAAACGTTTGCCGCCCACGCGGTGGCCCATCATCCAGGTGGGGGACCAGCCGTGAAACTCGCCGGCGCGCATAACATCCACGCCTTCGGCGATGCGGCGCGGCACCGCTAAAATCAAGGCCATGGTGAGGTCGGCCGTGTCTTCGGTCAGAACCCCCGGCGTGTTGGTGACCGTGATCCCACGCTGCCAGGCGGTCTCCACATCAATGTGATCGACCCCGGCACCGAAATTGGCGATGCAGCGGAAATTTTCACCCGCATTGGACAAAATGCGCTTGTCGATGCGATCGGTGACCGTGGGCACCAGAATATCGGCACGCGATACCGCGTCGCACAGCTCTTCCGGCGTCATGGCGTGATCATCGGTGTTGAGTTCCACCTCAAAGAGTTCCGCCATGCGCGTTTCAATCACGTCCGGCAATTTGCGGGTCACGACGACAAGCGGCTTGTGGGCTGTCATGGGTGGGTGGGCTCCTCGGATGTTGTATCGCTTCTGAACGCGCGCGGTGGCGCTAATGGCGGCTTAATGCTTGATTTAGCAGACCTTGGGGGCCTTGACCAAGGGTCAATTGCCCGCGCCGGTTCAAAATCGACTCGACGGCATTGTTCCCCTAGCTCTTGACCTTTGCGGGCTCGGGTTGTTACATCGGAAGCAGCCCAACGTCATAAGAAAAACCCCCTTCAAAAACAATGTGTTACGCGTACCATCCTGATCATGATTTGTTCCGCCGCCTGGGCGGCGTCTGGCACTTGTTTTCGCCGGTTCTTGGGCTTTGCCTGGCGCTGGCAATGGGTTTAATGGTGGCCCCCGCTTTGGCGGAAGGCGACACGGCGCTTGCCGCGCCTGAGGTGGGTCGGTACTCGGGGCTGCCCTTGCCCCGCTTTGTTTCCATTAAGTCGTCGAAGGTCAATATGCGCATCGGGCCGGGCGAAGACTATGGCGTGAAATGGGTTTACCAACGGCGTCATCTACCGGTTGAAATCATTGGCGAGTATGATCTGTGGCGGCAAGTGCGCGACCGGGACGGCGAAGAAGGCTGGATCCACATCGCCTTGCTGGACGGGCGGCGCTATGGCCTGGTGATCGATGATGGTGTCGTTCTCACCAAGAAGGCGGGGAATACGGAAAACAAAATTGTCGCGGAAGTGGAAGTCGGGGTTGTGGTGCGGCTACTGGCCTGCTCTCCGGGTTGGTGCCGGGTCGAGGCCGGAGGCGTCAAGGGTTGGGTAGAGCGCGCCCATCTGTGGGGTCTCTACGACGACGAGATTTTTGATTAGGAGCGTTTTATCGCTCACGGCCAGTAAATGATTTCGCTCACGGCCAGTGCGTTATACGCACGACCTCCGCGGGGGCGGGCTTTCGCCCGAGCCGCGGTCGCGGCTTTTTCTTCAAATGTTTTCGCTCACGGCCAATGCGTTATACGCACGGCCTCCGCGGGGGCGGGCTTTCGCCCGAGCCGCGGTCGCGGCTTTTTCTTCAAATGTTTTCGCTCACGGCCAGTGCGTTATACGCACGGCCTCCGCGGTGGCGGGCTTTCGCCCGAGCCGCGGTCGCGGATGTTTTTTTCGCATGAATAAGAAATTCAGGTTCCCCCGCGAAGGCGGGGGTCCAGGGCGGGGCATGCCGATGCGCTCAATTAACGCCCCTGGGTTCCCGCCTGCGCGGGAACACCTCATCTAAAGCAAGTATTGAATCCAGGGCGGGGCATGCCGACAAGAATTTGGAGGCTTTGGTGGATGAGGGGTCCGCCCCCTCACCCAAAACACTGACGTGTTTTGACCTCTCCCAAAGGGAGAGGTGTGTCCTCAATCCAGATCCTTGGCGAGCTCGGCGCGGCTTTCCTCCGACAAGCGCACCATGTGCGGATAGTTGGAGTGCTCGCAGCCGATGATCACATCCGTTCCCGCTACTTTGAAGCTTTCTTTCTGCGAGGCGCTTAAAGGAAAATGCAGGAAATGAACCGAGGAGGTTTTACCATCGGGGCTCGTGCGCTCCACATCCTGCTCCGGCACCGCGAAAATTTTCTCGCCGCCCACGTCCACATAGGTTTTGAGCTCCACATCGGTCAGGCCATAAAGAACCCTGGCGCGGCGCACCTCATCATCGATCTCAAACATCATGGTCGCAACAAGTTCCGAGCCGTTCGGGATGAGCGGATTATAGGCGGTCAGCTCGTCAGCGATTTGTTCTTCACCGCCTTTTTCGATGTAGAGCATCTCATGGATTTGAAACCACATGGTGTCATAGGATTCAAAATAGAGCGTGGCATCGGGCCCAAGCGACAGGCGGCGCAG
>SBHG01000084.1 GCA_006226305.1 Alphaproteobacteria bacterium | reverse complement strand
CCTGGAGCGCGAGCTCGATGCCTCGGGTTTCTTGCGGCCGCCTGAGAAGCGCAAGGCCATGGTGCGGAACCTGCGCAATATCTGGTCTCGGACCCAGCTTTATGATCAAGACGTGCGCACGCTCAGGGGGATCATCAAGTCATTGGTGGTCTATGGCGGCGGGCGAAATCGGCCCGATGGCGGCGTATAATACCACCAAAAGAGCCTGACCCCAAAGTTGGTATCAAAGTTGGGTTCAAGGCGGGCTTAGCCCGGTTGACAGGGCGCCTGGGATCAGTATATTGCGCGCTTCTTCCGTCGGGTTTGTGCCCGGTGGAATGACATTTTTGGCAGAAAGCTGCCTCGCCGCGAGGGTTTCCTTGCGGAGTTGAGATGCGGCACATGAGAAGGAAGGGTGACCCCCATGTCGAAACGGCAGGAGTCCAAGTATAAAATTGATCGCCGCATGGGCGAAAACATCTGGGGGCGTCCGAAGAGCCCTGTGAACCGCCGGGACTATGGTCCGGGTCAACACGGTCAGCGCCGCAAAGGCAAGCTGTCAGATTATGGCATCCAGCTCATGGCCAAACAAAAGCTCAAGGGCTACTACGGAAATATCACTGAAAAGCAATTCCGCGCGATCTTCGCGGAAGCCGTGCGCGTGAAGGGCAACACTTCGGAAAACCTCATCGGTCTTCTGGAGCGCCGTCTGGACACGGTTGTTTACCGTGCCAAATTCGTGCCGACCGTATTTGCCGCCCGTCAGTTCATCAACCACGGTCACGTGCGTGTGAATGGCAAAAAGGCCAATATCGCGTCGATCCGCCTCAACGTGGGCGATGTGGTTGAAATCCGCGACAAGTCCAAGCAAATGGCCCTGGTTCTGGAAGCCACGCAAAGCGCGGAGCGCGATGTGCCGGATTATGTTGATGCGGACCACAACAAAATGACTGCGACACTGACCCGTGTGCCGGAGCTGGCCGATGTGCCTTATCCGACCCACATGGAACCGAACCTCGTCGTCGAGTTTTATTCATCCTAATATCGCATTACTTCGCTCACGGCAGGTGCCTTTGGCACCGCCTCCGCGAGGGCGGGCGAAAGCCCGGCGGCCAGTCGGCCGCTTTGGAGTTTCTCGATACAAAAAGGCCGCTCCTCGGAGCGCCCTTTTTTGTATCCAATTTAAGACATGTATTCCCGGACAAGCGCTTGATCTTATACATCTAGAGTGTTCCCGCGCAGGCGGGAACCCAGGGTGACACGCGACGATGCCTGAATGCTTGGCCCTGGACCCCCGCCTTCGCGGGGGAACTAGAAACATGATTTGTGCTCTGAGAAATTTTGAACCCCGGGTCAAGCCCAAGGTGACAAAGAGGTGGTGGGCCTTAAGCCACTTCCAGCGCGATGCCTTTTTCGGCGAGGAATTCGCGCAGCTCGCCTTCCTCAAACATTTCGCGGACGATGTCGCAGCCGCCGACAAATTCGCCCTTCACATAGAGCTGCGGGATGGTTGGCCAGTCAGAATAGGCCTTGATGCCCTGACGGATGTCATCGCTTTCAAGAACGTTGACGCCTTTGAACTGGACACCCAGATAGCTCAGGATCTGAACGACCTGGGAAGAAAACCCGCACTGCGGAAAGACAGGCGTGCCTTTCATAAAAAGGACGACGTCCTGGCTGTCGATTTCGCTTTTGATAAAGTCGTTGACGGTGCTCATCTTCTTATTTCCTGCTCTAATCTTTTGGCGCGCTGGTGTGAAGCGCGAGGGCATGCAAATCGCCGCCCATTTTACCCTTAAGGGCCTTATAAACCAACTGGTGTTGCGCGACGCGGCTTTTGCCTTTGAAAATAGGGGAGGTCACATAGGCCGCATAGTGATCGCCATCACCGGCAAGGTCCTCGATCCTGACCTCGGCGTCCGCGATCCCTTCCCGAATAAGGGTTTCGATCTCTTTGGCATCCATGGCCATGGGGCTTTTCCCTTACTCAGTTTGTGGACATATAGGCTGGCAGCCAAGCTTCGTGCGTGGCTTTCAGCTTTGCAACGGATATGGGGGCGTCTCCTTCGATGTCAAGCACATCGCCGCCAACGGCACCAAGGCGGTTGACCTTGATACCGGCTTCCAGAACTTGGGTAATGACCTTGTGGGCCTCTTCACATTTGACGGTGACCACATATCTTGCCTGGTCTTCACCAAACCAGAAGCCGTGCGGCGCTTCCACCTCGGAAGGGGTCGCAAGTTTTGCGCCAAGGCCGGAGGCCATGGCCATCTCAGCAATCGCGACGGCCACGCCCCCATCAGACACGTCATGGACCGCGGTTGCCGTCCCCTCTGTGATCAGGGCGCGGACAAAGTCGCCGACTTTGCGCTCCTTCTGGAGGTCGACCGGAGGTGGGGCGCCTTTCACTTTGCCGTCGATATGGCGCTGGTAAAGCGACTGGCCGAGGTGACCGATGGTCTTGCCGAGCAGCAGGATCACATCGCCTTCTTGCTTGAAGGCGAGGGTTGCCATATGGGCGATATTGTCGATGAGGCCGATGCCGCCAATGGCGGGGGTCGGCAGGATGCCCTGGCCGTTGGTCTCGTTATAGAGGGAAACATTGCCGGAAACGACCGGATAGTCGAGGGCCTTGCAGGCCTCGGTCATGCCTTCGATGCAGCCGACAAATTGGCCCATGATTTCTGGTCGTTCCGGATTGCCGAAATTCATGCAATCGGTAATAGCCAGCGGTTTGGCGCCGGTGGCGGTGAGGTTACGCCAGGTTTCGGCCACGGCCTGCATGCCGCCTTCGCGCGGGTCCGCCTCGCAGTAGCGAGGGGTCACGTCGGTGGTGACCGCGAGGCCTTTCTGGGTGCCGTGCACGCGGACAACGCCCGCATCGCCGCCAGGGATCTGCGTGGTATCGGCCATGACTGTGTAGTCATATTGCTCCCAGATCCAGCGGCGGGAGCAAAGATCAGGCGTGCCGATCAGGCACTCCAATGCCGAGGCAAGGCTCTCCGGTGCTTTAACTTCGTTTGCCTCAATCACGTCCTGTTGCTTGGTGGCAACCCAGGGGCGCTCATATTTCGGCGCGTCGTCAGCAAGGGGCGCGATGGGAATATCGCAGACGATCTCGCCGCCATGGGAGAGGGTGAGGTGGCCCGTGTCTGTGGTGATGCCGATGATCGCAAAGTCGAGGCCCCATTTCTCAAAGATCTTGCGGGCGACATCCTCGCGGCCGGGCTGCAAGACCATGAGCATGCGCTCCTGGCTCTCCGACAGCATCATTTCGTAGGCGGTCATACTCTCTTCGCGCTGCGGCACTTGATCAAGGTCGAGCTTGATGCCGACACCGCCTTTGTCGGCCATTTCAACGGAGGAGGAGGTCAGGCCCGCCGCGCCCATGTCCTGAATGGCGATGATGGCATCTTCGTTCATCAGTTCCAGGCAGGCTTCCAGAAGCAGCTTTTCCGTGAAGGGGTCGCCAACCTGGACGGTGGGGCGTTTCTCGTCGGAATCATCATCAAACTCAGCCGAAGCCATGGTGGCCCCATGGATGCCGTCGCGGCCGGTTTTGGAGCCGACATAAACGACTGGATTGCCGACGCCTTTGGCCGCTGAATAGAAGATCTTGTCGGTGCGGGCAAGACCCACGGTCATGGCATTGACGAGGATGTTGCCGTTGTAGCGCGGGTCGAAATTGGTTTCCCCGCCGATGGTGGGCACGCCCATGCAATTGCCATAGCCGCCAATGCCCGAGACCACACCGGCCACCAGATGGCGGGTCTTGGCGTGCTCGGGGGCACCAAAGCGCAGGGCATTCATATTGGCCACAGGCCGCGCGCCCATGGTGAAGACATCGCGCATGATGCCGCCAACGCCCGTCGCGGCTCCTTGATAGGGCTCGATGAAGCTCGGGTGGTTGTGGCTTTCCATCTTGAAGACGGCCGCATCACCATC
>SBHG01000221.1 GCA_006226305.1 Alphaproteobacteria bacterium | reverse complement strand
TGACCTGCGATCAGACGCCTGCGATCCTTCAGCCGGTTCGCGTATTCAAGCCATCGAAGTTCGTCAAACGGGTCGACCGTGATGTGGCTGTCCGATCCTATGCCGTATCGTCCGCGCAAGGCCTCATGGCGCGCCAATTCAAATGTCCCGTCGCCCAGATTGGCTTCCGTGGTGGGACAGAGCCCCGTCACCGCGCCTGACCGGGCAATGAGTTCGGCCTCCTTGTCGCTCAGGTGCGTCGCATGGACCAGGCACCAGCGGCCATCCACCTCCACCTGATTAAAAAGCCATTCTACCGGGCGTCGCCGATGCGCCTCCAGGCACTGGTCGATCTCGCCTTGTTGTTCGGCAATGTGAATATGGATCGGCCCATCGATTTTAAGTTTTTCCGAGCCAAGCAAAACCGTCTCGAAGCTCGCCTCATGCACGGCGCGAAGGCTGTGAAACCCAAGCCCTAAGTGCATTTGCGACGATTGCTGGTCTTTCAGGGCGTCCAGCAGTTCGAGATATTGGGAAGGCGCCAGTGTGAAGCGCTCTTGCGCCTCCAAAGCGCCAGCCGCGCCAAAACCGGAGCGTTCATAAAGAACCGGAACGAGGGTCAGCCGGATACCTGCCAATGCTGCCGCTTCGATTAGCGCCTGTGAGGAGGCAAGACCTGGCACCGCTTCGTTCGGCGCGAGCCGGTGGAGGTAGTGGAACTCCGCCACCTCGGTGTATCCGGCTTCGACCATCTCTATGTAAAGATGCGCGGCGATGGTCTTGAGCTGGTTCGGGGTCACGCGATTGGCGAGCCTGTACATAAGGCTTCGCCAGGACCAGAAGTCGTCCTGGGCAGGCCCCCGTGTTTCCCCCAACCCGGCCATGGCCCGCTGAAAGGCGTGTGAGTGCAGGTTGCTCATCCCAGGCAAAACAATGCTCAAAGGTGCTTGCCCCTCTTGTGGGCCCGGCGAGAGCGCCGCAATATGGCCTGACGAGTCGATGTCAATCTCCACATTGGAGAGCCATCCGGTGGAGCTAAGGGCATGGCGGGCAAATATCTTGCGCATGAGACACCAATAGTTATAGGGTTATATATACCATTTTCTAAAAACGCTTGAAAATCAAGACAGAACAAAGCATGTCAGAACAGAACTGGGACAGAATTTGGAAAGGCGCAGGCCTTGTTACCGGTAAGGGCGAGGGCCTTGGACTTGTTGAGCGCGGGCTGATTGCCGTGCGCGGTGGCAAGATCGCCTGGATTGGTCCCGAGGAGGAGGCCCCGCCGCATCTTTGTGCCGCCACACCGCAGGTCACGACCTTAAACGGCGGCTGGGTCTTTCCGGGGTTGATCGACTGTCACACCCACCTGGTTTTTGCCGGCAATCGCGCCCGCGAATTTGAAAGGCGCCTTGAGGGGGCAAGCTATGAAGAGATCGCCCGCGCGGGCGGCGGCATCCTCTCAACAGTGAGGGACACAAGAGCGGCCTCAGAAGGGGAGCTTTTCGATGCATCGCTTCCCCGGGCCCGTGATCTTTTGCGCGAAGGGGTGACAACACTTGAAATCAAATCCGGCTATGGGCTCGATCTTGAAAATGAAATCAAGATGTTACGGGTGGCGCGCGCCATTGGCCGTGAGCTTGGGCTGACCATCAAAACAACATGTCTTGCCGCCCATGCCTTGCCGCCGGAATATGCCGCCCGCTCCACTGACTATATCGATCTTGTGTGTCACGAGATCCTGCCGCGGATCGCGCAGGAGGGTCTGGCGGACGCTGTCGATGGCTTTTGCGAGGGCATCGCCTTCAGCCCCGAAGAAATCACCCGCGTCTTCGAGGCCGCGCAAAAGTTGGCAATGCCGGTAAAGTTACACGCCGATCAGTTAAGTGACTTAAACGGCGCCGCTCTTGCCGCCTCTTACGGTGGGTTGTCGGCGGATCATTTGGAATATACCAACCCAGAAGGGGTCGAGGCCATGAGCCGCGCGGGAACGGTTGCAGTTCTCTTGCCCGGCGCTTTCTACACCTTAAAAGAGACCCGTCTGCCGCCCATCGAAACTTTCCGTAAAGCAGGCGTTGCCATGGCGCTTGCCTCCGATTGCAACCCGGGCTCCTCGCCCATTTCTTCACTGCGGCTCATTCTCAACATGGGCTGCACCCTTTTTGGCTTGACGCCAACCGAGGCCTTGCGCGCCGTAACTGTTAATGCTGCCAAGGCCTTAGCCGAAGATGAGCGCAAGGGGCGCTTGGCAATTGGTATGGATGCGGACTTTTGCCATTACAACATCGGGGCGCCTGCCGATCTTTGCTATTGGATGTCAGGCGAGAGTCCGGACAAGGTTGTGATCGGCGGCAGAGAGATTACTGTTCTGTAATCTCAACAATTTTGTTGCAAATTTGACTCGCTCAATCGCGCTAAAACCTAAAAAAACACTGGCCTTTCGGCGCATCGCGATTCATGATTGGTGAAATTGATTCGTTTCGAATTTTAAGCGCCAATTGGAGGCCATAATGAAGTTTCGTACCCTCATCGCGTCCCTGTTTGTAGTCGCCTTGGCAACTGGCTGCACAGGACATGGACAGGAATCCTCTCGCAGAGAAATTGACGCCAAGGTGCAGTCCGCGCTGGTGACCTTCGGTGAAACCGTCAAAGGGGGTGACGCGCTGGTGGCCAAGGCAGATGGCGTCCTGGTCTTTCCTGAAATCATCAAGGGCGGAATTGGTATCGGCGGCGAATACGGCGAAGGCGCGTTGCTGATGAATGGCCGCACCGTCGATTATTACAACCTGGCCTCGGGGTCCATTGGTTTTCAATTGGGTGTTCAGGTCAAATCGCAGATCCTGATTTTCCTGGATCCGCATAGCCTGGACAGCTTCCGCCGCTCCAATGGCTGGGAAGTGGGCCTTGATGGTTCCGTCGCTGTCGTCAATGTTGGGGCCGGAGGTCAAATCGACACGAAGAATGTTCAAGAGCCCATCGTCGGGTTCATCTTTTCCAACAAGGGCTTGATGTACAACGTCTCCCTGGAAGGAACAAAAATCAGCAAGGTGGCGCGCTGAGGAACGACGCGCGAGCCGTTGAAATTTGAATTCGCGAAGGGGCGGCCTTGAGACCAGGGCCGCCCTTTTTGCATGACGCCAGATGAGAGAGGGGAGGGCCGTTTGGCCGGCTATATCTTAAGACGCCTATTGCTCATGGTCCCAACCCTGATCGGGATTTTGACCCTGACTTTTGTGATCGTGCAGTTTGCCCCTGGTGGACCGGTTGAGCGTATGGCCGCGCGCTTTTCCGGCATGGAAGCCGCTTCTACCGCAACCATCGGCGGGGGCGGCGGCAGTCAGGCTGTGGGCGGCGGCGAAGACAAAGGTTCAAGCTATCGTGGCGCGCAAGGCCTTGATCCAGAGTTTATCGCCGAGCTTGAACGCCTTTATGGCTTCGACAAGCCCGCACACCAGCGTTATGCGGAGATGCTCTGGAACTATCTCCACTTTGACCTCGGCGAGAGCTATTTTCAGGACAAGCCCGTGCTCGACCTTATCCTCGAAAAACTGCCGGTCTCTATTTCCCTCGGACTTTGGTCGACCCTTCTCGCCTATTTGATTTCGATACCCCTGGGCATTGCCAAGGCGGTAAGGGCCGGCACCGCCTTTGATGCCTGGACCAGCTTTGTTGTTGTGGTGGGTTATGCCATTCCCGGGTTTCTCTTTGCGGTCCTGCTTATGGTCTTCTTCGCGGGCGGTTCATTTCTCGACATTTTTCCCCTGCGCGGTCTGGTGTCGGAGGGGTGGTCAGAGTTCGGCTTTTTCCACAAGATCGCGGACTATTTCTGGCACCTGATCTTGCCGCTGCTTTCCCTGTCGATTGCCTCCTTTGCCACACTGACGTTGATGACACGCAATGCCTTTCTGGAAGAAATCGGCAAACAATATGTGGTGACGGCGCGCGCGAAAGGCATGTCGGAAGATCGTATTCTCTATGGCCATGTTCTAAGAAACGCCTTTCT
>SBHG01000108.1 GCA_006226305.1 Alphaproteobacteria bacterium | reverse complement strand
CCATTTTGTGTCATCGACCCGATTTCTCAGACGAGGATCGCGAACGCGGGCGAGGCGCTCCTTGGTCCAGGTTAAACCGGTTCGATTGAAGCATTCACCACTTCCGCAAGCGGCCAGGACAACTTCCTCGGCCAGGCCCTGCGACAGTGTGAAGTCGATAAAGGAAGGCGGGAACATAGCGACGCATGGCACTGGCAACTCGGCAATTCCCGCGGCTGTCTGGTCTTCTTCCGGTGAGGCTTGCGCCGCATGTGCGCAGCGCACAACAAGTTGGCGGGTTCTGCCATCGCCTCCCTGGCAGGCCTTCTCCAGACGATTCCTTAGATCCGCCAGAGTGTACTCCTGCAATTCAATGCCGGGCACCAGCCTGTCCCCGCGCCGGTAAGGTGATCCCGTGGGGCAGGCGCCCGCGCAGATGCCACATCCGACGCAAAGATTGGGATTGACCTCTGCCTGCTGCTTATAGGGTTTACCATCGGTTCTGGGGACCATGGTAATTGCCGAGTAGGGGCAGTCTTGAAGGCACCATTGGCAACCGTTGCAGTTGTCGAGATTGACTGTTGCGATTTGTCTTTCAGATTTTGGCATCAAGGCAGGCAGCCCCAGGAGCCCAACGGTAAAGGCGGCGGCAAGGAACCAGATGAGCCCGGCGGGGAGGTAATCGAGCAGCGGGTAAAGCGCCAGATAGAACCAATCGAGGCGAAGATCGGCGGGAACCTTTGACAGGTCGGCTGCGGCATGACTGGTGGCAGGGCTAATCAGAGACAGAGCCGTCAGCATGACCAAAAAGCCAATGGCGGCCTTGCGCGGCAGATTGACGACCGGTTTTGTAATTCGTTGCACGTGGATCCACATGAGCAAAAGCAAGAACAGGGGAACGAAAATATGAATGAAGATCATCAGAGAGAAGAAGCGGTCATCCACTGCGTCCGGAGCGACAAAGTTGCGGGCAATGGGCTCGGAAAAGATTGGCAGCCAGTCGAACCATTCGGATGATTTGATCGCGACATATTGGGCAAGCTCATCCCAGACCAGCCAATAACCCGTGATGCCCGCAGCATAAAGAAACAAGATCAGGGGTACGCCGGTCATCCAACTGAAGGCCCTTGGACCTGTCATCCTCGCGTAGGCAAGTTCACGAAAGAGGTGCAGAAACAGGAAGAAAACCATGGCGTCAGAAGCATAGCGGTGGAAGCTGCGCAAGATGCCGCCAAGGTACCATTGATCATGGGTGAGATATTCCATTGACTGGTAAACACCCGTGATCGATGTGTCGAAAGCGATGTAGAGGTAAATGCCGGAGGCGGCGACAATCCAGTAACAATAAAACCCATAAGCGCCAAGCTGGCCTAAAGGGTTGAGGTCCGGACCAAAGGCTTTGTCCAGAAAGCGTTCCAGGCGCCCAAAACCGCGCTTTGCTATGTTCATAGTGGTGCTCAAATGCCGTGTCTCAATTTTCTGAATTCGCGCACAAGGAAAATGGCGACGAGGGAGAGACACAAGAGGCCGATGATGATTGTGAAAATAAAGGAATAGTCAAACTGATAGCGCCCGGTATTTGGATTGTAGATTGTGCAAAACAGCTGCACCTGATTGAGAATGCCATTGAGGCTTGAAAAATTCGCTGCCGCGCCAAAGACCAGGCGTTTTAAGGGTTCCACAAAATTGGGTGTGGGAAGGGTCTGACCATAGATCTGGTAGTAGACCTTGCCGGATCGGTCGAGCAGGGTCACCTGGGCAAGATGGTCGAAGCCATAGGGTGATGATTCGAATTGAAATCCGAGGTCGCGGGAAAGCTTCACAATGGTCGCCTCATCGGCGCTCAGGAACAGCCAATTGTCTCGTGAAACATTGTGGCTGCTTTTGTAGGCGTTCATTTGGCGCGGCGTGTCGACTTGGGTGTCAAATCCGATGGTGAGGATCACCAGGTTTTCGGCACCGATGGTGCGGTCGGAGATCTTAACGACAGATTTTAGGCTCTCTACGATCATGGGGCAGGTGTGAGAGCAGGAGGTATAGATAAGGTTGATGGCAACCGGCGTTCCATGAAAATCGCTTAATGAAACGATTTTGCCGTCACTATCGGTGAATTGATAATCTCCCACGGGACGGCCAATCGCACCTTGTGATATTTCCAGGGCGGCGTCCCGGTTGAAGACGAGCCCGGCCGTCTCGGTGTGGCCTGTGCCGTGCTCTTGAGCTGATGCGGAGAGGACAGTGAGGGCCCCACTGAACCAAAGCACAGCGAGGATGGCCCAAAAGGGTCTAAAGAACAATCCAGGCATCCAGAAATACTCCAGCAAACAATGCTGCTAATTGAATGAGGGATGCAAAGAAGTTTCGCATGGCTGTTGCGGGTCCGGGGTTTTGAACATGTAAGAAACTATGCCAGAGGAAATATAACCCACCCCCTGCGGCGAAGGTCAAGTAAATGGGTCCCAGGCCGATAAAGCCGGGAACCAGCGAAAGCCCGACAAGAAGCGCTGTGTGGGCCAGTATAACCCAAGCGCTTTTTTGTGGGCCGATCACCATGGGCAACATGGGAATGCCGGCGCGTTCGTAGTCTGCTTTCAGGGCGCTGGCCAGGCTCCAGAAATGAGGGGGCGTCCATAAAAACAGGACAACCGCCAGAACAAAGGGGACCGGTGCCTGAGGATTGATCGCGGCGGCGCCGGCCAGAACCGCAAAGGAACCGGACAGACCACCGACAACGATGTTCAGTGGCGTGCGCTGTTTCAGCCAAACGGTGTAGATGATGCAATAAAAGAACGCGCCGAGAAACAGATAGGCAGCGACCCAGAGGTTGAAGACATAACTTGCGATAACAACAGCTGCCGCCAGTAGCGCGTATATAGAGGTCATCCAGAAGAGGCCGGGTTTGAAAGCCCCGGTCACAAAGGGCCGATTTTCTGTGCGCGTCATCAGGGCGTCAAGCTCGCGCTCGACATATTGATTGTAGGCGCCCGCAGCGGAGGAGGAGGCAAATACACAAAGTGCCAAAATGATATATTCGCCACCGGTTAATCCGATCCCTG
This sequence comes from Alphaproteobacteria bacterium, assembly GCA_006226305.1. GTDB lineage: Bacteria > Pseudomonadota > Alphaproteobacteria > M2410 > M2410 > M2410. Next base: position 16,711 of record SBHG01000108.1, on the reverse strand, counting down.
GGGTGGCCACCACCCCCATCATGGCGGTCAGTGTTATGAAGGCGCTGATGCGCACCTTAAACACTGACGCCAATCTTTTACCCATACTCTCCATGACCAAGGTCACTTTCTGACAACAATGGTTGTTGTTTCGGTAGGGGCTCCCTAGCTCATCGGCCAAACGGTCGCCAGATACTTCCAATTGATGAAGTAGTAGAGAACGAAGGCGATGAAGAAGACCGAGATCAGAACAATCGTGCCAGGCAACTGAAGGTGTGTTTCGCTGCCATAGCTGGTTGCGGCGGCGACACCTTCGGGTGTGGCCTGAACTTCTGACGTTTCCTTGAGCGACTTGCCAAAGAACACCGTTCCCACAGCCACCATGATGAACATGATACCGCCCGCTGCCGCCAGAACGGCGGACAGGCCATTTAGGCCCAGCATGGCCAGCGCCATGGGCGGATATTCAAACGACAAGGTGGCATCGGCAAAGGTGATGTCCCAATGCCGTCTGGCAACACCCAGCGTGCCGGCGCCCATCATGAAGAGGGAAATCCCAGCTACGCCAAGCCCGAAGACATAGGGCTGCCATTTTGCCAATTTGGGGAACATCAGTTCTTTCTGGAAGATCAGCTCAAGCACCGGATAAGTAATTGCCATGAAGGCGAGGGTGGTTCCGGCAACAACAGTTCCGTGGAAGTGACCCGGTACGTAAAGTGTGTTGTGGACGATGATGTTGAGCTGTTCTGTCCCCATCATTACCCCGGAGATGCCGCCCAGGAAGCCGAACAGCACCAGAGAGATAAACATGCCCGAAAAAGCCGGGTTGCCCCATGGCGCCTTGCGCAGCCATTCGAAGACACCATTGGTGAAGCCTCTGCGCCGTTGCGCCGCCTCGATGGCGCCGGGAACGGTCATGCCATGGATCATAGACCCCAGTACTGCCAGGTACATGGCATAGGAGGTGTTGAAGATCTTCCATTCTGAGCTCAGGCCCGGTTCCACCAGCAGGTGGTGGGCACAGGCAAGTTGCAGAAACAGGATATACATCAGGAAGGCCATTCGGCTGACCTTTTCTGAAAGCGGTTTGGCTCCCAGCACCAGAGCGGCGATGGCATACCAGACACCGACCTGTGCGGAGACGTTAATCTGTTGCGATGAATGGCCCATGCCCCACCAGATCAACTTGTAGACCAGAGGATCAATGTGCTGGATGATGCCGAGCGACCAGAAGAAGGTCGGCACCAAAATGATCGCTCCGGATACGATCGTGAAAATCGCGATAATTGCCGCCGTCAGCGCGGCAAAGGTGACGAGGGGGATCGACCCCTCATAGGTCTTTTCCTCTTTTGCGATGACCAATGTTGCAAAGAACAGCACACAGCCAATCAACGCGCCGACCGCGAAGAGAATGAGGCCTAAATAAAAGTGAGGTGCGGCCTGCATCGGCACATAGGAGGTGAACATGACGCTGGAATTGCCTTGCAGCACCGCAATATTGGCCAGCAGGGCGCCGACAATCATTAGCCAGAAGCCAACCCAACCCAGTTTTGGCATGGCCAGTCGGCAATTCAGCAAAATGGCGGAACAGAAATAAAGAAGCGCCATTTCAAAGAACAGGATCCAGAACAAAAGCACATCTGCGCCGTGAGCCGTTAGCGCCAGATAAAACAGGTTGTCCGGGAGGAGGTGGACCGCTGGCCAGCGCGTCAGGGCGACAAGCAGGCCGAAAAGACCACCGATTGCGAGGAAGACAATTGCCACGACGGCATTGGCCTTAATTAATTTTTCAGCCGCTAAGTGGACTTTAAGACCTGTCTTTGGACAGGTGCGAAATTCTGTTTGTGCGCTCATCGCTCTCTCCACAACTTAATCAGTGACGTAAATTCGCCCGAGCATGTTGTGATGCCCGATGCCGCAAAACTCATTACATACAACGGAATATTCCCCGGCCTGGTCGGGGGTAATCGTGACAACCAGCTCGTATCCCGGATGAACCTGGATGTTGATATTGCTGGGTTGAAGAGAAAATCCGTGTTGCCAGTCCTGAGAGGACAGGTGCAGGCGATAGGTTTTGTCTTTTTCAAGTTCCAGAATTGGATACCACTCCCAGAGGCGGGCAATCATATAGATGTCGCTGCCAGCGGGCGGGTGCACAACAGGGATGCCGGTATCACCTTCCTCCCGAACCTGATAGGTCTCGGTGAAGCTCTCAACCGTTTCAGCGTAGGTTTCCGGGTCAACCCGATAAGATTCATTTGAAAGGTTCTGTTCCCCGGCAATATGCCAATAAATCATGGCGAAAAACATGATCAGACCCCAGACGAATGCCACAAGGATCCAAATCAGTTCTTGTTTCTCGATACGCTCATTCCACCAAAGCCGGTTCGCGGGGCTATGAATTGCCATGCGCTGCCTCCCATCGGTTAGGGTGCCACATCAAAAACGTCGCAGAATCTCTGCGTTACTGGCTTGGATTAGAGGTGAAGCTCATCATCTCTTCCTTGACCATTGTCAATTATAGGCTCAAGAGGGCTCGCCTGCGACAATTTGTATAATCTTGAAGGTAACAAGGGCGCTGACCAGGAGAATCGCGAAAAAAACCAGAGAGCGGTCCGCGAAAGGGGCGCCTCGGCGTCTTTCCATAATGCCGAGTGTCCAATTTGCAAAAAGGTACAGCGCAATTGCAACAACTGTGAAAAATAAGGCCTGCATATGCACCTTTCCCCATGATCCGTATGCCGATTAAGGGACGAGGATTCCTTTTTCTGGTAAAAGAATCAAGACACCCTAAATCGGCCTTCTGCGACATATTTGCACGTCTTGGTCTGAATTGACTTCAGTCAAGGCGGAGCGGGGGGCAGAGGACCAAAAGGGTATTTGCAGTTCCTGCGTTGAATGACATTTCTTCAAAATCTCGCAGAAAAAGAGGAGTGCACTTCGTGACGAGTTCAAATGACAACGGGCAAGACCACAAGAAGATCCCTGCTATGCAGCGATTGCTGGACAACCCATTCGCGCTACTTCTACTAGGTATCGCTATTCCGGCAGTCCTCTACCTGGTATGGGGCATGATCGAAATTGCCCAGGTGCCCATGGCGCCAGAGCCGAGCGAATCAGAGATTTCAGTTGCCGCCAGCGAAACGTCGGCTGTAGATGCCAGTTCGGCAGCAACCTCTGAAGAGTCGCTTTCCCATGGTATGAAAACCGGGGATACATATACCCCCAGCCTTGATGTTCTGGGTGACGAAATGATCCAACCGGAAGCCCCGGCTGCTCCGACTCTGACGCCGGCGCAATTTTCGGAAGGTAACAAGATCTACTTCCAACGCTGTGCAGGTTGCCACGGTGTTTTGCGCAAAGGCGCGACTGGCAAACCGCTGACGCCGGATATCACCCGGGAGCTGGGATTTGATTATCTCCAGGCTTTTATCACTTACGGTTCGCCTGCGGGCATGCCGAACTGGGGAACCAGCGGGGAGCTTACTCAAGAACAGATCGATTTGATGTCGACCTATCTTCTTAATGAGCCGCCACAACCGCCAGAATTTGGAATGCCGGAAATCTTGGCCTCCTGGAAGGTTCTGGTGCCGGTGGATCAACGGCCGACCACGCAACAAAACGACCTTGATCTTGATAACCTCTTCTCCGTGACGTTACGTGATGTGGGCAAGGTTGCCCTGATTGATGGCGGCACCAAAGAGATCGTTCAGATTATCGATTCCGGTTATGCAGTTCATATTTCGAGAATGTCGGCTTCCGGGCGTTATCTCTACACCATTGGCCGTGACGCCAAAATCAACCTGATTGACCTTTATATGGACCCGCCACAGACCGTGGCCGAAATCAAGGTTGGTATGGAAGCGCGGTCCGTTGAAACCTCGAAGATGGAAGGTTTTGAAGATCAACTGGCGATCGCCGGTTCTTACTGGCCTCCGCAATATGTGATCATGGATGGCCCCACCCTTGAGCCCAAGAAAGTGGTTTCCACCCGTGGCATGACCTATGACACGCAGGAATACCACCCCGAACCGCGGGTGGCCTCCATCGTGGCCTCGCATTATGCCCCGGAATTTGTGGTCAACATCAAGGAGACCGGCCATATCCTGCTGGTGAACTATGAAGACCTGCAAAACCTGAAGGTAACGGACATCGACGCTGAACGTTTCCTGCATGATGGCGGGTTTGACTCAACAGGCCGTTACTTCATCGTGGCTGCTAATGCCCGTGACAAGGTTGTTGTTGTCGACACCAAAGAGGGTGTGCTGACAGCGGTCATCGAAACCGGGGGCATTAAACCGCACCCAGGCCGTGGTGCGAACTTTGTGCATCCGGTCTATGGACCGGTCTGGTCGACCAGCCACCTGGGTGATGAAACCATCGCCATTATCGGTACAGACCCTGTTGGCCATCCTGAATATGCCTGGAAGGTTGTTGAGACCCTTGAAGGGCAGGGTGGTGGATCGCTGTTCATCAAAACACACCCAAGCTCGAGAAATCTTTGGGTGGATACACCGCTTAACCCGGATGCCGACATTTCGTCCTCAGTGGTTGTCTTTAATCTGGACGATCTGGAGGAGGATTACGAAGTGATTCCGGTGGCCGATTGGTCCGGCATCACGGAAGGTGCCCGCCGGGTTGTGCAAGGTGAGTACAACAAGGATGGGACAGAGATCTGGTTCTCGATCTGGAATGCGAAAGATCAGGAATCAGCAATTGTTGTGATCGACGATAAGACTCGCGAATTGGTCAAAGTGATTAAGGACCCGCGTATCGTTACGCCGACCGGCAAATTCAATGTGAGAAATACTCGCAACGACGTTTATTGATTAAACAAGTAAAACCTCCAACTCCCTCCGCGCGGCGGAGGGGGCTGGGAAGGGGGTTAGAATGAAACCGATAAAAAATAAAAGACTATTCTTAAGCGCTTTGATGGCAACAGTGGCTTTGACCGCCTGGACGCCTTCGTCCTATGCCGGGGATGAGAACAGCCTGGCCGATAATATCATCCTTGATGTTCGACTGCGCGGTGAGTGGGTTGAACAGGACGGCAAGCCTGATGATGCCGAAGCGCTTACCTTGCGCACGCGTTTTGGTTTTCAAACGGATGAAATTAACGGCTTTCAGTTGTTGGTCGAAGGCGAGAATGTCACCCATATCATGGATGATTTTGATGACACCATCAATGGCATGACCAACTATCCGGTTGTGGCTGATCCGGAAACAACCGAGCTCAATCGTTTGCAGGTCAGCTATACCGGCCTCGATAAGACAAAGATTGTCGTGGGTCGGCAGCGGATCATTCTCGGGGATGCCCGTTATGTGGGCAATGTCGGGTTCCGTCAAAACGAACAAACCTTTGATGCAGCGCTTCTGGCGTTTAACCCAGACGACCATGTTTCTTTCACCTATGCCTATGTGGCCAAGGTGCGCCGTGTCTTCGGTGACGATAGCGCCGTTGGCGAATTCGACATGGATACGCATATTGTTGAATTGGCCTGGAAAGGCGCGCCAGGTACCCTGACCGGGTTTGCCTATCTGGCAGATGTGGAAGACGCAGCGGCGGCTTCAAATGCGACTTATGGGGTCAATTGGAGCGGCAAGCTTCAGGACACCGGCGACCTGTCCGTAAAATACAAATTTGAATATGCCCGGCAAACGGACTACGGCAATTCACTGGACGATTTTGAGCTATCGATGATGCGTGGTGAATTCATCTTGTCAAATGGCACTTTGTCCGGCGGTCTTGGTGTTGAAGTGCTTGAAGGTGACGGCGCTCGCGGGTTTGCCACGCCTCTGGCCACGCTGCATAGATTCCAAGGTTGGGCGGATGTCTTTTTGACAACACCGGCCGATGGCATTCGGGATCTTTATGTCACTGCCGGTTGGAATGTTGGTCAGGTGACAGCCATCAAGGGGCTTAATTTTGGTCTCGTCTATCACAATTATGAAGCCGACACGGGCGGCGCCAATCTTGGCTCTGAATGGGGCGCGGTTGCGACAGCCAAGTTGACGGATCGCACCGCCTTGCAGCTTAAATATGCCGATTATGATGGTGCGGGCGGCTATGCAAGTCGCACCAAAACCTGGTTGGCCTTGACCTGGAGCTACTAAAACCATAGTCGAGATTATCGAGCCGTCTTTTAAGGCGGACATCAAAAATGCCGGGTCGTTGGGAATGTCCAGCGGCCCGGTGTTTTTTGTATCAGTGTCGCGCCACAAACAAATCAGATCGAGGCTCAGATTTTTCCAAGGGTGACAAATCGGCCTGGAGCGGGTAACCACTTCTAATGAAGTAACGCAGATGGGAGCAATTAATGCCTGCGAAAGGAACCCGTGTTCGTGACAAGGCGAAAACAAAGGCTGCTCTGATAGAGGTCGCGGAAGAACTTTTTGCGCGACATGGATACGAAGGGGCATCCCTGGAGCTGATTGCCCGGCAAGTCGGAGTGGACCGAGCCCTCATCCCCTATTACTTCAAAAACAAATCCGGTTTGTATCAGGCCATTATTGCAAAGAATGCGGGGGACGTGCGTGACAAGCTTGAAGAGGCGATGCCAGAGGGTGTCTCGGCGCCTGAAGCCATGCGCATCTATATTCGTTCGTTGGTGGAGATTATCAGTGAGCGGTCAAATTTTGCCGCGCTCATCATTCGCGAACATGTCTCCACCGCCTTTATGGGTGATCAGGCCTCGGCGGCGGAACTTCTGGGCTTTTATCGAATAACCCTGCAAATCCTTGAAATGGGATGGAGGGAGCGTGTCTTTCGGAAGGTGGATCCGCATCTGTTTCATCTCAATCTGGTGGGCTCGACCATTTATTTTACGACAACGGAGCGGTTTCGGCAGAACGCTGATCTTCAGGAGAAAAGCCTTAATTTGAGGCCGGAATTGACCGCTTACATCGACCATATGACCTCAATATTGATGGATGGCCTGTTGACCGCCCCGTGACAGCGGTGTATTTTAATTCAACATATGTTGAGTTATTGGGGGCGGGACATGAAGTTGCTGCTGATATTGGGAGTGAGCCTGGTTTGGAGCCAGGTCGCGCTTGCAAATGATGAGGAGGTTGGGGGCATCCTTCAGGCCTATGCGGTCGATTACCTCCAGGATAAGCAACAGCTTAATACGACTTTTGGTATCGAGGTGGCGGGTGAGATGTGGCACGTGGTGTCCACTAAGGCCGATGAGCAAGCTGATTCAAGCGTTGTTCTCAAAGCCGGACCGGCCCCTGAGCCAACCTATTATTTTACGATCGATACGATTGAGAATCTCAGGAAGATTGATCGGGGGGATATGAATGCCATGACGGCTGCTGCGCGTGCGATGTCGACCGATTATGCGCCTCTTGATGTATCGGTTATGGAGGGGTATCAGCCGGGCCCGGAGTTTATGACAGAGATGTTTTCGGTCTTCTTTCATTTTTGGACGAAAGGCGCGCCTGAGGTCATTCCATTTGGTGCGAATAAAACGCGTAAGGCGCACGGCGGCAACGTGGCGGTGCTTTTTTATCAGCCAGGCTTTCGCTCGGCTTGGGTGAATTTGGGTCCCGGCGATCATGTCAATGAAGATCCGGAGATGCAGGTCAATGACTTTCCGTCCCTTCTGATCATCACAAGTGGCACGGGCAAGGCGCGCATCGATGGCAGAGAGATCGACATCAGGCCCAACGAGGCCATATTAATTCCTCCCGGGATCACCCATGAGTTCTGGAATCCCGGTGACGCGGCGATTGAGGGCATTCTTGTGATGTTCGGAGAGGGCGCTTAGGCGATTTGCCAGTTCAGGCACGACCATAATCTGCTTAAGTGCCAGGGTTAGCCAGAAACGGACGTCGCGTTCGGGCTGGTGTTGCTGCCCCGTTGAGGAGCCATTATTCTGCGATGCGATTTTCTTACGGCGTCGAGGTTGGCCTGATGGAATTTGTGATAACCGGATTGAACCCCGAACCCTTTCGGCATTTGTATGGTCTGTCCGATGCGGATCTTGCCGGGCATGGGGGCAAAAGATATATCGCGGACCAAAAGCCGGGTTTTCCCGACCGGATTGAAATGCGAGATGTCGAGATTGGTGAGTCTCTTTTGCTGGTCAATCATGTCAGTATGGCCGAGGCGACGCCATATCGCGCGTCCCATGCAATTTTTATTCGCGAGGGCGCTGAAGTGGCCTACCGGGGGGATAACGAGGTCCCGGATGTCATGTACAACCGTCTTTTGTCGCTACGTGCGTTCGATGATAGGGGCTGGATGCTCGGTGCGGAGGTAGCTACAGGCGAAGAAATCCGCGATGTGATTGGAAGATTGTTGAGCGATCCGTTGGCGGCCTATCTCCATGCCCATAATGCCATCCGTGGGTGTTATTCGGGGCGTATTGATCGAAAGGTCTGACCCGGAGCACGCTGGCGCGGGTCTTTTAGGTTAAGGCGTGCTTCAAGGCTGTTATGTAATCGGGATTTGTGTCGCAGCATCCCCCGATCAGGGTGGCGCCGTCGCTTACCCATTGTTTGGTCATCTCGGCATATTCGGCGGCCGACAGTTTGCGGGAGATTTCTCTTTCAGGCTCTCCGCCGGGTGGTTCCCGTAGAACGGGGTTGCAATAGGCGCCGATCGGCAGATCGGTCAGGGATTTAAGGAGCGGGATAGATTTTGTCGCGGTGGCGCAATCCGTGCAATTGACAAGGATGGCAGCGGGATTGCCGCCTTTAAGACCCGCCAGGGCCTCTTGCAAGGAGGCGCCGCCTCTCAAACAGCCCGTGGCCGGGTTGAGTGTAAAGGCCACCCAGCTTTCTTTGCCGTGCTCCTTGGCAGCGGTAAGGGCCGCCAGGGCCTCATTGGGCGTGGTCATGGTTTCGCAGATGAAGAGATCGACGTCGTCCGAGGTCAATTTTGCGATCTCTCGATATTGCTCCAGGATTTCCTCGAAGGGTCCAACCAGGTCGGCCCGATAGCTCGTTTGAAGGGGTGGCAGCGACGCGGCAATACGCACCTGAGAAATTTGTGCCTCTTCGCGAGCCTCAAGGGCCAGTCGGATAGAGCGCTTAAGCAGGTCCGGCAATTGTTCCGCCATACCCTCGCGGGCCAGCAAAGGGCGCGTGAGGGCATAATTATTGGCGGTGATGACCTGAGCGCCTGCTTTGATGTAGTCCACATGCAGGTTTCTGACGCAATCAGGATCTTCAATAAGTGCGGCGGCGGACCAGATTGATGACTTGTAGTCTTTAACCTGAGCACTGCGCTCGCGCAGGGCCGTACCCATGCCGCCATCGAGAATTTTGATCTGTCTTTTCGCGAGCGTGTTCACATCAGCGGTTTGTGTTGAGGCGTTCCGTGGCAAATCACCGTACGAACCGCGGGCGCTTGATGTAACGGCCCGCGCCGCGCTCGGCACGCAAATCACCATTTGCAAAGGTTACTTTGCCTTGCGAAATCGTGTGGGAATTTGTGCCTTCCACAGTCATGCCTTCAAAGATGTTGAAGTCCACATTCTGGTGGTGGGTCTTGGCAGAAATCGTGCGGCTTGCTTTCGGGTCCCAGACCACGAGATCTGCGTCCGCGCCCACATGTACCGAACCCTTGCGGGGATAGATATTAAAGATCTTGGCAGCGTTGGTGGAGGTGGCGGCGACAAACTCAGAGCGGGTCAGGCGGCCTGTGTTGACGCCATGGTGCCAAAGCACAGCCAGACGGTCCTCAACGCCGCCGGTCCCGTTCGGGATCAGGCTAAAGTCTTCCTTGCCCATGGCCTTCTGATCAGCCTTGAAGCAACAATGATCTGTTGCGGTGGTCTGCAGAGATCCGCTCTGCAGGCCTTTCCAGAGCGCGGCCTGATGCTCCTTGGCGCGAAACGGCGGTGACATGACATGGGCGGCGGCATATTCGAAATCACTTGAGTCATAGACCGTGTCATCGACCAACAAGTGACCGGCAAGGACTTCACCATAGACACGGCTACCTTCTAGCCGTGCGCGGATAATCTCTTCCAATGCCTGGCGACAGGAAACATGCACCACATAGAGTGGTGTCCCGATCACCTCTGCCAGGCGGATGGCGCGATTGGCGGCTTCGCCTTCTGCTTCGGGCGGACGGGAGAGGGGGTGGCCTTTTGGGCTGTTGAGGCCTTCGGCTTTAAGCTTGGCCTGGAGCTGAAAAACCATTTCGCCGTTTTCCGCGTGGACGGTCGGGATGGCGCCAAGCTCAAGCGCGCGCGTGAAACTATTATAGAGAATTTCATCGTCCGCCATGATGGCGCCCTTGTAGGCCATGAAATGCTTGAAGGAGTTGACGCCTTCCTCCATGACCAGCGTGCCCATGTCCTTGTGGACGCTGTCGTCCCACCAGGTCACCGCGACGTGGAAGGAATAGTCGGCGGCGGCTTTTTCGGCCCAGCCGCGCCAATCCTTGTAGGCGGCCATCAAGGGCTGCTGAGGATCCGGGATGACGAAATCGATGATCTGGGTTGTGCCGCCAGCCATGGCGGCGGCTGTGCCGGTGTAAAAATCCTCCGAAGCCACCGTCCCCATGAAGGGTAACTGCATATGGGTGTGCGGGTCGATCCCGCCGGGCATCACATATTGCCCGCCCGCGTCGATGACTTCGGCTCCCACTGGCGCGTCGAGATCGGCACCGACCGCTATGATTTTGCCCTCATCGCAGAGAACATCCGCGCGCTCTTCCATATCTGCTGTGACAACGGTTCCGCCTCGGATCAAAAGGGACATGGGGGAAAACTCCTTTAAGCTGCTTTGGGGCGACCCATCGCCGTCATCCAAAGATAATAGATGCCTCCGGCAAGCAAGAGACCGATAAACCAGGCATAACCATAGATCGTATCAAAAACCGGTGAAACATGAGCGACCGCGCCCGCTGCATGCAGAAAGCCGGGCAGGTTTGGCAGAATGCCAATCACGAGCGCGCCAATGCCGGCAAGGTTCCAGCCCTTGGTATAGGCATAAGCGCCGCGCGCTTCGTAGAGTTCGCTCACTTTGAGTTCCGTTTTGCGAATGAGAAAATAATCAACTAGCAAAATGCCTGCGATGGGGCCCAGCAGGGCGGAATAGCCGACCAGCCAGGTAAAGAGATAGCCGCCGGCCGTTTCGAGCAACTTCCAGGGAAAAATCGCGATCCCGATCCCGGCGGTGATGTAACCGCCCATTCGGAAAGAAATTTTGCCCGGGTTGAGGTTTGAAAAGCCATAGGCCGGCGCCACGACATTGGCCGCCAGATTAGTGGTGAGAGTTGCGACGGCTAGGGCAAAAAGCGCGACGATTACGCCGAAGCCGCCCATGCGTCCAGCGAGCTGAACCGGATCCCAGATCGCCTCACCAAAGATAACGACTGTGGCAGAGGTAACGGCAACGCCGATAAAGGCAAAGAGCGCCATGGGGAGCGGCAGTCCAATGGCTTGCCCGAGAATTTGGTCGCGCTGTGATTTTGCAAAGCGCGTAAAGTCCGGAATGTTGAGGGCCATGGTTGCCCAGAAGCCGACCATGGCGGTGAGGCCGGGAAAGAAGACAGACCAGAACTGGCCTTCTTTAGCGCCGCCGGCCACAAAGGCGCTGGGGGTTGAGAGCATGGCGCCAAAACCGCCGGCTTTGACATAGGCCCACAAAAGCAGCGCAAGCCCCATTAGCAGGAGGAAGGGTGCCGCAAAACTTTCCAGCCAGCGAATGGACTCAGTGCCTTGCCGGATAAAAAGAACATGCAATGTCCAAAAAAGGAGAAAGCAGATCGTTTGCGCAAAGTCGATGCCAAGCAGCGGGATCGGGGCGCCTTGAAAGAAATCGCCGGTCATGGCGTTGAGGATCACATAGATGGCAGAGCCACCGATCCAGGTATTGATGCCAAACCAGCCACAAGCGACAAGACCCCGGGCAATGGCTGGAACCTTCGCGCCCTGGGTGCCGAAGGCGGACCGCAATAAGACCGGAAAGGGAATGCCGTGTTTGGCGCCCGCGTGTCCCATGGCGAGCATTGGGAGCAGCACAATCAGGTTGCCGATCAGCACCGTCAGCACCGCCTGCCACCAGGCCATGCCTTCGGCAACAAGACCGGCGGCCACCATATAGGTGGGAACGCAAACCACCATACCGACCCAGAGGGCGGCGATATGAGGCCATTCCCAGGTGCGGGTTGTGGGGCTTGAAGGCGCCAGGTCCTCGTTCCAGAGCTCAGTCTCGTGTGCCGTCATCTTGGCTTCGGATTTAATCGCGTCGGTCACCTTATGCCCCTTCCGTCACTTTTCCGGCCTTGTCGAGAATGGCATGCAGCAACACATTGGCACCGGCATGGACCCACTCAGGTTCGACGTCTTCGACTTCGTTGTGCGAAATGCCGTCGATGCAAGGAATGAAGATCATGGAGGCTGGCGCGACTTCCGCGAGGTAACAGGCATCGTGGCCAGCACCGGACACCATGTCCCGGGCGGAATAGCCGCAGGCTTCGACACCCTGGCGGACCGCAGACACACAGCTTGCTTCGAACTTTACCGGGGCGTAGTAGAAGATTTGCTCAAGCTCCATCTCAAGGCCGATCTCCTCGGCGATCTTCTTTACGCCCGCCCGCATCTCCTTGTCCATCTGCGCAAGCACATTGTCGTCCGGATGGCGGAAATCGATCGTCGAAAAGACCTTACCGGGAATAACGTTGCGGGAGTTGGGGTAAACGTTGACCATGCCGACGGTGGCGCAGGCGACCGGCGCGTGATTGAGGCCGATCTCGTTGACCAACTGAATAACGCGCGCGGTTCCAAGGAGAGCGTCCTTGCGACGGTTCATGGGTGTCGGACCGGCATGGCTTTCAACACCAGTTAGCACCAACTCATACCAGCGCTGGCCTTGCGCGTCGGTAACAACACCGATGGTTTTTTCTTCTGCTTCAAGGATCGGGCCTTGCTCGATATGGGCTTCGAAATAGGCATGGACCGGTGTTTTGCCGACCTCTTCGGGCCCCGCGTAACCGATGCGCTCAAGTTCCTCGCCCATGGTCTTGCCATCGGCATCGGCGCGGCTGAGACCATACTCAAGATCAAAAACGCCCGCAAAGACGCCCGATGAAACCATTGCGGGCGCAAAGCGGGAGCCTTCTTCATTGGTCCAGACGGCTACTTCAACGGGATGTTCCGTTTCTACGTTGAGGTCGTTGAGGGTGCGTATCACCTCAAGTCCTGCCAACACGCCGAAAACACCGTCAAAGCGTCCGCCGGTTGGCTGTGTGTCGAGGTGCGAGCCGGTCAGAACAGGGGGCAGGTCATTGTTGCGTCCTGCCCGGCGGGCAAAGATGTTGCCCATTTTGTCGATGCGGATGGTGCAGCCCGCCTCCTCAGACCATGTGCGGAAGAGATCACGGCCTTCCCGGTCAAGGTCGGTGAGGGCCAAACGGCAACAGCCGCCTTTTTCCGTGGCGCCAATCTTCGCCATATCCATGAGGGTTTGCCAAAGGCGGTTGCCGTCAATGGCCAGATTGGTACCTGAGGATTGGGTCATGGGGTCGTCCTCTCGTTAGTTGCCTCAACCTGCATCTTTCACCGGGTTAAGTGGATGCTCCGGCCACGTCATATAAGGGCGGTCCGTGTCGACCGCTTCCATCTCGATGCACCCGGGTACTGGACAGACATGATAGCAGAGATTGCAGCCAACGCATTCTTCATCCACGACATCGAAGCGGCGATGACCGTCTGTCTGCTCAGTTATGGTAATTGCCTGGTGGGATGTGTCCTCGCAGGCGATAAAGCAGCGCCCACACTCAATACATTTCTCCGGATCGATCCGCGCCTTGAGATCGTAATTCATGTTGAGGTCATTCCAGTCGACCACATTCTTGACCGCCGCGCCGGTGAAGTCGGCGACTTGTCTGTAGCCCTGCGTATCCATCCAACCGGAAAGCCCGTCGATCATGTCATCGACGATGCGAAAACCAAAGAGCATGGCGGCAGTGCAAACCTGCACTGCATTGGCGCCAAGTGAAATGAACTCCGCCGCATCTCGCCAATTGGTGATGCCGCCGATACCGGAAATGTCGAGGCTTTGGGTCTCCGGCGCGCGGGCGATTTCAGCGATCATATTGAGCGCGATGGGTTTCACCGCGGCGCCGCAATAGCCACCATGGGTGCCGCGACCATCGACTGTCGGCTCGGGCGCCATGGTGTCGAGATCGACCGAGATGATGGAATTGACGGTGTTGATCAGTGCCACCGCGTCTGCTTTACCCTGCGCGGCCGCTTCGGCTGACCACAGAATATTGGTGATATTGGGGGTGAGTTTGGTGAAGACAGGGATGTTGACGACTTCCTTCACCCAGGCGGTCGTCTGCTCCACCATTTCCGGTACCTGGCCAATGGCGGATCCCATGCCGCGCTCGCACATGCCGTGCGGGCAGCCGAGGTTGAGCTCCAGGCCATGGACACCGGCTTCGGCGATTTGGACAGCGAGGCTTTGCCATGCTTCCTTTTCGACCGGCGCCATCATGGAGCCGATGATCACCCTGTCTGGCCACTCCTTGCGGGTGGCGCGGATTTCATCAAGGTTGGTTTTGAGAGGTCGATCGGAAATCAGCTCAATATTGTTGATGCCAATGAGGCCGCGCGTGGCATCGTGGTGGGCACCATAACGGCTGGTGACATTGATAACCGGCGGATCGGCTCCGAGTGTTTTCCAGACCACGCCGCCCCAGCCAGCCTGAAAAGCGCGTTCGACATTATATTTCTTGTCGGTGGGCGGCGCAGAAGCCAACCAGAAAGGATTGATGCTTTCAATACCGGCGATGGTGCATCCAAGATCGGCCATGGGGTATCCTTTCGTCTCTCAGCCTTTGAGGTAGGCGTCAATGGCATGAGCCGCGCGTTTGCCATCTTGCACAGCCTGGACGGTCAAATCCTGGCCGGTGCTGGTGCAGTCGCCGCCAGCGAAGATGCCCGCAATAGAGGTTTCATAGGTTTCGCTGATGGTTATTTTGCCTTTGGCGACATCGAGATCGCCAAGTGCGGTGCTGTTCAGTTTCTGACCTATGGCCGTGAGCACCAGGTCCGCGGGGATGTCAAAGCGCTCGCCGGTAGAAATAAGCTGACCATCACTGCCCAGACTGGTGCGCTCAAAGACAACAGCTTCAACTTGATGATTGCCAAGAATTTCGTCGGGGCTCGCCCAGAGGACCATTTTCACATCGTTCTTGAGGGCGAGATCCTGCTCCCACCGCGTCGCGCTCATTTCGTCGCGGCCGCGCCGATAACACAGCGTCACATCGCTGGCACCGAGCTTGCGCGCCTGAACCGCGGCATCGATGGCGGTATTGCCGCCGCCGATCACCAGCACCCGATCAGGAATTGTGGCCGCAACCTCGTCAGGCGACTGTCGCAACCGCTCGATGAAGGAGAGGGCGTCTTCGACCCCGTTCAGGGTGGTTTCATTCAGATTTAGATCATTGGAGCCAGAAAGGCCGATGCCAATGAAAACTGCATCATGACTCTTCCGCAAAGCGGACAGCGGCATGCTGTCACCCAGCGAAACCCCGTAGTGAATGTCGATGTTTCCAATGCCAAGAACAAATTCGACTTCACGCTGGGCAAAATCATTGGTCATCTTGTAGGCGGCAAGGCCGTATTCATTGAGCCCGCCCGGTTTGGGCATGGCTTCGTAGATGTCCACCTCATGGCCCAACATGGCCAGACGATGGGCGCAGGCAAGGCCCGCAGGTCCGGCGCCAATGACAGCGACTTTCTTGCCAGTTGCGAGGTTTCGGGAAAAGGGGTGGTGATCTGTGGGTCGATCAATCAGGTGATCGACCGCGTAGCGCTGCAGGCGCCCGATTTCGACAGGCTCGCCTTCCGCCTTGTTGCGCACGCAGGCTTCCTCGCACAAGACTTCCGTCGGACAGGCCCGAGCGCAAGTGCCCCCCAGGATATTTTCCGCCAGGATTGTTCGGGCGGCGCCAACCGGATTGCCAGTAGAGATCTTGTGAATAAAGGTCGGGATGTCGATGGCCGTGGGACAGGCCCGTGTGCAAGGCGCATCATAGCAGTAAAGGCATTCCGCCGCAGCAGCCTTGGCCTGAAAATCACCCAAGGGCGGGTGGATGTCGGAGAAATTTTCCGCCAATTGGCGCGCATCCAAACCGGGTCGCACTGGTTTGTCCATCGGCCCTCCTTCCGAGGATTACCCGGCGATAAAATAACAGGTAAAGCACTGTAATTGCCAGGGTTTAGACTTTCCCGACAAAATCATTACTAATCCTGACCGAACGGTCAATATCTATTTTATCAGAGATCGGTGGCCGCTGTGCGGGAAGGGGGTGTGCCGCTCGGTTTTGTGTGACCAATGAGCAGGATGGATCAAAACTAAATTCAAAAAAATGTGACTGCGGTTGCACACAAGTAGGCCGGTTTTGAGTGGACAGGTCGCGCGAAATGGTTTGACCCTTTATCTTGGATAAAAAAAGAAGAGACTGCCAAAATGGCAGAGCAGCGCCAGCGAGAAAACAAATGAATAACCAATCAACCTATGTGCCCCCCAAAGTATGGAATAGCGATACGGAGAGTGGCGGCAAGTTCGCCAAGATCAACCGGGCAACAGCGGGTGCCACTCATGAGAAAAAGCTTCCCGTGGGTAAGCACCCGTTGCAGCTTTATTCGCTCGGCACCCCCAATGGGGTGAAGGTTACGGTTCTGCTGGAAGAGCTGTTGGCTAAAGGGCACAGCGGCGCTGAATATAATGCCTGGCTTGTCAATATCGGTGATGGTGA
>SBHG01000077.1 GCA_006226305.1 Alphaproteobacteria bacterium | reverse complement strand
ATGGCGACCGCCGCGCTTTCTTTCGGGTCGAATTCCGCAACCAGCTCAAAGGCGGCATCGGTGTCATTGATGTTGTTGTAGGAAAGCTCCTTGCCCTGCAGCTGCCGGGCGGTGGCAACGCCGGGGCGTTTTTCACCGGTCAGATAAAAGGCGGCGCTTTGGTGCGGGTTCTCGCCATAACGCAAGGTTTGGGCGAGAGTGCCGGCAAAGGCTTTGCGCTTGGGTGCGGCCTCACCGATTTCATCCGCGAACCAATTTGAAATGGCCGCGTCATAAGCAGCGGTGCGCGCATAAGCTTTCTGGGCCAGGTGTCGGCGGGTTTCATGGGTGGTGGCGCCGCTAGTGGTCTCCATGTCCTGCAACACAAGGTCATAGTCTTCGGCGTCGACAACAACCGTGACGGAGCGGTGGTTTTTGGCGCCAGAGCGGATCATGGCCGGGCCACCGATGTCGATGTTTTCAATGCAGGTATCAAAGTCCGCGCCGCTGTCAACGGTCGCCTCGAAGGGGTAGAGATTGACCACCAAAAGGTCGATGGGGGTGATGGCGTGCTGTTTCATGGTCGCCACATGGGTTTCATTGTCGCGCAGGCCCAGAAGGCCGCCGTGAACCATGGGATGAAGGGTCTTGACCCGCCCGTCCATCATTTCCGGAAAGCCAGTGACCTGGGAAACATCGGTCACGTTAAGGCCCGCTTCGCTGAGCGCCTTGGCGGTGCCGCCGGTGGAGAGGATTTCAACGCCATGGGCGGCAAGGGCCTTGCCAAAATCGATGAGGCCGGTTTTGTCGGAAACGGAAATGAGGGCGCGCTTGATCGCGACTTTATCAGGGGCGGTCATGGAAAATTCTTCTGTGTCATGAGATCGAGGTGGGGATCAGGGGTCAAGGAATGGCGGTGGGGTACCACACATTGCCTCTGGCCTCAAAGGCTGATTGAAGCAGGCGCGGATATTTCTGTTATGATTTGTCGGCTTCCAGGCAACGGAAAGCCCAATTGACCCGTGTCGTGTTGTCCGCCGGGTGGGCGGTGACAACGATCTGGCTGGTGCGGCGCACGGTTTCACCATCGGTGATGAAGATGCTCTCCTCCATGGAGATCTCGCCGCCCTTGGCGCGGAATTGCCAACCCTGACGGTTCGGCAGAACAAGAAGTACATTGGAGCCATCGCGTGCTAGAGAGGCGCGCACTTCCGGATGAAGGTGGAAGCGGATGGTGGCGCTTTCGGCGCCCTCTCTGGCGCGGCGGCCCTCTTGAGCAATGAGCTGATCCTCGCCGCGTACATCCATGCCGTCAGCGGCCAGGAATAAGCGGCGCTCATGGATCAGGCCAAAGTCTTCCAGATAGCCGTCGTGGCTGGTGTCGAGCCAGATGCCAAGATCCTTTTCGTGGCGGGTGCATTCTACATTCGACGGACCGCCTGAAATGCGCGGACCCAAAAGATTGCGGGTCCAGGCGCCGGTGACAAAATCCGCGCTTGAGGCCTGACTGAGGCCGAGGGTGGAATGTGCCGCCGTGGCGCGCATGGCTTGATGCCAGATCGGCCCCTGAACAACCATGGCGCCGCAATTGGTAATGAGGCGGTGGCGCCCAGAGCTCATTTCAAAGGAAAGACATCCGGCATGGGCATCGGTTGAAAAGGCGCCCACTGGCGGCGCTCCGGTGTCGACGATGAGGGTTGTTTTTTTGGCGGTGAGGCGCTGATAGCCGGAAAAGGGCAGGGCGGCCAAGGGCGCCGGGCGCGGCGTGCCACGTGGTAGGTCCCGGGTGTGGGTGCATGCCTGCGCCAGCGCTGCCTCATCGCCCAGGCCGCCGCCATTGAAGAGCGCCAGGCGGCCATCACCATGTCGGAAAAAATCGAGGGCGGGCCCCATGCGATCAATGACATGGGTTAGCGCGCTTGGCATGTGCTGGCCGCGTGCCCGCATGGCCTCTTGCAGCATGAGGAGGTCAGCAAGTACGTGGAGTTGTTTTTCCGGCGACCGGGAAATATGACCGCCGTCGCCGGTAACCTCAATCGCCAGATCCTTGATGAGAAGCTCAAGGCCTTTATCAAGCGACTTGGATTGATCAGGCATGCACAGGCCGGTCATGGCAAGGGCGAGCGCCGCGTCGAAGCGGGCGCGACCGGGCGGCGTGTTTTTTACCGCGCGGCGCAGATGGGTGGCTTGCCGCGCCATGGACAAAAGCAGGGAGGATCGCCAGACCATGTCGGCGCCCTCGACGATGAGCGGCCAATTGGCATACCAGGAGATCAGACGGCGGCCCAAGATGTTCGGCGTCCAGGGCGTGCCTTCGCATTTTTTGTGTTTGTCGAGCCAGGTCTTAATCAGCCAGCGGGCGTGGCGCGAGGTATCGGCGCTCGGCCTTGCGCCGAAATGCCAAAGCCAGGTGAAGCTGTGCAGTTCTTGCGACCACTCCCGGCTTGGTGGCTGTGCATCCCAGGGGGTGCCGGAGGTCATGCGGACCTGTCCACCGGGCAGGATGTAGCGTCCGGAAAGGAAGGCGTCGGCCTTGTCGCCGCGCTGGGTAGAGGCCAGCTCCGGCGTGTGCAGGACGCGGTCAGGCATGGGTCCCTTCAGGGACCAGTTGTAGATCCAGGATGCATAGGAGCGATTGCGCGCGGAGTTGAGAGCACTGGTGACGGTGGCCTCGGCCATGTCAGCAAGTGTATTGTCCTCGCGCGTCTGGATGACCATGGGCGTTCCTTAAGCCTTCCCGCGCAGAGCTTTGATGTTAGCGGCGTATTGGCTGGAACCTCCCTTAAAGGAGGCGGTGCCGGCGACGAGCACATTGGCGCCGGCGTCGATAACCCTTTGTGCATTGTCGGCGCTCACGCCGCCATCGACCTGCAAGTCAATGTCGAGGCCCATCTTGTCCATCTTGCCCCGGATGGCTTCAATCTTGCCAAGCTGACTTTCAATAAAGCTTTGGCCACCAAAGCCCGGATTGACGCTCATGACCAGTACGAGATCCAATAGGTCCCAATAATAGTCGAGCATCTTGGCGGGGGTGCCGGGGTTCAGGCTGATCCCTGCCTTCAAACCGAGGGCCTTGATCGCCTGCAGGGTACGATGGGTGTGGGCCCCAGCCTCCGGGTGAACCGTAATGATGTCGGCACCCGCTTCGGCAAAGGCCTCCAGATAGGGGTCGACCGGCGAGATCATCAGGTGGCAGTCGAAGACTTTGTCTGAATGGGGCCGGAGCGCTTTTACCACGCCGGGACCAATGGTGATATTGGGAACAAAATGGCCGTCCATGACATCAATGTGAATGTAGTCGGCGCCAGCATCGGAGATGGCGCGAACCTCTTCGCCAAGCTTGGCGAAATCAGCAGATAAAATGGACGGAGCGATACGGATGGGGGTCGACATCTTGTGTGCTTAACACCGGGATTTCATGGGTTCAAGCACCGCAAAGACTTGTTCCATAACACCTTGATTTGACTCGGTGATTACGAGGAAAATCAACCAGGGGGCTTACGGAAAATGCACCTCGCAAGGGGCGGCGTGAGAAACCGAATCATTTTTAAGCGCGATGACTTGTTATCGCTCATGCAGAAGGGCCTTTGGCCGCCGGTGTCGCGGGGGCGGCCGAAAGGGCGGGACCCCGTGGTCAAACCACGGGGTGGGAAATGACCGGATTAGTATCTGCGGTCGCGATATTCGGGTCGGTAATAGTGGTTGCGATAGTCCTGCGCCGGGACGATGCGAATATAGTCGCCCTCGATAATACGCACCTCGGTGCCAGGGGGCAGAGCCGGTCCGTCGGCAGGCTGGACAACGGTGAAGACCATGCCGTCGTCGCGGCGAATGGTATATTCATAGCCGTCCATTTTATTGGCATCACGCTCGATCGCTTCGCCGATGGCGCCGCCGAGGATGGCGCCGCCGATGATGCCGACAACCCGGGCGGCATCGCCTTCGCCGATCTCAGAGCCGATGGCGCCGCCGATCACCGCGCCGGTAACCCGGCCCGCGCCCGTTTCGCGCTTGTTGATCTGCACATGTCGCACGTTCTGGATGACACCATAGTCCACATAAGCCATGCGGCCGGTTTCCCGGTAGTCATATGTGGAGCCGCCATAGGGGGCGGTCGAGCACGCCCCGAGGGTGGTGACGATTGCAAAACTGGCCAATGCAGCGCGTAATTTCAGACGATGAAATTTCATGGGAACTCTCCTCCTTGAATGTCGCCCTTGCGAGGCCTATTGCGCGGGGCAAACATGGCGACAAAATGGCGGGACGAAGATTTCTGAGCCTAAAGAATGTTACGTTTTGTCACAGGTCAGGCGCGCGGCGTAAAAGCCGTCGAGGCCCCCTTTGTCCGGCCAGTCGCAGGGAAGCGTGCGCAGGTCTCCGTCCTTGGTGAAAAATTCGGCAAGGGCGGGAAACTCTTCGGCCGTAAGCGGCGCGCGCTTCATGTCGCGGTGACGACTTAAGAAAGCGGCGATCTGATTTTCACCTTCTTCGGGCTGCAAAGAGCAGGTGCAATAAACAAGGGTGCCGCCAGGGGAAAGGCTCTTTTGGGCTGCGTCTAAAAGCCTCGCCTGAAGATCGACCAGGCTCGCCACATCCTTGGGCGATTTCAATTGGGCCAGATCGGGGTGGCGGCGCAAGGTGCCGGTCGCCGAACAAGGGGCGTCGAGCAGGATGAGAGGGAAAGTTTCCACGCTTTCAAACGTTTCAACGTCTGCAACAACAAGGTTGGCGGTGAGTTTTGTGCGGGCGAGGTTTTCTTCAACGCGCTTCATGCGGGGGGAAGAGCGATCGACAGCGGTAACCTCGGCGCCGCTTGACGCCAATTGCAAAGTCTTGCCGCCCGGGGCGGCGCAAAGATCGAGCACGCGTTTGTCTTTGACATCACCGAGCAGGAGAACGGGGAGCGTTGCGGCGGCGTCCTGCACCCAGAAGGCGCCTTCGTCAAAGCCGGAAAGCGCACGCACATCCTGCGACTTCTCAAAGCGCCAGCTGCCGGTTGGCAGTTTGCCGCCTTCAAGACCGTCTGGTACCGCGCCCTTAAGTGTAATGTCCAGTGGCGGTTCTTTTAGATGCGCGACGGCGATCGCGACCGCCTTGTCGCCATAGGCCTCTTGCCAGCTCTCCATAAGCCAGTCGGGCGTGGCCAGCCTGGCGGCCTCTTCGTCCGGCAGGAGCTTGTCTTTCAGTCCCGCGCCTTTTCGCAAGATGGCGTTGATGAGTTTTTTGAAAGGTCGGGCCTGTTGCTCTTTTTGCGCCAGAGAAACGCAAATATCGACCGCCGCATGATCGGGCACCTTCATGAAAAGGAGCTGCGCCATGCCCAGTCGCAGGATGTGCTGCGCCATGCGGGCTTTGGCGGGCAAGGGCTTTTCCAAAAACCTTGCGATGTAGTGGTCGATCTCGCCGAGACGGCGCAGGGTGAGGGTCGCCAATGCGCGGGCAAGCGCCCGGTCGCGCGGCTCAAGTTTGGCGAGATCTTTGGCCAAGGTATTTTCAAGGGTGATGTCGAGGGTCTGCTTCTTGTCCAGCACCTCGCTTAACATGCCAAGCGCGGCGGTGCGGGCAGCAAAGCCTTGAGTGGGTTTTCGTCTTCGGGGGCGGCGGTTTTCCATGAGGTGGGTTTTAGGGGGTAATGCTTAAGAAGACAATGAAGTCTATTTCGCTCACGGCCAGTGCGTTTCACGCACGGCCTGCGCGGGGGCAGGCTGTCGCCCGAGGCCCAGACGGGCCGCGTTCATCTTAAACGTATCCTTTTAAAGGCCTCTTTACCCCCAGGGGCCCGGCCTATGGGTTGGCGCGGGCTCCACATAGTCGCTCGAGGCACCGGCCATTTCTTCCAGGCGGGCAATGCGATTGGCCATATTGGGGTGGGTCGAGAAGAGATTGTCGACCCGGCCGCCATGTAAAGGGTTGGCAATGAAAAGATGGGCGGTGGCGGGATTGTGTTCCGCAGTCGGATTATCGATCTGGATCGTGCCGCGATCGAGCTTGGCAAGCGCGGAGGCTAGCCACAAGGGACGCCCGCAAATCTCTGCACCCATGCGGTCGGCTTCATATTCGCGGGTGCGGCTGATGGCCATCTGCACCAGACCGGCGGCCATGGGCGCGAGGAACATCACCGCCAGGGTGCCAAGGAGCCCGGCGTTGTTGCGGCCCCGGCCAAAGAAGAGGGCAAAGTTTGCCAGCATGCCAATGGCCCCGGCGAGGGTGGCCGTAACGGTCATAGTCAGGGTGTCGCGGTTTTTCACATGGGCGAGCTCATGGGCCATAACACCCGTGATCTCTTCGCGGGTGAGGGACTGCAGGAGACCTGTTGTGGCGGCCACGGCAGCGTTTTCCGGATTGCGGCCCGTGGCAAAGGCGTTGGGCTGTGGATTGTCCATGATGAAGGTGCGCGGCATCGGCAGACCGGCGCGGGCGGCCAGATCGCGCACGATGCGCACATATTCAGGCGCTTCCACCTCGCTGACCTCGCGGGCGCCATGCATCCTGAGCACCATTTTGTCGGAGTTCCAATAGGCAAAGAAGTTCATCGCCATGGCAATGATAAAGGCGGTGACAAGACCGCCCTGACCGCCCAAAAGCGCCCCCACCGCCAGAAAAAGGGCGGTCATGGCGGCAAGCAGAATGCCGGTGCGAATGAGGGGCATGGGGACTTTTCTCCATCTTAACATATTGCGGGCGGCGCGCACCCGCGCTAGTTAAGATGTAATGTCTTCAGCCTGAGGGTCAAGAGATGACCAAAAAGTCCGAAAAACGGCCCGATCCTGCCATTGCCAAGAGGGCCTTGGAGGAGGCGCAAGCCCGTCGCCGGGCGGCCGAAGAGACTTCCCTGCCACTAGAAAAAGGCGGCCGCAAAGGCCCCGAACCCACCCGTTATGGCGACTGGGAAAAGAAGGGCATCATCTCGGATTTTTGACTTGATTTCGCTCACGCCAAGTCATGTTCCATGCCTGGCTCCGCGGGGGCGCCCGAAAGGGCGGCGGCCGGTCGGCCGCTTTCATTGCGTTGGTATTACAAACTCAGTCCGTAGGCGGCGAGCATGACGCCGATGGCGACGGCGATTGCCGCGAGGATGCGCAGGGCCGGATCGCTGATGGCGCCGACAACCCGTTCCGCAAAGGGGCGCAGGGAGGCGGGAAAAAGCGCCATGCCGCCGATACCGACAAAGATCATCGCCCAGCCGAGATAATAGATGACCTGGGCAAGGGCGCTTGGCTCCCCGCCGGTTCCCCAAATGACGAAGACACCAAAGAGGGCAATGACAATCCCCAGCAGGCGCATGTGACCATCATCGGCAATATAGGACATGAAAATCGCGCGGGACCGGGCGGGCGCAAAAACGAACGGCGCGCGGGTGAGGGCCAGAAAAAGCCCCATTACCACAAGAACAAGAGCATAAGCACTCATCAGAAAACCTCCTTATTAAAGAAAGGCTGTCCCTAATATATGGGCATTATATCGCTCACGGCAATGCGCTTGTCGCCCATGCCTGCCCGAAGGCGCGCAAAGCACGGGGCCCCGGACTTGGATCCGGGGCGACACAACGATGCGCCGGCCTCAAACCTCCTGGCGGCGAACGCGCGAAGACATGCGCTTCATGATGGCGTAGCCGACGAAGCGCGGGAGATATTTGTTGAGCCCCGCAACGAATTTGTTCCACCCGCCGTTAATGCAAAGAGGCTTGCCTTCATGGACAGCAGCAAAGCCCTGTTCGGCGACGGTTTTGGCGTCCATCCACATGAACTTGGGCAACTCGGCCACTTCGGCCCGATTGCCGGTGACGTCATGGAACTCCGAATAGGTAAAGCCGGGACAAAGCGCGCAGACATTAACGCCGGTCTCCTGATTCTCCGCCCACAGACTTTCTGAAAATTTGACGAGGAATGATTTTTGCGCCGCGTAGAGCGTGTGGCCGGAAGAGCCCGGCACCAAAGCCGCCAGAGACGCGACATTGATGATGCGGCCAAAGCCGCGCGCTTTCATCCCCGGAAGATAGTGGTGGGTAAGTTCGACAACTGCATTCACCATGACCTGCATACTTTTCATGTGGCGCTCGGTTGTGACCTGATCAAACTGACCAGGCACACCGTAACCGGCATTGTTGACGAGAAAATCGATGTCGATGCCCGCTTCGTCGGTCTTGGCCATGATCCGCGCCGGGGCGCCGGGGTCCTCCAGATCCGCCACGATGACCATGGTGGACATCTGGTGCTTGTCTTCCAGCCAATTGGCGTGTTTGCGCAGGTGCTCTTCGCGGCGGGCAACCAGCACCACATTGTAACCGTGACGCCCAAGTTCATCGGCGAAGGCCTCGCCGATGCCTGCGGAGGCGCCGGTCACCAGCGCCCATCTCTTTTTGCTGCCTTTGGTCATGGGGGAAGAAGGCTCCTTTGTCTTAGCGGTTCATGCGGTTTTCAACCAGGTCCTCGACCACCGCCGGGTCGGCGAGGGTCGAGGTGTCGCCCAGTTGATCATATTCATTTGCGGCAATCTTGCGCAGGATGCGGCGCATGATTTTGCCGGAGCGTGTCTTGGGCAATGCTGGCGCCCATTGCAACAAGTCTGGCTGGGCAATGGGGCCGATGTCAGCACGCACCCATTGAACCAGCTCTTTGCGCAAATCGTCGGTCGGTTCGGTGCCCGCGGTCAGGGTCACATAGGCATAGATGCCCTGACCCTTGATGTCGTGGGGATAGCCGACCACGGCGGCCTCGGCGACAAGCTCGTGGGCGACAAGCGCGCTTTCAACTTCCGCCGTCCCCATGCGGTGACCGGAGACATTGATCACATCGTCGACGCGGCCGGTGATCCAATAGTAGCCATCCTCGTCGCGGCGGCAGCCGTCGCCGGAGAAATACTTGCCCTTGTAGGTGGAAAAATAGGTCTGCTCAAAGCGCTCATGATCGCCGAAGACGGTGCGCATCTGGCCGGGCCAGGACTCTGTAATGCAGAGATTGCCTTCGGTGGCGCCTTCGAGTACCTGGCCGTCCGCGTCAACCAGTTGCGGCTGAATGCCGAAGAAGGGCTTGGTGGCAGAGCCCGGCTTGAGGTCAATAGCGCCCGGCAAGGGTGAGATCATGATGCCGCCGGTTTCGGTCTGCCACCAGGTGTCAACGATGGGGCAGCGCCCTTCGCCCACCACATTGTAGTACCAAAGCCAGGCCTCCGGGTTGATGGGTTCGCCCACGGTTCCCAGAAGCCTGACCGACTTGCGGCTGGTGGCCTTGACCGGGCCGTCGCCATCGCGCATCAGGGCACGCAAGGCGGTCGGGGCGGTATAAAAAATATTGACCTGGTGCTTGTCACAAACCTGCCAGAACCTTGAATTGTCCGGATAGTTTGGCACGCCTTCAAACATCAGGGTCTGGGCGCCATTGGCGAGGGGCCCATAGACAATGTAGGAGTGGCCGGTGACCCAGCCCACATCCGCCGTGCACCAATAGATGTCGCCGTCATGATAATCGAAAATATATTCATGGGTCATGGCGGCATAGACCATGTAGCCACCGGTGGTGTGGAGCACACCCTTGGGCTTGCCGGTGGAGCCAGAGGTGTAAAGAATGAAGAGCGGGTCTTCGGCGCTCATTTCTTCGGCCGGGCAGTCGGCGGAGACTTTTGCTTTTTCCTCGTGCAGCCAGATATCGCGGCCCTCGACCATGGAGGGCGGGTTGCCGGTGCGATGGCAAACGACGACTGTGTGGACATCGGGGCATTGCTCTAAGGCCTTGTCCGTATTGGCTTTGAGGGGGATGTGCTTGCCGCCGCGCACGCCTTCGTCGGCGGTGATGACGCAATCGGATTTGCAGTCAAGAATGCGGCCGGCCAAAGCCTCCGGCGAGAAGCCGCCAAAGACGACCGAGTGAACCGCGCCCAGCCGCGCGCAGGCGAGCATGGCATAAGCGGCCTCCAGGATCATCGGCATATAGATGGTGACCCGGTCGCCTTTTTTGACGCCGCGGCTTTTGAGCACATTGGCAAAGCGGCATACTTCTTCATGCAGCTCTTTGTAGGTCACTTTAACGTCGTCAGTGGGTTCATCCCCTTCCCAGATGATGGCGGTCTGATTGCCGCGGGTCTCCAGGTGGCGGTCAACGCAATTGACGCAGGCATTCAAGGTGCCGTCTTCATACCATTTGATGGAAATATTGCCGGGCGCAAAGGACGTGTTCTTCACTTTCGTGTAAGGCGTCATCCAGGAGATGCGTTTGCCATGTTCGCCCCAAAAACCGTCCGGGTCCTCGACCGAGCGCTTGTACATCTCCTCATATTTTGCCGGGTCCGCATGGGCGCGGGTCTTCCAATCTTCCGAGACGGGAAAGATCATATTTTCGGCGTGGTGATGTTCGTTGGGCTCGTTCGACATGGGCTCTCCTTCCCGAGATTCTTGTCATTTCTGTTGGGAGTTGCCCGGCATTATGAGGAGGCAGCCCTTTGTTTTCAATGCGCGATTTGGAAAATCAGTGGGGTATTGGTGTGCCTATTTGCGCGTGCTGTAAAAGCCAAGTAGCTGGACGGTAAGATAGAGCGTCAGGAGTGCGAAGCTGGCAAGGTGAACGCTCAAGAGGGCGTGGGCATGGACGCTCATGCCCTCGGCGGAGATGCCGCCCGCCGCGATGGCTTGGGCCGCCGGGGCTGTCTTGACCAGGAAAAGCGCCAAGGTCGGCAGGAGGAAGACCGGTCCGGCAAGTTTGACCCAGCGGGGCACATCCAAACGCCATTGCCAGAAGGCGGTGAGGATCGTGAGGAGCATCATGACGGTGATGAGCGGAAAGCCGCCCGCTTCCATGGCAACTGTGCGTACATAATAGGTTTCGATCTGGGCGAGGTCATGAGCTGCAATCGCGCCGCCGCTGCGCAGGGTTTCCCAGCCGAGGCTATCGAAGGTGAGATCCGACCAGACGATGCCGATCAGAAAGGCGGTGCCGATAAGTGTGATGATGCGGATCATGTGTCTGTTTCTCCCTTTCAGGTCTTGCCCAATGCACCGGCCTCTCTCAACACGGTGATTTCTTCCTCCGAGTAGCCATAGTCGCGCAAAACGCTGTCTGAGTCTTCTCCCAAATGGGGCGGGTGACGGCGCAGGCTCGAGGGGCTTTTTTCAAAATTGATGGGCGCCTTCATCTGAATGTAGCGCCCTTCGGTCGGGTGGTCGTGCTCTTCAAAAAAATCAACCGAGACCAAATGTGGGTCTTTCATCAGGGTGTCGAAGTCGTTGGCGCGCATGGCGGGCACGCGGGCGGCGTCGAGCGCCTCCAGCCATTCGTTCGTGGTTTTGGTGAGCGCCACCTCGGCGATGATGCCGTAAAGATCTTCTGAGTTTTCCGTGCGCGCTTGATAGGTGGAAAAGCGCGGGTCGTCGTAAACCTCCAAACGGTCGCCGATGCGGAAGAACTCTTCCCACTGGCGATCGTCGTAAGGAACAATGGAAATATAGCCGTCCTTGGTTTGATAGGGCTTGCGGTTGGGGTTCATGACGCGCTTGTAGCCCATCTGCCCGGTCGGCGGCACAAAGGTGTGGCCATAAAGATGTTCGGCGAAGGAAAACGACACAAAGCTTTCCAGCATGGGCACTTCGACGAATTGGCCTTCGCCGGTGCGCTCGCGGTGAAAGAGGGCGGCCAGCGTTGCATAGACCGCATGAAGGCCGGTGGTTTTGTCCGCCAAGAGGGCGGGCACATAGCGCGGCGTCGGGTCACCGTCGACAAGCGATTGAAAATGGGTAGTGCCGGAGGCGGCCTGCACCAGATCGTCATAGGCTTGGCGTCCGCCATAGGCGCCGTCTTTGGAAAACCCCACGGCATGCACATAAACAATGTCCGGGCGTATGGCTTTGACGGCCTCGTAGTCAAAGCCCAGTTTTTGGATGGCGTTTTCGCGGATGTTGTGGATGAAGACGTCGGCGGTCTCGACCATCTTTTTCAGGATGTCGCGCGCCTCCTCGGTCTTCAGATCAAGCGTGAGGGAGCGTTTGTTACGATTGACATTGAGAAAGATGGGGCCCATGTCCCGCGACCGACCGGGGCCGCCCCAGCGCAGGATGTCGCCGGTCGGGTTTTCTACCTTAATTACTTCCGCGCCGAGGTCGCCGAGAACCTGGGTGGCGTAAGGGCCGAGCAGGACCGAGGTGAGGTCAAGAATTTTGAGGCCCTTTAAAGGACCGTTGTTTGGCGTTTCAGACATTGAGGTGACGCTTCCAGCACTTATGTTTTTAGCCACGATGGCGCGGGCGGGGAAGATATGCAATAGAGGAAGCGGATTTTTCGCGGAAGGAACCGGCTCCATGCAATTGCAGACCTCCACATGGGTGGAAACAGAAGAATACCTCAAGCGCAACAATGGCATCGTGGTACCCATTGGCTCAACTGAGCAGCATGGGCCCACGGGCCTCATCGGCACCGATGCGATCTGCCCGGAGGTGATCGCCAAGGCGGCAGGTGACGAGGCGGATATTTTGGTGGCGCCGACTTTTTCTGTCGGCTGCGCGCAGCATCACATGGCCTTTAAGGGTTCGATGACGCTGAGGCCGTCCACCATGATCGCGACGATTGTCGATTGGGTCACTTCGCTGAGGCGTCACGGCTTTACCCGCATTTATTTCCTCAACGGGCACGGCGGCAATATTGCGACCATCGAGGCGGCATTCTCTGAAATCTATGCGGATGCGAGTTTGTCTGGTGGGGAAGACCCACTGGTTTGCAAACTGCGCAATTGGTGGGAGCTTGGCGAGGTCATGGCTTTCTGCAAGAAGACCTATGGCGCGGCGCACGGCTCCCACGCCACACCGTCCGAAGTGGCGGTCACTTATTTTGCCTATCCGGAGAAGCTCTCCAATCAAGAACTGAGCCCAAAGATTGCGCCCAATGGCCGGTTTACGGACGCCGCGGACTATCGGCGCAATTTCCCGGATGGCCGCATTGGCTCTAATCCCTCGCTGGCGACCGTTGCCGATGGGGAAACTCTGGTGCGGATGGCCAAGAAGGCACTCATCAAAGAGTTTGAGGGGTTTGCTGCGAGCTAAAAGATGCCCCTCATGTTGAGGAGTACCGAAGGTGCGTCTCGAAGTATGAAGGGGCTTTTCCTATCCTTCGAGACGGGGCTAAAGCCCCTCCTCAGGATGAGGCAGAAGGGGAAATTTATGCCGGCATTTGTCTACATGGTGCGCTGTTCGGACGGCCGTTACTACGTGGGAAGTACCCGAGGTGAAAGTGTTGAGAAACGCATTCAAGAACACAATTCAGGTCTCATTCGAGGCTATACCTCGCAGCGGCTGCCTGTTGAGCTCGTGTTTTCACAGGAATTTCAATTTGTCACGGACGCCATTGCCGCAGAGCGACAACTCAAAGGCTGGGGACGGAAAAAGAAAGAGGCTCTGATCGCTGGCGACTGGGAGCTGATTTCTGCCTTGTCGAAGCGTAAATCTAAGACCTCATCCTGAGGAGAGCCCGTCAGGGCTCGTCTCGAAGGATGGGCGGCTCATCCTCATACCTTCGAGACGGGGCTAAAGCCCCTCCACAGGATGAGGTGCTTGTTGGAGCACTCACCGCGCCTCCCAGATGCGGAAGCTTTTGTTTTCAGCGACGATCCCGGCGGAAGAAAAACTTTCCTCAAGCCAGCGGGCGACGGGAGCGGTGCGCTGGACCACCATGCGCAGCCTGCCGCCTTTGGTGAGGCGCTTTGACGCGTTGAGGCAGAGATCCTCGAGAGCGGAGAAGTCCTGGTCCTTGCCCACATGGAAAGGGGGGTTGGACAGGATGAGATCAAACTGGGTGCTGGCAAGGTCGCCAAGCTCAGAGCCGAGCACATAAGTCGCGCCTGGCACATTTTCCTTGGCGGCCTCAAGCGCCAGCACATCATTGTCAAAAAGGGTGAGGCGCGCCTCGGGGTTTTGCGCAAGTACCGCGCGGGCAATGATGCCGGTGCCACAGCCATAATCGAGCACGCTCAAAGGCCCTTCGGTTTTGGGCAGGTGATTAAGGAGCGTTGCCGTGCCCGTATCAAGTCGGCCATGGGCGAAGAGGCCCGGATAAGAGGCGAGGGTGAAGGTGCCCGCAGGGGTTTCCATCACCACCTCTTGGCGCCAATCGGCAAGGGTGGTTTTGGGCTCCTTGGTGGGCGCGGCGCGGATAATGCGGCCCTTGCCTTTCGTGAGTTCGGTTACCGGCCGGTCGAAGTAAGGCTCAAGGTTGCCGGCCGCGGATTTGATGCCTTCGTCATTTGATCCGTAGAGGAATAATTTTCCACCCTCCGCCAAAACAGCATGGGCCATGGCAAGTGACAGCGTGAGTTCGCTTTTGGACTTTGGCAGGCGCAGAAGGACGCTCGCATAAGGGCCGCCCTCCGGCCAGGGGGTCGGCGCGGCTTTTTGTCCGGCGCGGCGGTTCCACACGCGCGATGCCTCAAGCGCTCCCTCAAGCCGCCCGGAGGTATCGTTCATGATCAGACAGGGAGATGGCGGCGGCGCATCGGCAAGATAGTCCAGCATGACATCGGAGAGGCGCTTGTCGCGTTTGTGGGTGCTCATGATGAATTCTCACGCGGTTCGCCAAAGCAAACCGTCTCTCCGTCGAGATAGACCGGAATGGGAAGCAGGCGGCGTCCGACGCAGGGCCCACCCACGCAGATACCGTCTTCGGGATTGAAGAGGGCGCCATGGGAGGCGCAGTGAATATAGTCGCCCTTGGGGGTCAGAAACCGGTCGGGCGGGAAGTCGAGGGGGTGGCCCGCATGGGGGCAGAGATTGCGATAGGCAAAAACCTCGGCGCCCCGACGCACCACAAAGAAACGGAAGCGCTCAGCGGCTTCGCCAAACTCAAAACCTTTCGAGCCCGGATCGGAAAGATCGGCCAATCGGCAGAGCGGCGTGTGATCTGCCGGTGCGCCAGGCGCCTGCATGATGAAGCTGGGCGGCATGTCCTTTTAGGGCTTCCCGAGCGTCCAGTTGATCTCGGTGATCTCGACCCGCTCAAAGAGGCCCGCCTTGCGGTAAGGGTCTTGCTGGGACCAGTCTTCTGCTTCTGCCAAAGTAGCAAATTCCATGAGCAGCATGGAGCCAATCATGGTCTCACCGTCTTCGGCGATCAGGGGACCTGCGACTTTCACCTTGTCCAGATGCTCGCCGACAAATTTGAGGTGATCTTCGCGGTTGGCGAGGCGCAGGTTGAGAGAGTCCGCCTTATCGCGGCAATAGATGATGACATGCATGGGGCGAGATCCTTTAAGTCCTGTCCGGCCTGATTAGTCGGCAAGTTCGGCGGTGCCAAAAAGCGCGTTTTGCGCATCGGCGCGGGCGACGTCAAGAGCCAGAATAACGATATCGTGCTTTTCGCCCGCCTGATCTTTGACATGATCCTTTAGCAGCGCTTCGCCGGTAAAGCCCATGGTTTCGAAAACCTCGATGGCGCCGCGTTGATCGACGGTCATCTGGGCGATCAGCTTTTCAAGCTCCAGCCCAAGCGCCATGACAAAACTTTCCTCAATGAGCTTGCGGCCCAGGCCGTTCTTGCGCATGTCGGTGGCGACCAGAACCCGTAGCTCGCCCAGATGCGGCGACCAGGAATATTCGTCACGCACCACGGCAGTGGTCCCCACCACCTTGTCGCCCTTCATGGCGACCAGCGAGTGGATCGCGCCCTCATCAATATCGCGGGCCCAGGCCGCCATGACTTTGGGCTCTGAGATATTGCGGCGCAGGAACAAAAGATCATGCGGTGGTAGATCGGCGGCAAAGGCAGAAACCGCCTCCTTGTCTTCAGGGGTCATGAGACGAATGTCGATCTTGTCTCCGTCAAGGTCCAATGTCATTGGATAGCGTGAGGTGTCGAGGGTCATACGGAACGTTCTCCCAGCCATTCGTCAATGGTCGGCCAGAGCCTCAAGACCGCATTGGGTCCGGCGATGAGGCTGACGTGGCCGCCTTTCAGAACGATTTCTGTTTTATCTTTTGAACCCACCTTGGAGATGAGCGGTTTTGAGGCATTAAAGGGGACGATGTGATCGTGCTGTGCAATGGCATGCATGATCGGCAGCTTGATCTTGCTCAGATCAACCTTTTGCCCGCCCACGGTGAGGGTGTCGTTAAAGAGCTTGTTGTCCCAGAGCAGATCCTTGGTGGTCTGGCGGAAATATTCACCGGCGAGCGGCAAGGTTTCATTTTGCCAGCGGGTGAACATGCGATAGGAGCGCACGAAGTCGTCGTTCCACAGATTGTCGAGCAGTTGAATGCGCGCGGCCGGCTTGTTGGCGGGTCGGAGCATGTCAAAAGCGGTCATGATCGTGTCCGCAGGCACAATGCCGACAGAATCCACAAGTCGGTCAACGTCAAAATATTTTTTGTGAGAGAAGCTCTGGAAGAGATCCATTTCGCTCCAGTCGACGGGCGTGGTCAGGCAGATGAGGTTTTTCAATGGCCCGTCGGCGTGCAAAGCGGCGTAAAGAAGCGATAGCACACCGCCCATGCAGTAACCGATGATGGACACCTCATCAACCCCAGTGTCTCGGGTGATGCGTTCGACACAATCGGGAATGAAATCCAGAACATAGTCTTCCAGGCCGAGCCCGCGTTCGTCAGAGCGGGGTGGATCCCAATCAAGAACAAAAACGTCAAAGCCGTGCTTGAGTAAAAATTCCACCAGGCTAAAGCTGGGCGCCAGATCAAAGACATAGGCCCGGTTGGTGGTCGCCATGGTGAGGAGCACCGGTACCCGGTAAATCTCTTCAGACTGCGGGTGGTAGTGGTAAAGCTTCATGGTGCCGCGCTGGGCAATCACATCTTTTGGCGTTTGGCCGACGGTGGGCGGCGAGGAGGTGAGAAACTGCACGCCCTTGATGTTGCGCTGGATGGTGCGGTCGACCATCCGGCGGATCATGGCGCCTGTGCCGTCTTTTTCTTCTGCCGTTGTCATGAGGCGTCTTTAGCCGGCTTCTTTTTGGTGGAGGCTTTTTTGGCCGCCTTTTTGGCCGCTTTCTTGGGCGGCATTTTGGTGCGCGGCGGTCCCGAGCGGGCCGTCTTGCCCTCGCCGCTCTTTTGTTCGGCCAGAGTGGTGAGCATACGCTCAATCATGGTCAGGCGCCGTTCAATCCCGGCGAGCCGGTCGCCCAGACCGGTGACATCTTCCTTGCTGGGCATGTTGAAGAGCTCAAGGTTTTTTGTCGACACACCGCCCACGGCCTCGCGCAAGGACATGCGGATATCATTCAGGGTGTGTGTCGTGCGGGCAAACTCATCGGTCTTCATGAGTTTTTGCGACATGGAATCGATCTCGCGCTCCATTTTCGACACCCAGGACCGCCAGAGATCGGCGGGGTCTTTGGCTTTATTCATGTCACGCACCTCCGGTTTGCATTTGTCGTTCAGTTCTCAGTCGTAAAGGGCCGGTTTTGCAGATCGGCAATGGCTTCCTTGACTGTTTTAACGCCTGTTACAATAGCCTCGACCGCTTCGGCGATGGGCATTTCAACCTCTTTGGCGCGGGCAAGCGCCACCAGGGCCCCAGCGGTGTGGACGCCTTCAGCTACAGAATTGCGGTGCGACATGATTTCGTCAAGGGTTTGACCCTCTCCGAGCGCCACACCGAGCGACATATTGCGCGATTGGCGGCTGGAACAGGTGAGGATCAAGTCGCCGAGGCCTGACAGGCCGGACATGGTCTCCGGTTTGGCGCCCATGGCGGTGCCAAGGCGCACGATCTCCGCAAAACCCCGGGCGGTGAGGGCGGCGCGGGCGCTTTCGCCCAAGTTTGAGCCTTCAACAATACCGCAAGCGATGGCCATGACATTTTTGATGGCGCCGCCAACTTCAGCGCCGATGATGTCGTCAGACAGATAGGGCCGGAACGTCGGCAGGCCAATGGCTTGGACGAGATCCTTGCCGAGGGCTTGATCCTCGCAGGCCAGCGTCACGGCGGTGGGCAGGCCCTTGGCCACATCGGCGGCAAAGCTCGGGCCTGATAAAACAGCGATGGGGTGACCAGGGGCGACCTCGGCCAACACATCGGTCATCAACTCCTGACTGCCGCGCTCGATCCCCTTGGAACAGATGATGAGCGGTGTGCCCTTTGACAGGTTTGGCACCAGCTGACCGGCTATGGTGCGCAGATGCTGTGCCGGCGGCACCAGTAAGATCATGTCACAGGTTTCAAAATCGGCGAAATTGCCGGTTGCGAAAATCTTTGTTTCGAGCGGGATGGCTGGCAGGTAGAGATCGTTCACATGTTTGTGGTTGATGGTGGAGACCACCTCCTGCTCGCGGGCCCACAGGGTGACCTTGCGATCCTTACTGCCGCCGCGCGCCGCGACACAGGCAAGCGCGGTACCCCAGGCGCCTGCGCCAATCACTCCAATGTTGTCCATTGAAACTCCTCGTTCCTTTTGTCCTATCCGTTCTAACGGAAATAAGGGGCGGTTGAAAGTCTCAGACCTTGGCGCCGGGATGATTGGCCTTTTGGTCGAGCGGCCAGCGGGCGCGGGGCGAAAGAGCGAGGGTATCGCGATGCCCGAGAGCAAAAAGCTCCAAACCGGCCCAGGCGATCATGGCGGCATTGTCGGTGCAGTATTGGAGGGGCGGGGCGATGAGGGCAAAGTCTCGGGCGGCGGCGGCCGCTTCCAAATGGCTGCGCAGGTGTTGGTTGGCGGCGACCCCGCCGGCCACCACTAGGGTGCGGGTGGCGCCGGGATAGTCCTCAATAAAGCGGGCCATGGCGTGGGCGGCGCGATTGGCAAGGACGTCAGTGGCCGCTGCCTGAAAAGAAGCGGCAAGATCGGCAACGTCTTGCGGCTCCAGGCGCTCTTTACCTAATCCTTCTGCGGCGTGACGCACGGCGGTTTTCAGGCCGGAAAAGGAAAAATCGCGGCCCGGGCGGTGAATGAGCGGGCGCGGCAGATCAAAGCGGGCGGGGTCGCCTGCAAGAGCCGCCCTTTCCACGGAGGGCCCGCCCGGATAGGGCAGATTCAGCATTTTGGCGGTCTTGTCGAAGGCCTCCCCGACCGCGTCATCGATGGTGGCGCCGTAAAGGTGGTAGTTGCCGGGTCCCTCGACGGCCAGAAGCTGGCAATGGCCGCCGGAGACGAGAAGCAGCAGGTAGGGGAAGGTGGCCTCTTCGGTCAGGCGCACCGAAAGGGCGTGGCCCTCCAGGTGGTTGACCCCGACAAGGGGCAGGTTTTGGGCATGGGCGATGCCCTTAGCGGTCATCAGGCCGACAATGACCCCGCCAACGAGGCCCGGCCCGGCGGTGGCGGCGATGGCGGTGAGATCTGAAAAGGTCAGTTCGGCTTCCTTGAGGGCGGCGGCGATGAGATCGTCGAGCGCTTCAATATGGGCGCGGGCGGCAATTTCCGGCACCACGCCGCCATAGGGCGCGTGGGCGGCGATCTGAGAGAGTACCAGATGGCTGAGAATTTGCGGGCGCGCGTCCGGTGTCCCCCGCAGCACCGCCACGGCGGTTTCATCGCAGCTTGTCTCAATCCCGAGGATGGTGAGGGGCGCGCTCATGGGGTTTGACGTCTTCTCTGGTCTCGACATTTGTCCGGTCGGGGGGTAAGGGTCTCCTGACCCTCCCGTTTTCCGCTCCTTAATGGCAAAGGACCGCGCCCCATGCAACGTACAATCCGGATTGGCACTCGTGGCTCGCAATTGGCGCTGACCCAGGCGCGGATGGTGCAAGCCCTGCTGGGCAAGGCGCACGGGGTGTTTGAGGGGGATTTTGACCAAAGTTTTCCGATCCATGTGATCAAAACCAGTGGCGACAAAATCCAGGACCGGCCCCTGAACGCCATTGGCGGCAAGGGCCTTTTTACCAAGGAAAT
>SBHG01000125.1 GCA_006226305.1 Alphaproteobacteria bacterium | reverse complement strand
ACCCGTTCGGAACACATGAAAGCTTTGCCCATCACAACAATGCCCGGCTGCGCGCCTTTCTCGATCAATTCGGTTTTGATTATGAGTTCATGAGCTCGACGGAGTGCTACACCTCCGGCATGTTCGACGAAACGCTCTTAAAAATGCTCGCCCATTACGACGAAGTGATCAATGTGGTCCTGCCGACCCTTGGGCCGGAGCGTAGAGCGACCTATTCGCCCTTCCTGCCGGTCTGTGAGGAGACGGGCCGCGTGCTGCAGGTCCCGGTGGTGGAAACCAATGCGGAGGCGGGCACCGTCGTCTATCAGCGCGAGGACGGCAAAAAGGTGGAAACACCGGTCACCGGCGGTCACTGCAAGATGCAATGGAAGGCGGACTGGGCCATGCGCTGGGTTGCCCTCGATGTCGATTATGAAATGGCTGGCAAGGATTTGATTGATTCCGTCAAGCTCTCTTCGCAGATCACCCGCGTCCTCGGCGGCACACCGCCGGAAGGCTTCAACTACGAGCTCTTCCTGGATGACAAGGGCCAGAAGATTTCCAAATCCAAGGGCAATGGCCTCACCATGGAAGAGTGGCTGCGCTATGCCTCGCCGGAGAGCCTGTCGCTTTACATGTTTCAAAGCCCACGCAAGGCCAAGCGTCTTTACTTCGACGTGATCCCCAAGGCGGTCGACGAATACATCACCTTCCTCGACAAGTTTCCGGAGCAGGAAGAAACCCAAAAGCTGGGAAATCCGGTTTGGCACATTCACGGCGGCAATCCGCCCAATGAAAATGTTCCGGTCTCGTTCAACTTGCTCCTTAACCTCGTCAGCGCCTCAAACTCAGAAGACCGTGAAGTCCTCTGGGGCTTCATCCGAAATTACGAAAAGGGGGCGTCACCGGAAAATCACCCGATCCTGGATCGGTTGGTGGACTACGCTATCAACTACTTCCATGACTTCGTGAAGCCCGCGAAAAAGTTCCGTGCGCCCACTGATACCGAGCGCGCCGCCATGGAAGCTCTGATGACGCGTTTTGAGGAGGTTCGAGAAAATCGCCCGAACGATCTTGCTGAGGCTCTGCAGACAGAGGTTTATGCGGTCGGTAAGGAGTTTGAGTTCGAGCCCCTGCGCGACTGGTTCAAGGCCCTCTATGAAGTGCTGCTCGGCCAAAGCCAGGGGCCGCGATTTGGCTCCTTCGTGGCACTTTACGGCATCGATCAGACCCTGGGTCTCATGAAACGAGCCTTGGACGGCGAGCTCACCAGCTAGTCAGAAACTTGATTTGCGACTATCATTCCCTCATCCGGGTTTTGGGTGAGGGAGTGATATGACCCGCCTGACGCAATATTTGATCATTGGATTTTGCCTGCCCCTTTGGTTTGGCTGGAGCGTTGCCTCAGCCGCAGACCTGGAAGACGTGCGCCTTCTTTATGAAGCGGGCAATTATGGCGCAGCGGCGGATCTGGGAGAAGAGATTGGCACCTCGGAAGCTTTCGCCCTCGCGGCGCGATCCCAGCTCGGCAAGGTCAATCTGCAATCCCGAGAGGATCGACAGATGAAGGACATCGACCGCGCCATCGATTTGGCTGAGCGAGCCCTCGCGCTCAATCCGCAAAGTGTCGAAGGGCACCTCCAGTTGGCAACAGCCTATGGGTTCAAAGCCCGCCTCATGTCGATGTTTCGAGCTAAGCTGGCTGGCCTCCCTGAGAAATCCAAGCGTCATCTAGAAGCCGCGATAAGCCTCGACCCAAAAAACCCTTGGGGCTGGGCCTTTTTGGGTGCCTGGCATTGGGAAGTTGTGCGCAAAGGGGGCGCGGGAATGGCCAAAAGCATGTACGGGGCCACTCCGGAAGAAGGGGCAAAGCTTTTCGAAAAAGCACTCGCCCTCGACGGCGACAATCCCTATGTGCCCTATCTTTATGCCCTGACACTTTTGACAAGTGATATCTATGCCCATGAGGCGCAAGCCCTCGACTTGCTTGAATTGACCCTGGAACGCCAGGCAACCTCCCACCAGGCGCGGATCACTCAAGCCCGCGCCGAACTTTTGATTCGCAACCTCAAGGCCAAGGATTACCAGGCCACCCTCACGTTAGTCGCGGACTACCAAGGCCTGACTCCGCTGAAAATACCCAATCGCAAGGCCGGTTAGTCGCTTACTTGATCCCCTCAGGCGAAAAGCGTAAGACAGCCCCATGACCTCTGCGGATCTGATCTACAAAATTTTCAAGATGACCGAATGGCGCGAACGGGAAGACCCTTACAAAGGGTCGCCGGATGACCAGCGTGATGGCTTCATTCATTTTTCGACAGCGCGGCAACTCCCGGGCACCCTGGCGCGGATATTTTCCGGGGAGAACGATGTGCTCATCGCGGAGTTTAAAGTCGCGGATCTGGACCAGGGCGCCCTCAAATGGGAAGAAGCCAAAAATGGCGATTACTTTCCACACCTCTATGGCGTGCTGGGCCTTGAAAATATGACCCGGTCCTGGCGCATCGCCCAGCAATCAGGAGCCTTTGTTTTACCGAAAGATCTGGAAGAACCGGGAGGGCACCCTTGATGTCGTTTTTTAAGGCTCTTGGTCCCGCATTGCAGCAGGTAGACCCTGAAACAGCTCACAGGTTGACGATCAAAGCCCTCAAAGCGGGTTTGGGCGGCCTTTTGAGTGGCGCGCCCGGGTCCGATGATCCGCGTCTGGCGGTCGATCTATGGGGGTTGCATTTTACAAATCCTGTTGGCCTCGCCGCCGGGTTTGACAAAAATGCCGAAGTGCCGGATGCCATGCTGCGCTTTGGCTTCGGGTTTGTCGAGGCGGGCACAGTCACGCCGCGCCCGCAAGAGGGCAATCCAAAACCTCGGCTTTTTAGGCTCACGCAGGACAGGGCTGTCATTAATCGCATGGGCTTTAACAATGAAGGTCTGGAAGCCGCCTATCGGCGATTGCGGCGCAGGCTCGACCATCCGGGCATCGTTGGCGCTAATATCGGCGCGAACAAGGACTCCGAGGATCGTATTGAAGATTACGTCACCGGGCTTCATGTGCTGATCGGCAGCGCCAGTTATTTCACGGTGAATATCTCGTCCCCGAACACACCAGGTCTGCGTGGGTTGCAAAATAAGGAAGAACTCCAGGAGCTGATCACCCGCGTCTCCATCGCCCGCGATGAGGAAGAACCTGAAGGCGCGCAGACCCCGCTGCTGTTAAAAATTGCACCCGATATTGACGACACAGGCCTCGAGGACATTCTTGAGGTTGTCATGGCAAGCAAGTTTGATGGGGTGATCATTTCCAACACGACCATCGGCCTGCGCGAGACATTGAATAGTTCACAAAGAAATGAAACCGGTGGTCTTTCCGGGGCGCCGCTCTTCCAAATGTCGACAGACGTGCTTGCCAAGGCCTTTAAATTGACCGGGGGCAAGCTACCATTGGTCGGTGTTGGCGGCATATCAAACGGCGCGCAGGCTTATGAAAAGATCAAGGCCGGCGCCAGTCTTGTTCAACTTTACTCAGCGCTGGCCT
Source organism: Alphaproteobacteria bacterium (assembly GCA_006226305.1). Lineage (GTDB taxonomy): Bacteria > Pseudomonadota > Alphaproteobacteria > M2410 > M2410 > M2410. The sequence continues at coordinate 16,330 of SBHG01000125.1, read as the reverse complement.
ATGAAGGGCCGGGGCTTGTCAAGCAAATCAAACGCGAACTCATTACCTGCCTGGAGCGCGATGGCTTTGCCTCGATAGGCGAGGCGGTTGGCGCCGCGCACAAATAGAAGGAAAACAAATGTCCGTTGTCATCTATCACAACCCCCGGTGCTCCAAATCGCGCACGACCCTCGCAATCCTGGAAGAAAAAGGGATCGCCCCCGAGGTGGTTGAATATCTCAAAGAGACGCCAACTGAAGAAATGCTTAAGGGAGTTCTTTCAATGCTTGGCATGTCACCGCGTGATCTGATGCGCAAGGGTGAGGCCGTCTATAAGGAAAAGGGCCTGGATAATGAAAACCTGTCTGAGGTGGAGCTGGTCAAGGCCATGGTGGCAGATCCCATCCTGATTGAGCGGCCCATCGTGGTGGCAAATGGCAAGGCGCGTATTGGCCGCCCGCCAGAAAGTGTTCTTGAGATCCTTTAAAAGGATTCTTCCTTCAAGGCTGGGTAACGCCAATAAAGCGTGCCCGCGCGGACAAAGTAAAACACGGTGAGCGCCGCCCAAAGTCCGTGATTGCCCCACATGTCCGCCAGCCAGACCCACGCCATCAGGTAGACGATGAGTGATAGGGCCATGGCGTTACGCATATCCGCTGTGCGCGTTGCGCCGATGAAAATGCCGTCAAGTTGAAAACACCAGACCGACGCAATCGGCGCCAGGATTGCCCATGGCAGAAATTCCCGGGCGGCCGCGCGAACAGTTTCAACATTCGTCAAAAAATCGATAACCAAGGGTCCCGCGATGAGAATAAGAAGGGACATGGCAAGCGCGGTCAGCGCCGCAAGCTCGGTCGAATAACGCACCGCCAGGTCAAGATGTCGGCGATTTTTCTCGCCAATGGATTGCCCAACCAGACTTTCTGCTGAAAAGGCAAAGCCGTCCAGGAAGAAGGCGGAGAAAGTAACAAACTGCATCAGCACCGCATTGGCCGCAAGTGCTACATCGCCCGCCTTGGCGCCCTGATTGGTAAACCAGGCGAATGCAAAGATCAGACAGAGCGTGCGCAGCATGATGTCCGAATTAACGGAAAGCGTTTTGATAAGTGCGGAGCGCTCCAAAAGCGCGGGCCAGGCGGGCCAAAGCCGCGCCGCTTCCGGATTGCGGCGGCGCAGGCGCCGTAAGATCAGAGCCAGACCAAAGACCGCGGCGCTGACCTCGGCGATCAGCGTACCTGCGGCCACGCCCGCGACCCCCCAATGCAGCCCCATGACAAAGATCACATCAAGCAGGATGTTAAGGGCATTGAGAAAAAGCTGCAGGACCAGAGCAGTACGCGAATCCTGCAGGCCAATAAAAAAGCCCAAAATTGCATAGCTGGCCAGTGTTGCGGGCGCACCCCAAATTCGGATGGTAAAATAAGTCAGTCCGCCTTGTTCAACCGCATCACTTCCGTCGATGAGGCCGAAGGCGGCAACCCTTAAGGGCCATTGCAGAACAATGAGCACGCCGCCGATCACCGCCGCCAACAAGAGCGCCCGCGCGACGGCCGCACTGACTTCCCCTTCGTCGTCCGCGCCGGCGGCCTGGGCCACCAACCCTGTGGTTCCCATACGCAAAAATCCGAAGCCCCAGTAAATAAAACTGAAGATCATGGCACCGATGGCAATAGCGCCAATAAGGGCCGCATCCCCCTGATTGCCGATCACAAATGTATCGGCAAGACCCAGCAGGGGGACGGTTGTGTTGGAAAGAACAATCGGCCAGGCAATGGCAAAGACCTTTTGCCGCGTTATCTCACGAGAAGGCTTGGAGGTCATGACGTTTCTGTCGGCTTCAAAAAGAAATGACCATGCAATCGGGCAATCGGGTGTTCCGGATCGCTCTGCCAGGCCAGCACCTGAACATTGGAAACGCGGCGCCCATGCTTAGTGACAGTCGCCCGGGCGTAAGTTTCCATCGGTTTGCCGGACCGCAGATAGTCGATCGAGATATCGATGGGCTTGGGCAATACCTTGTTATCGGTTCGCGCCAGAAGTTCAATAATGGCCGTCATCTCTAAAAAACCGGCCACCGCCCCGCCATGCAGGGCCGGAAGTGTGGGATTGCCCACATTCGTCTGGCGAAAGGGCAGGACTGTGGTTATTTCAAGCCCCATTCGGTGCACGTCCATGCCGAGCATTTGCGCATAGGGGATCTTTGCCAACAGGTTGTGCAAATTGATCGGGCCCTCGCTGTTCATAAGGGAATTAAGGAGAGTCACTTGGCTGTCTCCTGCGAGTAGCGATGCACAGAGCTGCCCTTGGTGCCCAGCATAAAGCTCGCCATGGAGGTGGCGATTGGGTTGTCGGGGCTGTCGTGATAAGCAGTGCCGCGTACAAAGGCCACATTGCGTGTCACTTTAAAGCAATGACAATAGCCAAAAATGTCGGCACCAGGCGTGGCCGGATGCATGTAATCGATGCGCAGGTCCAGCGTTGCCATGGTGCGAAATTCATCGAGGGCGCAGGTCACCGCCACCCCAGAGGTATTATCCAGTAGTGAGGTGATAACCCCGCCGTGCACGACACCGGTGTCAGGGTCTCCGACCAGTTTGACGTCATAGGGGATCTTGGCTGTACAGGCATCGCGGCGCACCTGAACCACTTGCATGCCCAGTTGCTGCGCATGGGGGACATGGGCCATCAATACGCTCGGGTCATTGCCGATATCAGCCAGCAGAACCGGCGGGTCAGTTGGGTCAACCAGGGGAACACGGATCGTCAAAACAGTGGGCCTTTAGGGGGCATTGCGGAGTAAAATCAGATTTGAGCACTCGTTTTGCCCGGAAAAACAGCGCTTGTCCATCCCTGTCACGTGTCAGTTGACCGCCTCGCGCGGATCGCTAGATTAGGTTTCAACAAGAGTGCGATTTGGGGCGAGTTTTAACAGACGATGGCAGACATGCAGATTCCCGTGCCGCCCAAATTGGGTAAGCGCGAACAGACCAAGGCGAACAATCGCCAGGCAATTTTGGATGCGGCCCGCATTGTCTTTGCGGAAATGGGGTATGGCGAAACAACCATCCGCGACATTATCCGCCAAACGGGTCTGGCATCGGGCACTTTTTACAACTACTTCAAGTCCAAGGAAGAAGTCTTTCAGGCGCTCATGGACGATGCCGCCCTGCGCGTGCGCCCTGCGCTTCGGGATCTGCGCGAAAAGGCGAAGACTGAGGAGCAATTTGTGCGGGGCACATTTGAGTCCTATTTTCGCTTCATTGCTGAAGATCGGCAAACCCAGCATATGGTCCGGCGCAATACCGGCGCCATTCGCGTGCGCATGGATACGCCGCAAATCATCGCTGGCTTTGATGAGTTGCAGCAGGATATTGAAAGCGCGATTGAGCGGGGTCTCCTGCCTGCCGTTGATGCGGACTATCTGACGGCCTCCTTTGTCGGGATCGCCTTTGAGATTGCTGACCGTATGTTGGAACGTGAGAATCCAGACGTGGATGCTGCCATTGAATTTGCCACAAATATGATGCTGGCCGGATTGAAAGCGGTTCCGGTTGTGACAGACTCGTGAAGGCCCTTCTTTGCGAAAAACTAAGTTCGGATCTTGCCGACCTGAAGGTGAAGGACATCACCTTGCCGCCGCCGGGTAAAGGCGAGGTCCGGCTCAAAATGCTGGCAGCTTCCGTCAATTTTCCGGACGTCTTAATGGTGCAGGGACTTTATCAAGCCAAGCCGCCCTTGCCCTTTACCCCGGGCATGGAAGGGGTGGGGCGTGTCCTCGCTCTCGGCGAGGCGGTCGAAGGTGTTGCGATCGGGGACCGGGTGATCGCTGGAACCGGTGTTGGCGCATTCGCCGAAGAGGTCAATGTCGCGGCAAACAGACTGCGGCCCGCGCCAGAGCGGTTATCGGACGTCGAGGCTGCAGCGCTCACCGCCGCTTATCACACGGCCTATGTGGCTTTGCATTTTCGGGGAACCTTGCAAAAAGGAGAAACGCTCTTGGTGCATGGCGCGGCCGGCGGCGTTGGCATGGCCGCAGTTGAAGTGGGCAAGCTCATGGGCGCGAGGGTGATCGCCACGGCGAGCACGCCGGAAAAACGTGAAGCAGTTCAAAAGGCAGGCGCCGATCACGTTTTGTCATCGGAGCCCGGCTTTTACAAAAGGGTGCGAGACCTCACCGAGGGTCGCGGCGCTGATGTCATCTATGATCCCGTCGGCGGCGACGTTTTCGACGAGTCCGTGCGCTGCATTGCCTTTGGCGGGCGTCTGCTTGTCGTCGGGTTTGCCAGCGGACGGATCCCAACCCTTCCCGTCAATATGCCGCTCATCAAGGGGTTCTCTGTGGTCGGTGTGCGGGCAGGTGAGTTTCGCCGCCGAGTGCCGGAACAAGGGCGTCAAAGCGTTGAGCAGGTGGATGCTTGGGTCAATAAAGGTCTCTTGACCCCGCATGTCAGCGCTACTTTCCCTTTGCGCGAGGCGCCAAAAGCAATGGCCCTCCTGAAAGACAGGAAGGCCATTGGAAAGGTTGTGGTGACAATGACGGACTGATCAGTTCGCATCTGTGACAGAAAAAACCGTGCGCGTCGGGAAGGGAATGTCGATGCCTTGTGCATCAAAGGCTTCCTTGACCTTTTTCGTCATATCGAATTTCACGCCCCAATAGTCGCTTGTATTGGCCCACACCCGCGTCGTGATATCGACGGAGCTGTCACCCAGATTAGAGACGGCCACAAAAGGTTCCGGGTCTTTGTGGACCCGCTCATCCGCATGAGCCTGCTCCAGAATGATCGCCATGGCTTTGTTGATGTCGGCGCCGTAGCCGATCCCAAAAACAAAATCCACCCGGCGTTTGTCATGGGCGCTATAGTTGGAAATGGCTGCGCCCCAGATCTGACTGTTGGGCACCAGACGCTGGATGTTATCAGCCGTTGCCAGCTCGGTGACAAAAAGCGACACAGCTTTGACGGTGCCATTCAGACCGCCAATCTCAACAAAATCACCTACCTTGAAGGGCCGGAAGATGAGGATCATCACACCCGCGGCGATGTTGGAGAGCGTGCCTTGCAGCGCCAGGCCAATGGCAAGGCCCGCCGCGCCGAGCATGGCGATGAGCGACGTGGTCTCAATACCGAACTTGGCCAGCACGGCGAGGGCCGTGGCCGCCAGCACCAGGTAGCGCGCAAAGGAGGCCAAAAAGGACCCCAACATCGGGTCCAGCTCTTCCCGCCGGGCAAACAATTTGTTGATCCAACCCCGGATCCGGTTGGCGAGCCACCAACCGATAATAAGGGTGACAATGGCGCCGATGACGCTCATTCCATAGGTAGTCAGCGTGTTGACCACCAGTTCCATTGCTTTGTCAGCAGTTTCTTCCATTTTTAACTCCGAGGACCTCTTTAGATTTCCGTGTGATTGCGAACCCATAACTGGCAAGGGTTTTGGCAGATTTGTCGCAAGGAGACAACCCGGGGCGTGGTCGAACATCTTCACATAGGCAAACCGGGTTCCGCGAGCTAGACTTCTTTCCATGACCTCACCCGTGGATGCCCTGGATCGGCGCAGCGCAGACTCAGCCCTTTCGACGGTCCTTTTGCCGCCAGTCTTTCAGGATTGGTTCAAGGCCCAAGGATGGCGCCCGCGTGCCCACCAGTTGGAGCTCCTGGAAAGGGCCGGTAATGGACTCTCCAGTCTTTTGATTGCGCCCACCGGTGGCGGTAAAACCCTGGCCGGTTTCTTACCGACCCTGACCGATCTGGCAAGCCGCCCGCCGCGTAAGCCGGGGATGGCAAAAACACGCATTCACACGCTCTACATCTCCCCCTTGAAGGCTTTGGCCGTCGATATTGCCCGCAACCTCGAGCGGCCGGTGTCCGAAATGGGCCTCCCCATTTCCATTGAAACCCGCACCGGCGACACACCGCCCTCGCGCCGTCAAAGGCAGCGGCACAACCCGCCAGATATTCTTCTCACAACGCCTGAACAATTGGCGTTGTTGCTGTCTCACAAATCCGCACGCGACATGTTCCGCGATCTAAAATTTGTTGTGCTTGACGAACTCCATGCGCTGATCGATTCCAAGCGCGGCGAGCTCTTGTCGCTCGGCCTTGCCCGGCTGACAAGATTGGCCCCCGGGCTGTGCCGCATCGGTCTTTCAGCAACTGTTGCTCACCCAGAAGAGCTGCGCGCTTTTCTCCTGCCGCAAAAGAGTGGGGCGCCGCTACGACTTGCCACTTTGGTGCGGGGCGCCGCCGGCGCCGTGCCGGAAGTGAACGTCCTTTCCAGTGAGGAACATATTCCCTGGTCAGGCCATTCGGCCCGTCACGCCGCGCCGGAAATTCTAAATACCATCAAGGGCGCGCGGATCGCGCTTATCTTCGTCAACACAAGGTCTCAGGCCGAGCTGATCTTTCAGGAGCTTTGGCGCCTCAACGAGGAAGGCCTGCCCATCGCGCTCCATCATGGTTCGCTCTCTGTAGAGCAACGCCGAAAGGTAGAAAGCGCCATGACGCGGGGCGAATTGCGGGCGGTTGTGTGCACATCGACCCTGGACCTGGGGATCGACTGGGGCGAGGTGGATCTGGTCGTCAATGTCGGAGCCCCCAAGGGCGCCAGCCGTCTTTTACAGAGAATTGGCCGTGCCAATCACCGCTGGGATGAACCAAGCCGCGCGTTGCTCATCCCTTCCAACCGATTTGAGGTGCTTGAATGTGAGGCCGCCCGCGAGGCCGCTGTCAACAATGTTCTGGACGGTAATCCGCCGCGCAAGGGGGGACTGGATGTCTTGGCCCAACATGTGCTTGGCATGGCCTGCGCCGAGCCCTTTGACGTCGCCGAACTCTTTGAGGAAGTGGCATCCGCCAAGCCCTATCATGATTTGACAATGGAGACCTTTGAGCGGGTAATCGGCTTTGTCACCAATGGTGGCTACGCGCTGAAAACTTACGAACGGTTTCGCCGTCTTGCCAAGACCCCGGATGGCAAATTTCGCGTGGCGCATCCAAGCGTCGCGCAAAAATACCGCCTGAATGTCGGCACCATTGTCGCGGCCCCGCTCATCAAGGTTCGCGTGGTTAAACAGCGGCCTCAAAAAGACGGTCGACCCGGTAAGCCACTCTTTCGCGGCGGACGCTACCTCGGTGAGGTGGAAGAATATTTTATCGATCAGATGGCGCCAGGCGACACCTTCATCTTTGCCGGGCATCTCTTGCGCTTTGAAGGTCTTTCCGAAACTGAATGCTATGTCACCTACGCCAAGGGTGAAGAGCCTAAAATTCCAGCTTTTATGGGCGGCAAGTTTCCCTTGTCTACCTATCTTTCCGCCAGGGTGCGCGCCATTCTTGCAGACGAAACGACCTGGGGCGCTCTACCGCCGCAAATCACGGAGTGGCTCTCCCTGCAAAAATGGAAGTCGGTTCTACCAAAGAGCGATCAGATGCTGATCGAAACTTTCCCGCGGGGTGGGAGGTTTTATCTGGTGTGCTATCCTTTTGAGGGGCGCTTGGCGCACCAGAGCCTTGGCATGTTGCTGACGCGCCGGTTTGAGCGTTTGGGGCTCCATCCCTTGGGGTTCGTCGCCAATGAATATGCGCTGTCGATCTGGGGTCTGCGCGATCTGTCGGGCATCGATATGGGGCAACTCTTTGACGAAGACATGATGGGCGATGATTTGGAGGCCTGGCTCGCTGAGTCGACCTTGATGAAGCGCACCTTTCGCGATTGCGCGGTTATTGCCGGTCTCATCGAGCAACGCTTTCCCGGCCAGGAAAAGACGAGCCGGCAGATGACCATCTCGTCGGACCTACTTTACGATGTCTTGCACGAGCATGAACCGGATCATATCCTGATGCAGGCAACATGGAACGATGCTTCCGCCGGACTTCTGGATCTCGGGCGTCTGGGCGATCTTCTTAAAAGAATAAAGGGACATCTCTTGCTCAAAAAACTCGACCAGATCTCACCTCTCGCCGTGCCGGTCATGCTTGAGATCGGCCGCGTGCCAATTTTTGGTGAGGCCAATGAGGAAATATTGAAAGACGCGGCAGAAGATCTCATTGCGGAGGCCATGCGCCTTGACTGATGCCTCGATTATTTTCCAGGGCGAAACCCTGACTCTGGATCGCTCTGGAGCTCTCTATGTCGAGGCGCAAAACATATTGGTTTTTTCGGACCTTCATTTTGAAAAAGGTTCATCTTTTGTGCGTCGCGGTTTGACCCTGCCGCCCTATGACAGTCGCAAGACCTTGTCACGTATGCAGGAAGTTATTGCCCGTTATCGGCCCCAGACGATCCTCGCTTTGGGCGACAGCTTTCACGATAACGCGGCCCGGGAGCGGCTTGACGATCAGGAAGTTGCCACGATACGGGCTATCACCACTGCGCACGACTTTATTTGGGTTCTTGGCAATCATGATCCAGAGCCGCCCGAGGACCTCGGCGGAAAGATTGCAGGAGAGGTCAGCCTGGGTGGATTGATGTTGCGCCACGAACCAGAACCGGGAGCGGCACCCGGTGAAATCATCGGCCACTTTCATCCTTGTGCCGCAATTCGCAGCCGTGGACGGCATCTACGCCGCCCGTGTTTCGTGACTGACGGAATGCGTTTGGTCCTGCCGTCTTTTGGCGCCTATACCGGCGGCCTGAATGTACTTGATGATGCCTTCGCGCCTGTTTTTTCCGGCCCCCTCCATGTCTTTCTGTTAGGACGTGAGGGCAGTTTCAAGATGTCTGAAAAGAAACTTCTTCCGGACAGGGCCAGCGCGTTTGCGCAAGCCAATCGGGCCCGTTAAAGAAATCCTTTCAAGATGGCGCTGATCAGGGAAGCGACCACGAGCAGTGTTAAAGGGATTCTGAGCCCGGCATACCAGGCGGGCGAACGCGTCGCGGCATCACCCTTAAGGTCAACCCAAAGCTGTCCGGCAAAGGCTACCGTCATGACGATAAGAGCGATATTTGGCGTCATTTGTGCGGAAGCGACAAAACCGGCCAGGCAAATAACGCCCGCGCCGATCAGTAGCTGTAAGAAGCTGGCCCCGTCTTCATCAAGCATGGACATGCCCAGCTGCAGCCCGCCAATGAAACCAAATACAATGGCGCTCGCCAAAATCATTATCGACGTTATTTGCGCTGCGACACCCGGGTCGACAAACCAGAGCGCAAAAGACGCCAGCACAAAGGGTAAGGCGCCGAGATAGCCAAGCGCCGCTGCGGCCTGAGGAATGGGAGTGGACCTTTGGGACATGCTTTTATCCTCGTCTGAAAACAACAGAGGCCGCCCATCCGGCAAACAGCGCCACAAAGACAGCCGAAAGTCCATAGAGCAGGGGCCAATTGTGAGCGAACCGGTAGAGCATCCGTTCAATACCGGATTTATTGACGCTGGGCCGCAAGGACTTGGATCCCACCACCACGCCGTCACGCACCAGAAGAACCCGCACCACATAATCGCCAACCGGGACATTGGCCGGAATGTTGATGCGCATGCTGAAAAGCGTATTGTCTTGCAGAAGAACGCCGCCTTCCGCCTCGCCGTAGAGGTTGTCTCTTTGTTTTTCCGCGACCACCGCTTTTCGGAAATTCGAAATCTCTTCTTCCGACAGAGCGCCATTGTGAACAAAGGGTGCGCTCAAAGCTAGGCGCTCGGTTCCGATCTCTTCGCGGTTCAGTGTAAACTCGGAAATAATATCCTCAAGCTTGTCCGTGGAGGCGACAAAATAAAATCCCGGCACATTCGTGAACGTAACCGCCGCGCGGTTTACCCAGATTCCCGCAACACGTTCCTTACGCCGCACGGTGATATCTTCACTAGGGCCGCGGACGATCACGATAAGGTCGTCGCGAACAACCTGTTGATCATCTTCAATCGTCGCGAGCGGTTTTTGGATGGCGCCAAAGAGTGTAATGGTCGCGCCGGTAAAATTCGATGTGATGGCCACCTGATGGGTGGTCAGATTAACAGAAAGTTTTTCACTGGCGGCCGGCAATGAGAAGAGCGGCATGATCGCGAGGCTGACAAGACCAAGAAGAGTGCGAAAGCGGATCAATGGCCACCTCCCGCGCTCAGCGTAAACAGGGTCTCCGGTTCTAGGACCAGGCTAAGAATAAGCTTGAAACAAACCCCCAGGACAATGATCGCCAAAAGGGCGCGCAAGTGCTCGCTTTTCATTTTCTCTGCGACCTGGACACCAAATTGAGCACCGACCACGCCGCCGACAATCAGCATCAGGGCTAAAATCGCATCCACGGTCTGGGTATTGACGGCATGCAAAACCGTCACCAGACCGGTAACAAAGACAACCTGAAAAAGCGATGTGCCAACCACCACATTGGTCGGCATGCGCAGGAGGTAAATCATGGCCGGAACCATGATAAACCCGCCACCGATCCCCATAATTGCAGCGAGAACGCCGACCACAGCGCCAATCGCCAGGGGCGGGATGGCGCTGATATAAAGTTTCGACCGGCGAAAGCGCATCTTAAAAGGTAGGCCGTGGATCCATGTGTGGGAGCCCGGTTTGCGCCGCCCCACTGGCAGGCCCTGGCGGGTGCGGCGAATAGTGCGCAGGCTTTCCACAAACATAAGCGAGCCGATCACGCCCAGAAAAAGCACGTAGCTCAGCGAGATAAAAAGGTCCACCTGGCCCTTTGACTTCAGCCAGGAGAACAGGGCGACCCCGGCAACAGAGCCGATAATCCCGCCGACAAGAAGTACCAGCCCCATTTTAAAATCGATCGATCGCCGCCGCCAATAGGCAAAGGCGCCTGACGCCGATGTGGCCATGATTTGATTGACTTCCGTGGCAACCGCCACGGCGGGGGGCAGACCGGTAAAGATCAGAAAGGGCGTCATCAAGAAGCCCCCCCCAATACCAAACATCCCGGAGATAAAACCCACTGCCACGCCCATCCCCAGGATGAGGAAGATGTTAACCGACATTTCTGCAATGGGCAGATAGATTTGCATGCGGAACAGGGTCAGGTGGCTGGGGTGATCATTTCCAAGCGAGTATAAGACCTTAGAAGTCGACCTGTCGAAAGAAAACCGGGAAAATCTGGTCAGTCAGAACGCTTATTGTGCTTGCGCCTCAAGTCGGCTGAGCAGATCCGACGAGATCGCGCCGGTGGTCGGCAGGTTTGAAAGGCTTTGAAAGCTGCGCACGGCTTCTTGTGTTGAGGGATCAATGATCCCGTCTTCCGATGCGACCGCAAAACCGAGTGCGGCCAGAAGGCTTTGTGCCCGCGCGATGATCGCGCGCCGGGCCCGATCCGAATAGGCTTCCGGGGCGACATCAAATTGGCCGTTGGCGATCGGGTCCAGGGGCAGGGGTGCCCAACTCTCGACAAAAAGGTCGATGTAGTTAAGGTCGCCGCTGGTCAGCAAAGGCCGGAGCTGCGTCAGCTGCTCTTCGGCATTCACCCGCCCGCTCTTTTGTGACAGGGCAAACCATTTGTAGGCTTCCACATTGGATGGCTCGACCCCAAGGCCCCGAGCGTAGAGCAGTCCGAGGTTGTATTGCGAATCAGCCAGGCCCAGCATTGCGGACCGCTCAAACCAATGGGCCGCAGCCTTAAGATCCTGTTCTGTGCCGTTGCCCTGGGCATGGGCAACCGCAAGATTGTGCATCGCATTGCGATTACCCCCCTTGGCCGCTTTCTGATACCAGTTGAAGGCTGCCTCTGGGTCTTTTGTAGTCCCGTCGCCCTGTTCGAGCCGCGCCGCAAGGCGGTACTGAGCGGGAGCAAGACCTTGCCCGGCGGCGATCCGGTACCAGCTTACGGCCTTGGCCTGATCCTGTGGAACCGCCGTGCCATTCGCATAGGCAAGGGCCAGGGCATATTGTGCTTTGGCGCTGCCATCTTCCGCAGCCTGGAGAAGTCCTTCCGCGGGGCTTAAGACAGCGACCTGAAAGTAATTCGGCGACCCGATATGGGACGCCGGTATCACTTCTGCCGAAACTGCGCCGCTGCCCTGGGCAGAAGCGCTCTCGTCGGGATCTGGCGGCGGAGCGCCATCCCCGTCTTCAGGGGTGGGTTGCTGGCTGCTGGTGGCCGGCAGCGCCTCCGGCGCGCTTTCCGGGCTCACCAGATTTTTGAAAGTCTGCCCGATGTCTTGAAGAAGGTCAGGACGCCCACTGACGTTCAGAATATCCTTGGCGCCACCAGACAGAATGAGAACACTGCCGACAATCATCAGTGCCATGATCAGCCCGCCGATCACCCAAAGCAGGGTGCGCCGCTTGCCCTCGCGCCGGTCCGGATCAATGATCTCGCTTAAGGCGCCGCGCAGATTATCTGCTTCATCATCAGCCTGACTGAAAAACTGGTTGCGCAGGGTGTTCAGTGTCGGCCCTTCGTCCTCTTCCTGCGAGCTGCGCGGCAAATCCAGATCAAAGTCTTCGCCGCGGCTATCTTCCGACTTGATGGGGCCTTCCGTGAAGTAATCATCCACCGACTTACGCTGGCGTGATTTGGTAGAGGTGGGGCCTTCGCGCCGAAGCGCGTCTTCCAGGCTTTCCGGAGCGCCTTCCTCTGCCGCGATTTTGGAAAGGTCTGACAAAGCATCTTCGGTGCCTTCGAAGAATGTTTCAGTCAGATCAAATGTTTCGTCTTCCAGGCTTTCCACGTCAACAGAAGGTCTGGAGGGCTCAGCGGCCTCTTCCTCGGGCGCATAGGGTTCAACCTCGTCGTCAAGCGGTTCGGTTTTGCGAAAGGCTTTGGCCGCCCAGCCAAGTTTGCTTTCCGCACGGCTGGTGTCCACATCCTCTTCTTGTGTTTCCGCGCTTGGCTCGGCGCCTGCTTCCGGCTGCACGAGCTGATCAAATTCAGTCGGCGCCTCGGCGCTGAAGTAGTCATCGGATTGCGATGCCTGCACCGCTTCCGCGACCGGTTTCTTGCGCAAGCCAAAGAGTTTGGGTGCGGGCTGGGGGGCTGAGAGCGGTTCCTTTGCGGGTTCGGGGGTCAGTTCGGGCGCCGCTTGCGGCCGCGGCGCAGCTTGAGGCGGCGACACTTCCATTTCATCGAGCCGCGATACAAGGCTGTCTAAGGAGCCGCGGATCTGCGCAAGGGCATCTTGTTGCTCTCTTTGGGTCTCGGCCAGGCGTGCGTTGAGATCGCCAAGGCCTTTCTCCAGGTCGCTCACACGCTGATCGTCTTCCGCGTCGCTGGCTTTGTCAAACCGCTCCACCAGGCTTTCAATGGAGGCTTCCAGGTCTCCAACCCTCGCTTCATAGACTGCAGTCTGCGCATCGACCTTCCGCGAGACCTCGGCGACCGCGTTCTTGGCCTTTTCAAGTGGCGCCGTAATCGCAGCATCAATGCGGACGCCGGAAGTGCTCAATTGAGAAACAATGTCGGAGATATTGTGCTGAACTTGTTCGAGGCTTTGTTCAGTGCGTTCCTGCACAGCGTGAATACGTTCATCGATATCGGCAAGATCTTCGGTAAAGGTCGTCACGATCTTGTCGTGCAGTTCGACGGCAGCATCGTCGTCAAAGCTCGATTCGATCCTGCCCAGCGCTTCGGTTACCTGCCGTTCGGTTTCTTCAAGTCGTGCGCGCAATTCATTAAAGCTGCTGTCGACCGCGTGAAAACGATCTTCATGACGTTTGTTGTTCCGGTCGAGGACCGAGGCCACCTGACCCATCGCGCCTTCAACGGATTTCAGATCGTCTTTGAGTAAGTTTCGCTTTGAGCCCTCTTCAAGCGCGGTCAATCGTTTTGAAAACTCGCCGCTGAGATCAGGGCCCTTGCCGCCACTTTTGTCAGAGGCGCTTTGCGACGCCATACGTTCGGCCAACATTGCGATGGCGCGGTCAATGTTCTTGAGCAAAGATTGGTGGTGTTTTTCTGAGGCGTCCAGCTTGGCCGCCATGTCTTCGAGGGCCTCGCTCCAGGGTGCGCGACCATCATAGTTTTCCCAGAGGCTGGGATCCTTTAGAAGCTCAGCGGCCTCTTCGGCCCCCGGCTGGCCAGACTCCATGATGACCTGGTTGAGCCATTCGCCCAGCGTCTTACCCGCCTTGCGCGCGGCCGATTTTGCTGTTTCGCGGACTTCAGGCTCGATGCCTTTGACGCTCCACGGGCCCCCAGATTTCATGCCGAATCACTGCTCTTGAGTTCTGATTCGTCAACATAACCACGTGGCTATCTTGTGTAAAGTCGATCTGAGATCCCAAGATCTTGATTCTAATGAGAATCTTGTGGACAGAATGAGTTGTGATAGTGGCCATCTTGACGTTTACGTAAACGTCAACTATCGTCAGTTCCGCACATCAGATAAAGGTGCAAAGGGAGGAATGGGTGTCCGCTCTGACAAGAGGCGAACTAACGTCCAGTAAAGACTCAACTTTTTCGATCCGCCAGCTCGCCAGCGAGTGTGGTCTGACGACCCGTGCCATCCGTTTCTATGAAGACAAGGGTCTGATTGCCCCGACCCGCAAAGGCCAGACGCGCGTCTATTCTCGCCGCGACCGGGTGCGCCTGCACATTATCGTACGCGCCAAGGGGTTGGGCTTGTCGTTAAGTGAAATCGCCGAGCTGCTGGATCTTTACGCTGCTGAAGACGGCTTTCAGAAGCAGGGCCGGGTGGCTGTTCTCAAAATAAATGAGCGGATCGAGGAGCTGGAAAGGCAGCGCCGCGCCATCAATGCCACCATCGAGGAAATGCAGCAGATCGCCCACACCATCGAAAAACGAATGGCCGACCGTGCGGCCAGCGAGAACCGTTCCGGTAATGACCTGATCGGTTATGGCGTCGTCCCCAATTCGGCGTGACCTGTCATCACACGGGCAAAAAAGATATCCAACTGAGGAGGAAACAGACAATGACTGATTGCTATATTTATGATGCGGTGCGCACGCCCCGCGGCAAGGGACGGGCCTCCGGGTCACTCCATGAAGTAACCGCCCTGGAACTTGCCACGCAGGTCCTGAAGGCCGTGCGTGATCGCAATGAGCTCGATACCTCGGCGGTTGACGATGTGGTGATGGGCTGCGTGTCGCCGGTCGGCGAGCAGGGTTCTGACATTGCTCGCATTGCCGCTTTGAATGCCGACTATGCGCAAAGCGTCTCTGGTGTTCAGGTTAATCGCTTTTGCGCGTCGGGCCTTGAAGCTACCAACATGGCGGCGGCACAAATTATGTCCGGTCAGTCCGATATGACCATTGGCGGCGGTGTAGAAAGCATGAGCCGCGTGCCCATGGGGTCAGACGGCGGCGCTTGGGCAACCGACCCGACCATCGCCTTTAAAAGTTACTTCACGCCACAAGGGATCGGCGCCGATCTCATTGCGACCCTCTATGGATTTTCACGCGATGACGTGGACGCCTATGCCGTGGAAAGTCAAAAGCGCGCCAAGCATTCCTGGGACAACGGCTATTTTGAAAAGTCTGTGGTACCGGTCAAAGATGTTCTGGGATTGACCATATTGGACAGGGACGAGCACATCCGTCCGGAAACCACCATGCAAAGCCTGGCAGCCCTAGAACCCTCCTTTGCCTTCATGGGCGAAGCAGCCGGTTTTGACGAAGTTGCCAAGCAGCGTTATCCGGAAGTGGAAGAGCTCAACCACGTCCACCATGCGGGTAACTCTTCCGGCATCGTCGACGGCGCCTCGGCGATCTTGCTCGGTAACAAGGAAATTGGCGAAAAGCTGGGCCTCAAACCGCGCGCCCGTATCCGCGCCTTTTCCTCCATCGGCTCTGAACCCTCCATCATGTTGACCGGACCGGAGTTCGTCGCTCGCAAGGCCCTCAAGCGCGCGGGCATGGAAGCGGGCGACATCGACCTTTATGAGCTCAACGAAGCCTTTGCGGCGGTGGTGCTGCGCTTCATGCAGGCTCTCGACATCGACCACGGCAAAATCAACGTCAATGGCGGCGCCATCGC
This sequence comes from Alphaproteobacteria bacterium, assembly GCA_006226305.1. GTDB lineage: Bacteria > Pseudomonadota > Alphaproteobacteria > M2410 > M2410 > M2410. The sequence continues at coordinate 471 of SBHG01000125.1, read as the reverse complement.
CATGGGCCACCCGCTGGGGGCCACCGGCGCCATGATCCTGGGCACCGTGCTGGATGAACTTGAGCGCAGCGGCAAACAAACCGCCCTTGCCACGCTCTGCGTGGGTGCTGGTATGGGCACAGCCACGATCATCGAACGCGTTTAAGGGTGAGGAGAAAGAACAATGACAAAAATGGAAAACTTCACAATTGACGTCGACGGTGACGGAATTGCCCTCATCACTTGGGATATGCCCGGTCGCTCCATGAATGTGCTCTCCTCAAGCTCCATGGCCGATATTGGTACCTGGATCAAACAGGTGGCCGAAGATGACGCTATCAAAGGCGTGGTGCTGACCAGTGGCAAGCCGGCCTTCTGCGCGGGTGCAGAGCTTGGCGGTATGGAAAAGGCGGCCTCAGGTGAGGGCGCCCCCAAGTCGGAAGAAGAGCGCGTCCGCGCCATGTATGAAAATAACCTCGGCTTCAACAAGCT
>SBHG01000129.1 GCA_006226305.1 Alphaproteobacteria bacterium | reverse complement strand
GTCATGGCGGCCTTTACGAGGCGATTTGGCAGGGTAACGCCGCAGGGCAATGTCAGCGGATCGGATATGGTTGTGGACATTTTGGCTCGCTTCCGGGGTATCTCTAATATCCAAACCTCCCGAGAATCCAGCCCGGCGTCAAGGTCGTGATGATCACAGAAAGCCTTGGGAATCAGACGGCCCCTGTTGTAAACAGAATGTCAGCCAATGAGTCGGATTTGGAACCCATCTCTTGAGGGGACCGAGCGGGGTTCCGGCGCATATCCAACCTGTTTGTTAAGTGAGTTAAATGGCGAGAGCACAAAAAACGTCAGACGATCTTTTTGATTCAGTCAGTTCCAAGTCTGAAAAGGCCTATAGCGCCAAGGATATTGAGGTTCTGGAAGGCCTTGAGCCGGTTCGTCGGCGGCCAGGCATGTATATCGGCGGCACCGATGAAAAGGCACTTCATCACCTTTTTGCTGAAGTTTTGGACAATTCCATGGACGAAGCGGTGGCCGGGCACGCCTCACGTATTGATGTTGAAGTGCATGCCGATGGCTATTTGTCTGTGACAGATAACGGGCGCGGGATCCCTATTGACCCGCACCCGAAATTCAAAAAGAAGTCCGCCCTTGAGGTCATTATGACAACGCTTCATGCGGGCGGAAAGTTCGGTGGCAAGGCCTATGAAACCTCAGGTGGTTTGCACGGGGTTGGGGTTTCGGTGGTCAATGCGCTGTCCGAAGATTTGATCGTCGAAGTTGCCCGAGGCAAGAAACTCTACAGCCAGGGCTTTTGCCGGGGCGTGGCCCGCACCAAGCTGACCGACGAAGGCCCGGTGAACAATCGGCGCGGCACCAAGATCACTTTTTTACCGGATGAGGAAATTTTCGGGGGCAAGACCAAATGGCGCCCTTCCCGGCTCTACCGGATGGCGCGCTCAAAGGCCTACCTCTTCGGCGGTGTTCACATCAAATGGAAATGCGCACCAGAGCTGATCGGCAAGGACGACCCTACGCCAACCGAAGATGAACTTCACTTCCCTGACGGACTGAAAGATTTTCTGGCGGTCTCAATAGAGGGCCGCACGACCGTCACGGATGTGCCTTTTTCCGGCAAATCCGCCAAGGACAAGGGCCATGGGGCCTGTGAATGGGCGATCACCTGGTTTGGCGGGGCAGACCCGTTCTTTTCGTCTTATTGCAACACGGTCCCTACGACCGAAGGCGGCACCCACGAAAGCGGCTTTCGCTCAGCGCTAACCAAAGGCCTAAAGGCCTATGGCGAGCTCACTGGTGTCAAAAAAGCGGCGCAAATTAATGCCGACGACATTATGAGCTCGGCCGGAGCAATCCTTTCGGTCTTCATTCGTGAGCCGGAATTCCAAGGCCAAACCAAGGAAAAACTTTCAACTGTGGAAGCGACCAGGATTGTTGAGAACGCTGTGCGCGATCACTTCGATCATTGGCTCACCAATTCTCCCAAGCAAGCCGACAAGCTTTTGGAGTGGGTGATTGACCGCTCGGAAGAGCGGCTCCGCCGACGCAAGGATCGGGAAGTTGCGCGCAAAAATGCGGTGCGCAAATTGCGCTTGCCCGGCAAGCTCGCTGACTGCTCTCAGCAGGCCGCAGACGGCACCGAGCTCTTTATCGTTGAGGGGGACTCAGCGGGCGGCTCCGCCAAACAGGCCCGCAATCGCGCGACACAAGCGATCTTGCCGCTTCGGGGCAAGATCCTCAATGTGGCCACGGCCAATAGCGCCAAAATTCAGGCCAATCAGGAAATCTCCGACCTGGTTCAGGCGTTGGGCGTCGCCCTCAGAGATCGTTACCGGGAAGAGGATTTGCGTTACGACAAGGTCATTATCATGACCGACGCGGATGTGGACGGCGCGCATATTGCCTCTCTCCTTATCACCTTCTTTTACCGGGAAATCCCAGACCTCATTCGCGATGGCCACCTTTACCTCGCCCTGCCCCCGCTTTACCGGATCAGTCAGGGCGGCAAGACGCTCTATGCCAAGGATGATGCGCATAAGGACGAACTTCTGGAGACGGAGTTCAAAGGGCGTGGCAAGGTAGATGTTGGTCGCTTTAAGGGGCTCGGTGAAATGATGCCGGCCCAGCTTAAAGAAACAACCATGAATCCGGCCACCCGGACCTTGCTGCGCATTGATCTGCCCGAAGAGCCTGCTGCTTCCAAAGATACTGCCTCTTTGGTGGAGACCCTGATGGGTAAGAAACCAGAACTGAGGTTCCAGTACATTCAGGAAAATGCCGCCTTTGCCGAAGGGATCGATATCTGATCCTGCCGCAGTCAGATGTGACGGGAAACATGGCTGCCTGTCGACGATAGCAGGCATGTGTTGGCCATTCATACGATCTCTGTGCCACAGGAATGAGTTGATTCTTTTGTCCGGGGGCACCTGTGACTTATTGGCATCAAACACCCCCAAAGTGCCACAAATTGTCGGGTATTAGCGCCTGCATGAGGCGCTTTGGGCGGTTGGCATTGACAAACCTCAGCAAATTCCTATGGTCGCGGCCAATTAGAAGAAAGATTAATCGCTCCAATTCGTGGACTGAATGACATTTAAAGAACTCGGGCTCAGCCCTACCGTGCTCGCCGCCGTTGAAGAGGCAGGCTACAAAGAGCCCACACCGATCCAAGCGCAAGCTATACCGAACGTCCTGCAAGGCCGCGATGTGCTGGGTATTGCCCAGACAGGCACCGGCAAGACCGCAGGTTTTACCCTGCCGATGATCGACCGCCTGTCGCGCGGCCGCGCCAAGGCGCGCATGCCCCGTTCCCTGATCCTCGAACCCACACGGGAACTCGCCGCCCAGGTTGCCGAAAGCTTTGAGGTCTATGGCAAGAACAACAAACTTTCCATGGCCTTGCTCATTGGCGGGGTCTCCTTCGCCGAGCAGGACAAGAAGCTCGATCGGGGCGTAGATGTGCTGATTGCAACACCCGGACGGCTGCTCGACCATTGTGAGCGCGGCAAGGTGATGCTCAACGGCGTCCAGATCCTGGTGATTGACGAAGCCGACCGGATGCTCGATATGGGTTTCATTCCGGACATCGAGAACATTTGCAAGCGCATTCCCTTTACACGTCAGACGCTTTTCTTCTCGGCCACTATGCCGCCGGAAATTCAGCGCCTGTCAGATGCTTTCCTGCAGAACCCGGTGCGGGTTGAAGTGGCGCGGCAATCCACCACCGCCGAAACCGTAATCGCCAAGCTTTGCAAATCGGGCTCAAAGCCCTTTGAAAAGCGCGAGACCTTGCGGTCAATTATTCGCTCGCAAGACAACATCAAGAACGGCATCATCTTTTGCAATCGCAAGCGGGACGTCGACATCCTGGCCCGATCGCTTAAGAAGCACGGGTTTGAGGCAGCTCCGCTGCACGGCGACCTTGATCAGCGAGTACGGATGGCGACGCTCGCCTCCTTCAAAGAAGGAAGGCTGAAGTTTTTGGTCGCCAGTGATGTGGCGGCTCGTGGGCTCGACATTCCGGATGTGAGCCATGTCTTCAACTTCGATGTGCCGACGCACGCCGAAGACTATGTGCACCGCATCGGGCGCACCGGCCGCGCTGGCCGTGAAGGTTTTGCCTTTACCATCGCGACAAAGGCGGAAGACAAATACCTCAAGGCGATTGAAGACCTGACTAAAAAGAAGATCGACTTGGCTGATTTGGGCAGCGTTGCCGTTGAGGAAGAAGACGCAAAGGCGACCAAACCCAAGCGCGAGCGCCGTCGCAAGCCCAAAGAAGCCGATGAAGCGCCCTCTGAAAAGAAGGCCAAGGCACCGGTTGACGAAACCCCGGAAGAGGCCGCTCCCAAACGCACGCGCTCACGGCGTAGTAAATCCGATGAGCAAAAGCCAGCCCGCAAAGGTCGGCCTAATCGGCATACAGATGATGACGATGTTATTGGCCTTGGCGATCACGTGCCGGCGTTTTTGCAACGACCTATTCCGAGATTGTAACAGACCTTCCAGGTCACTTGCCTTCTCCCACACCCATTTGGCCCCCAAGCTCCACTGTTTCCCCGCCAAGGCGGGGGT
>SBHG01000207.1 GCA_006226305.1 Alphaproteobacteria bacterium | reverse complement strand
CGGTTCAGCTTCATGGCGACAGAAACGGAGCCTTCCCAGATCTTTTCGCCTTGTGTGTACTCCAGATCGCGCAAATCGCCGGTGGAAAGATCGCGCTCGAAGGTGTTGGTGAAGATGGCATTGACCATATTGCGGTCGTTGATGCGCAGAAGCTCAAGTTCAATTTCTTCCAGATTGACGGTGCGCAAGGGGATCAGCTCGTCCTTTGACTTTGGCAAAACATAAGCGCCGGAAGAAAAGACAATCCGCTCAGACATATTCGGCACTTTGAAGGTGCGCTCCAGGTCCCGCCTCAGAGCCGGACCACCCGCGCTCGGCACACCCTTCTTGATTTTGAAGGTATAGCCCGCGCCATGTTTAAGCCCGCGCACGCAAATGCGATCCTTTTGGGCATAAATGTCGGCATCAACAGACGGCGTGATTTCAAGATAGCCTTCCGGATCAAATCCCGCCTTAAAGTCCTGCGAGAAAATCATGCAGGCGCTCGGCACATCGCTTTCCGCATTGACCGCAATGTCCTTCAAAAGCATGTCGGTTTCTTCACGCAATTGATTAAATCGGTATTGCGCGTTCGATAAGCGATGGACTTCAAGGCTCAGATAAAAGAGGTTGAGGGCCGTCTTTTTGTCGTCGTCGCCCAAATAAGCCTCGGCCATATAGGCCAGCGCCTGCGCACGCTGACGTTTGTCCTGGGAGACGCGCTGAACATGAAAAAACACCGCTTTGGCATCGTCATGGCGGTAGCGGTTGAGATAATAACGCCCCAGGTTTTGCAGCTGTGCGAGATCAAAATTTCTATTCGCAACCTCGATCTCCTGCCCATACTCTTCGTAAAAGCGCTGCGGGTTATCCGTTGAGAACAGATCAACGAGCCGAGCATCGAGGTCAGTATCTGTGGTGCCCGCCTTCATCAATTTGTATTTGCTGGCGATATCTTCGATGCGCGTTTTAAGGCGTGTATAATCCGACGAGTGGTCCGGGACTGTAAAATCTTTCTCCATCAATGGATGGTCGAAGATTTCTTCGGCCGGGATATCCACCTGAGCCTGAAGCGGCAGAGCGCTCGCGACTGTCCAAAAGAGAACAAAGATCAAACCCGACAGACGTCGCATATTCCCATCCTTTTCATTGCATTTGATGCTGCCAAGCATCTCCACGCAATCATTCCACGAAATTGTCCCAAGAACCATAACCGACCCGCTTCTGATCATAGTTTTGCCGTGAAGATGGGCAAGAATGTGGGGCAATAAGGGCGTTTTGGCGGGCCAAGGACACAGCAAGGCTTGCCAGAGACGGCAACTTGAGCGAAAACCAGCCTCGAAAGGGCGAAATGTTAGGACGGATGACAGGGCCAAAAACCATATTTGCGATCTTGATGATTGTGGCGGGAAGTTCCTCATCTGCCCCGGCGGCAGAGGACTTTGGACGCCTGCCGCCACTTGAACTGACCCCTACCGATCTCACCAATTGTGAACTGGGCGAGGAGGTTCTGGCGAAGGGCAATGCATTGGCCGCCGGCTTGCTAATAGAGGAATGCCTCACCCAGCCGGTTATTCCTGAGACCCGCGCCAAATATTTGGGCCTTAAGGGAAGTGCTGATCTTCAGTTGGCCCTATTTGACCTCGCCCTGAGGGATTTTGAAGGGGCCCTCGGCATTGAGCCGAAAAACGCGCAATTCCTGACGGGGAAAGGTCAAAGCCTGCTTGGCCTGACACGGTCGGCAGAAGCCGTCGACGCTTTTCGTTCGGCCCTGGCTCTGGAGCCCACTCACGTGGAGGCTCTGATGGGACTTGGCGAGGCCTATCTTCTGGAAGGCAAGACGCCCCTCGCGAATGCTTTTCTGGCTAAAGCCGTCGAGGCGGCTCCCCATAACCGAGCGGCGCGGCTGGCGCGCGGCAAAGCCTGGGTTCAGCAGGGCGAATATGCACTGGCGGAGACCGATTTCTCGGCTGTCATAGCAGACACCCCGCAGACCTTTGAGGCGCATTACCTGCGCGGCCAGACCCGAATGGCGCTTAAAGATTATGAGGGCGCCCTGGCAGATTTTGACGCCGCCAAAGCGCTTGACGATGACCGGGAAGATGTGCGGCTTGATCGCGTGCTCGCCCTGGCACAATTGAGGCGCACATCCGACGCGCAACTAGAACTCAATGAAGTCATCGACATGGCGCCGAACAACGTCAAAGCACTCATGATGCGCGGCCGCCTTTATCTGGCTTTGAAAGACAAGGACAAAGCGAAAGCTGATTTTGTTCAGGCGGTTACGATTGATCCCAACGGACCCTATACGGATGAGGCCATGGCTGAACTCCATGAGCTTAACCGGATGGATTGGTCTGATTATTTAGAAGACTAGGGCTTCACCACCGCGCAGGACACGTTCAGCCGCCTCTGAGTAACGCCGTGGCGGCGCATGGAGCTGCAATCCCGGCAAGAGCGTGACACCGCCCCTTGCCCCTTTGGTCCCGACCAGGATCACTCGGCGGGCAGGCTTACCCGTGCCCGGCCAGAGCGGAAAGATCTTGAGATCGCCGAGCGGCCCGCTCAAACTTCTTATGAGCCGATGAAGTTCTTCTGCCGGGAAGATTACCCCAAAGCGGCCCAAGGGGCGGACAAATTTGACCGATGCTTCCACCCAGGCCTCCAATCCCTTTGTCTCATCCTGCATATGCGCTTCTTTGCGGATGACGTGCGGCGACGCCCTGCCGCGCTGCGCCTCATAATAGGGCGGATTGCTCACCACCCAGTCAAAGCCATTGCGATCAATCTCCTTGGGGGCATCAAAAAGATCCGCCTCCTCGATCTGGACATTTTCGAGATCGTTGCGGGTGATGTTTTGTTGGGCAAGATCGACCAAGGCTGGTTGTTTCTCAATTCCCAATATCTTGATGTTCGGAAGGCGCTTTGCCAGGCACAACGAAACCACCCCAACGCCGGCGCCCACATCCAGGACCTTGTCGCCCGGCGTGGCACCCACCGCTGCGGCCAGAAGAACCGCGTCCATGGCGGCGCGATAACCCTTTTTCGGCTGCAGAACCTCAAGATCACCGCCTAGAAAGGCGTCGTCAGTCAGCTCGCTCATGGGGCGGCATCTATTTCCTTGCGCACCTCGTCGACAAGATGCGGATAGATCGCTGGATCGGCGAGGACGCTCAGCATTTTTGGAAGATCTTCCTCATCAACCAGCAGTCGCCGTGTGAAGATCCCAATTGAACCCTCCATAATGGAGATATTCTCATCTGCCAGATAACACGGCAGCCCCATATCTTTAAAGACCGCCTGAACGAAGGACAAAATGACCTGATCATTCGTGCGCATAATTTCCCGCATAAGGACGGCTCCCACCCTGCTTACAAGATTACAAGTTCAAGAGGTATTGGCTGCCTGGCAAAGAGTCAACTTGACCCATAGGGGCCTGAGACCATAATAACCATTGAAAAAAGGAAATGGCATCCAGCGACTGTGACGCCAAAAAAAGACAAACGAGGCCAAAAGTGGCAGTAATCGTGAACATTGACGGGTCCAAGGCCGGGTCCGAGCATGCAGTCTCTAACCTGAAGAGCCTGGTGGCGGACGATCTTGAGAAGGTCAATCAGGCTATTATCAAGCACATGGAAAGTCCGGTGGACATGATCCCCAATTTGGCGGGTCATCTCATTAACTCCGGCGGTAAGCGCCTACGCCCAATGCTGACGCTCGCCAGTGCGCGCATGTGCGGATACACCGGCGACACCCATGTGAAACTGGCAGCCTGTGTTGAATTTATTCACACGGCCACCTTGCTTCATGACGATGTAATTGACGAAAGCGATCTGCGCCGCGGCTCGCCGACCGCCAATACGATTTGGGGCAATCAGGCCAGCGTTCTTGTCGGCGACTTCCTGTTCAGCCGGGCCTTTCAGCTCATGGTCGCAGCCGACAACATGAAAGTGCTCGATATTCTGTCGTCCGCTTCGGCCATTATTGCCGAGGGCGAAGTGATGCAGCTCATCACCGCCAATAATACGGCCACAACGGAAGACGCTTATCTAAAGGTCATCAGCGCCAAGACCGCCGCTCTGTTTGAAGCGGCGTGCCGCGTGGGCGCCGTCATTGCTGGCGACCAACCGGATCAGGAAGCCGCCCTTTTGTCCTACGGCAAAAACCTCGGCATCGCCTTCCAGCTGGTTGACGATGCGCTCGACTATTCCGGCGCCCAGGCCAAGCTCGGTAAGACCGTGGGCGACGACTTCCGCGAGGGAAAGGTAACCTTGCCAATCGTGCTCGCCTATCGGCGTGGCTCGGAAAGCGAGCGGGATTTCTGGAAACGCACCATTGAAAAAGGCGACCAGGATGATGGTGACCTTGAAAAGGCCATCGCTTTGCTTGAAAAGCACGGTGCCCTGGCCGACACCATTGAGCGAGCGCGCCATTATGGGTCTATGGCCCGCGATGCTCTGGCGATCTTTCCCGATAGCGACTATGCCGCCTCCCTTGACGGCATTGTCGAGTTTTGCGTCAGCCGAACTTATTAATGTCGCTCACGCCGAGTGGCCTTGCGGCCACCGGCTCCGCGAGGGCGCCCAAAAGGGCGGGCCGCAGTCGCGGCCTTTCCATTCTGAACGGATTTATCGCTCTCGCCGAGTGGCCCCAAAGCCACCGGCTCCGCGAGGGCGCCCAAAAGGGCGGGCCGCAGTCGCGGCCTTTCCATTCTGAACGGATTTATCGCTCACGCCGAGTGGTCCCAAGGCCACCGGAATTAAAGGGACAGTATTCTTAATTCCCTAGGACGTTGTCGCCTTGATCCACCATTTCGGATTTTGCGCTGACAGCACTTCGTATGCAGCCCGGGTTGTTGCCTGGCTTTTGAATATGCCAAAACAACTGGCGCCGGATCCCGACATACGCGCCACCAGGCAGCCGTCTTGGCCTTCCAGAGCCTTGATCACAGATTTGATCTCCGGTTGGAGGCGCATGGCAACGGGCTCCAAATCATTGCGGCATTTCTTGAGGAAATTGCCGTGCTTGCGCACGGTGCCAAAGTCACTCGGCAGTTTAACCTCACCTTTCTTCGCCGCATAACGCCAATTGAGGCTCTCAAATACCTTTTTGGTAGAAACCGGTTTGCCAGGATTGATGAGCAGCATGTGCATGTAGGGTACACGTGGCGGCAGAGACAGCTGAGTACCGATGCCGCGCATGACCGAGGGCTGACTGGCCAGGCACACTGGAACGTCGGCGCCAAGCTGGGCCGCAATCGCGCGTACGGTTGTGATGTCCGGGTGGTAGTTCCAATGCTGCATCAGGGCCCGCAAGGTCGCGGCAGCATCAGCCGATCCACCGCCCAGACCGCTTGCGACTGGCAGCTGTTTGTCGAGGGTGATCGCAGCTCCCCGATCCTTGCCCAAAGCGCCCTGCACCAGGCGCGCGGCTTTGATCACCAGATTGTCTTCAATGTCAGCTGCTTTCCAAAGGTCGTCCGCGAAAGGTCCTGTAATTTCCAACGACAAGTCGCTGCCACGTTTGACGGTGACCGTGTCATAGACTTGCGGAAAGATGGCCAGACTTTGCATTTCGTGCATGCCATCCTGGCGCTTGCCGGTGATGTGGAGAAACAAGTTTATTTTGGCGTGTGCTTTTTCGGTGATCATATCAACCTTTTTTGCGCTTTAGCTGTTGGGGATGACTTTGGAACGACGTTCCAGTTTTTCTTCAATGGCCGCGACCCTCTCTGGGCTCGGGTCAAGTTTTAGGGCGTGATGCCACTCAAAGCCGGCCTCCAGGTATCTGCCCGCTTTCCAATAGGCGTCTCCCAGATGGTCGTGTAACTCAGCATCTTCCGGTGCAAGCTCCACGGCGAGTTCAAGATATTTTGTCGCCAGCTCGTAATTGCCAAGCTGATAGTGAGCCCAGCCCAGACTATCAATGATATAGCCATTGTTGGGTGATAACTCTGCCGCCTTCTCCAGAAGGGCCAGGGCATCGGGCACACGATAATTACGCTCGACCCAGCTGTAACCGAGCGAGTTCAACACAAGCGGCTGTTCAGGGGTGATATCCAGCGCCTGAAGGAAGTCTGATTCCGCCTTTGTGACCTCGCCGATCTGATAATAAGACATGCCGCGCGAATAGAAGACGAACCATGCGGCTTCATCACCTTCTGCTTTTTGAAGCTCCAGAGCCTTTGTGTAGCTGTCAACCGCCAGGTCAAATTTGCCTTGGGTGCGGTAACTATCGGCAAGCGATACACGCGCCAGAAAATCCTCGGGTCGCCGCTTTACCAAATTGTTGAGGGTCCAAATCGCTTCATCGCCGCGATCCAGCTGCTGCAAGGAAGCAGCTATTTGGATTGCCGCCTGAGGTCCAAGCGGGTCTGACAGAGGAACCTTGGCATAATACTCGATGGCGGATGAATAATTTTGTCGCTGTTTTTGCAACTCACCGAGAATAAGATTTGCGATGGGGAAATCTTCCTCCAAAGCGAGGGCCAGATGCAGATAAGCGATGGAGAGATCCGCCGTGCGATCCGTATCCAGAAATCCCGCCACGCTCAAATAGGCTTCCGCGGCACCGACCTCGATGGAACTGATAAAAGCCTGGGGCACCCGCCCTTTCAAGGCTCTTTCCCGGGAGGCTCTGATTTCAGGATTGTTTGGCTGCAATTCCAGATATTCATCATAGAGAGCAACCGCTTCCGATCCTCGCTTTTGACGTTCCAGATAATTGCCGAAGGCCTCGACGATGCGGGTGCTGGTGCGACCGCCCATCTCCAACGCATCAAGGTATTTCTGTTCCGCAGCGGCCGCGTCCCCGCCGTTGTCATAAATGAGCGCCAAGTGATAGGCAGCGAGCAGTTCACCGCTGCCAAAGGCGCGCAAACCGGTCAAAGCACGCTCGGCGGCCTCAATGTCCTTTTCCCCGGCATAGGTCCAGGCGCGCAGAAGATCTACCGCCAAGGCGTTGTAAAGCCCCATGGCGCTTTGATCCATTTGTGCACGGGCGCGGACATAACCTTTTTGCCGTATCTCATTGGTCGCCAAGACCATGCGGGCCAGACGATTTGTCGGTCTGCTCGCTACCAGGATTTCAGCATGGGCGAGCGCGCGTTCGAAATTGCCGCTCGACAGCTCCAGCAGGAATGCCCGCTCGCGAATGATCTGATTGTCGGGATCTTCTTTCAGGGTTCGTTTGTAAAATGCAGCGGCGGCGCTTTGATCATTTTCGATCATCGCCTGTCGGGCGGCGAGATAGTTGCCATAGTGCGTTTCGACGACATCAAGCTTGGATGCATCGTTCATACGGGAAGTTGGTGCGCCATATTGCGTGTCGGTTGCGCATGCATAAAGTGCAAAGACCCCTACCCCTGCAATTATCCACCGACTCAAAGACAAACGAGGGGCCTGATGTCTCATCGGCCCCTCATAAATCGCTTTGCTCAATCTCAAAGACTTACGCCTCGCTTACATATTTGGATAGTTCGGGCCCCCGCCACCTTCCGGAACTGTCCAGGTAATGTTCTGACTGGGGTCTTTAATATCACAAGTTTTGCAATGTACACAGTTTTGCGCGTTGATCTGGAACCGAGGATTATCGCCGTTGTCGTCCGTGATAACTTCATACACGCCTGCCGGGCAATACCGCTGGGCTGGCTCAGCCCATTCCGCCAGATTGATCGAAATCGGTACATCCGGATCTGTGAGCCGCAAGTGAATGGGCTGGTCTTCCTCGTGGTTGGTGTTGGACAGGAACACCGACGACAATTTATCGAAACTGATCTCGCCATCCGGTTTGGGATAATCGATCTTGGCGCATTCAGACGCAGGGCGCAGCGTTTCTGAATCCGGCTTGCCATGCTTGAGCGTGCCAAAGAAAGAAAAACCAAAGAGCTGATTGGTCCACATATCGAACCCGCCCAGGGCAACACCCAGGTAGGTGCCAAACTTTGACCAAAGCGGTTTGACGTTGCGCACCCGCTTGAGGTCTTTCATGAGATGGCTTGTTTCAACCTTGGCTGTGTATTCTGTCAGCTCGTCGCTCGTGCGACCGGCCGCCAGCGCTTCTGCCGCCGCCTCTGCCGCCAAGATGCCGGACTCCATGGCATTGTGACTGCCTTTGATCCGCGGCACATTGACAAAACCTGCCGAACAGCCAATGAGAGCGCCGCCCGGGAAAGTCAGCTTGGGAATTGACTGGAAGCCGCCTTCTGTAATGGCGCGCGCGCCATAAGAAATACGTTTGCCGCCTTTGAAGGTCTCCACCAGCTTGGGGTGGTGCTTGACCCTTTGAAACTCATCGAACGGAGAGAGGTATGGATTTTTGTAGTTAAGGTGCGCCACAAATCCGACGGCCACATAGTTGTCGCCGAAATGATAAAGAAAAACGCCGCCGCCCGTGTTGTTATCAAGGGGCCAGCCCATAGTGTGAACAACGCGGCCCGGATGGTGTTTTTCCGGCGCAACCTGCCAAAGCTCTTTCAGACCGATGCCGAACTTCTGCGGCTCGCAGTCTTTATCAAGGTCAAATTTGGCGATCAGCTGTTTGGCCAGCGAACCGCGCACCCCCTCGGCGATTAAAGTATATTTGCCATGAAGCTCCATACCGGGCGTGTAACCGCCCTTGTGGCTGCCATCGCGCGCCACGCCAAAGTCACCGGTGGCAACGCCCTTAACGGATCCATCATCGTTGTAGACAACCTCGGAACAGGCAAACCCCGGATAGATCTCAACCCCCAAGGCTTCCGCCTGCTCAGCCAGCCAACGGCACACATTGCCCAGGCTGACTATGTAATTGCCATGGTTGCTCATAAGCGGCGGCATCATGAAGTTAGGAAGACGGATGCCCCCCTTGTCGCCCGTCAGAAAGTGAAACTGATCATCCACAACGGGCGTTTCCAGAGGCGCGCCGCGCTCTTCCCAGTCCGGTAAAAGTTCATTGAGGGCGATCGGATCCAACACAGCGCCGGAGAGGATGTGGGCGCCGACTTCCGAGCCCTTTTCCAGGACGCAGACGCTGATTTCCTGACCCTTCTCCTCAGCCAGTTGTTTGAGCCGGATTGCCGCGGAGAGACCTGCCGGGCCCGCCCCCACAATCACGACATCATATTCCATGGATTCCCGTTCGATGGCGTCTTCTGACATATGAGTTTCTCCTCGGCATGCCTCCCTTTCCAATCGCTGACGATTTGGCGGGAAGTTCTTCTTGTTGCCTTTGGCATTCTTTGCGTTAGTGTCCCTATTGACTCCAATGGTAGAAAAACCGCTGAATTCATTAGAGACCGTTACCGCACTTTATGAAGTGACTCCGCCAGATGGTCAACGAAAGATGGCGAAAATCAGCGATTTAGGGCAGTTTTGATAATCTCATGAGCAATTATTCCGGAGCAAACGATGCCGCCCGCCAGGACCCGCTCAGCCAATTGAAATGGCTCGTGGATGCTGGCGCGGATGAAGTCATGGGCGAGGCTCCGGTCAACCGCTTCAAGGCTGCGCCTCCTGCGCCGCCCACTCCCGAACCCCTTACCGATAAGGCAACCCCCGCGACACCGCCGCGACCCAGCGTGGGTGCCGCCATGAGGCCAACAGGCGAACTTATTAAGAATGCACAGGGTCTTGCACAGGAATGCCAGACCCTTGGCGAGCTTCGGGAGGCGCTCAGCCGGTTCGAGGGCTGTGGGCTCAAACAGACCGCTCACTCGACGGTCTTTGCAGACGGCAATCCGAAAGCTGAACTCATGCTGATTGGTGAAGCCCCCGGCCGGGATGAAGACCGGGAAGGCCGCCCCTTCGTTGGACGCAGCGGCCAGCTTTTGGATCTCATGATGGCGGCCATCAACCGGGACCGAAGCTCAGAAGATCCCAAGACGTCGATTTATATTGCCAATATTCTGCCCTGGCGACCGCCGGGAAACCGCAACCCCAGCCTGGAAGAGATTTCTCTGTGTTTGCCGTTCCTGAAACGTCACATTGAAATCGCTCAGCCAAAGATCCTGCTTGCCCTGGGCGGCACTGCCGCCAAACATCTCCTTGAAACCCCGACGGGTATCATGAAACTGCGCGGGCGCTGGGCAAAGGTCGCAACAAAGGACGGTGAGATCGATTGCATGGCGACCTTTCACCCGGCCTATCTTCTGCGTCAACCTGGTCAGAAGAAATACGCCTGGGCAGATCTTTTGCAGGTCGAGCAACGACTACAGCAAAAGTAATTATTCCTCGATTTTGCTGTTTTATCTGTGGCAACCCCTCAGAATCAGCAAAAATCCACAGGATTATGCCCCAAAATTAAGTGTGTTTTAGGAGCCTCTGGCACATGATCTGCACTTGGACTGGGGAGCCCTCCCAAGACGGGACAGGGTAAGGGTGAGGAGCTGCATCTTGAAGCATCCAGGAAAAAGACTTCGGCACGCCTTTTGCGCGGTTGCCTTGACGGCGACGGCCCTTCTGGTAACTGCGCCAATTGCCATGGCCTTGCCGGGTTCTGTCGCGACGGATGTCGCTCAGGCCAATGGTCAAGAGCTGGTGCTGAGCGCGCCGGATGTGGACGCCTATCAAAAAATATTCAAGGCGCAGGAGCGCGGCGAATGGCGCACCGCCGACAGGCTCATTAAGGAACTCGATAACGACATTCTGATGGGGCATGTGCTTTACCAACGCTACATGCACCCCACGGCCTATCGCTCCAAATACGGCGAACTTAAATCTTGGATGGCAAATTATGCCGACCACCCGGATGCGAGCAAAATCTACGCACTGGCGATGCAGCGCCGCCCCGCCTCTGAAGGCCGACCGGAGCGCGCTGAAAAGCGTTACTGGCGCACATCACTTGAAAACCCGGGTTTGAAATCTCTGCCACCGCGCCGCCACAACTCGGCGGAACGCCGCCGGGTGTCGCAGATCCAGACCTATGTTCGCGACCTTTTGCGCCGCGAGCGACCCACCCAGGCACTCAACTATCTTAACGAGCACCGCACCCGCAAGGATTTGACGTCGCATGAATTTGATCAGATCCGCCAATGGATCGCCAATTCCTATTACCTTGAAAATGTGGACGCCAAGGCGCTGCGGGTCTCCAAAGATGTGATCGCCAGCAATGGCGACAAGGTACCGCTCGCCTATTGGACGGCGGGGCTGGTGTCTTGGCGAACTGGCGACAAACCCTCTGCTGCAGATTATTTCGAGCACATGGCTCAATCGAATCGCGTCTCCAATTCCGATAAGGCCGCCGGTGCCTATTGGTCGGCACGGTCTTACCTCGTCACCCGTAGCCCACAAAGGGTCACACCGCTTTTGGAAGTAGCGGCGGCAAGCGATCAGCATTTTTACGGCATTCTGGCCAAGCGTCAGCTTGGGCGCGAACTCATCTCGCTGAGCGATATTCCCGATGTCTCTTCATCTTCGGTGGAGGATGCCCTAAAGCTGCCAGGGGTCGCCCGCGCGGTGGCTTTGGCGCAGGTCGGCAACCTGCCGATGGCCCAGGAAGAAATGCGCCGGGCCCACGGCAAAGCCAATCCTTCCTATGACCCGGCTCTAATGCATCTGGCCATGGTGTGGGACATGCCCTATGCGCAGATCGATATTGCGAACTATTCGGCGGACCCCTCTCTCAGTATCGGACGTTATCCGGTACCAAATTTTGAGCCGAAGGGCGGCTTTACGGTTGATCGGGCGCTGGTCTATGCCTTTATCCGGCAAGAGAGCAAATTCAACACCGAGGCAACCAGCCGGGTTGGCGCGCGCGGTCTGATGCAGCTGATGCCCAACACCGCTGTTCATGTCGCCAAAGACCGCTCCCTCAAGAGCCAGAACAAAGACCGGCTCTATGACCCCTCGTTCAATATGATGCTGGGGCAGAAATATATTCAGGAGCTGATGAACTCCTATGAGCTCGACAGTAATTTGTTTGGCCTTCTGGTCGCCTATAATGGCGGACCGGGGAACCTGAAAAAATGGACTCGCGAGACGAATTACAAGGAAGACCCTCTGCTCTTCATTGAGAGCATTCCCTCGCGGGAAACGCGGGGCTTCATTGAGGCAGTGCTGGGCAATTACTGGATGTATCAGGCGCGCCTTGGTGAAGCATCGCCTTCACTTGATCATGTGGTCTCGGGCACATGGCCGGCCTATGTGCCGTTGACGTCGGACTGAGTTTTTCGGCGCAGAGACATTCTCAAATTCAAGTGCTTGATCTATAGTGGCGGGCATCCAACAAAGGTTTCTGTCCATGCACTCATACCGTCTCGACATGTCCCGTGAATTTGTGCCGCTCAACATTGCGGTGCTGACGGTGTCGGATACGCGCTCCCTTGCTGATGACCGGTCGGGGGATACTCTGGTGGAGCGGCTTGAGCATGCTGGACACAAGCTTCATGACCGGAAACTCCTGAAGGATGATGTGGGCACGTTGGAAACGCAACTAAAGGCCTGGTGCGCCGATCCGCATGTGGATGTGGTGATTTCGACCGGCGGCACCGGTTTGACCGGGCGCGATGTGACGCCGGAAGCCTTCAAGCGCGTCATTGAAAAAGAGATCGAAGGCTTTGCCATCCTTTTTCACCAGTTGTCGTTTGAAAAGATCGGCACCTCGACCATCCAGTCGCGGGCCTGCGCCGGAGTAGCCAATGGCACTTATCTGTTCGCGCTGCCGGGCTCAACTGGCGCGGTGAAAGATGGTTGGGACGGCATTTTAAAATGGCAGCTCGATTATCGCCTGACACCATGTAATTTCGTCGAAATCATGCCGCGCCTTGAAGAACACAAGGATGTCATGCTGCGCATCAAAGATGCGTGAGTGATTTTTGAATTGCTCAATGCCAATTCGTCATCCCCGCGAAGGCGGGGGAACGTTGGGTTTGTAAATCCCCAGATCAAAATACCTCATCCTGAGGAGCGCGTAGCGCGTCTCGAAGGATGAGGGCATTATTTTTGTAGACTGGATTCCGCGATCAAGTCGCGGAATGACATTCATTGCAAGCTATTCCACCTTCAAAAAGAACTCCGCCACGTCGGGGAAATAGAAGCCAAGGTTTTGGTTGATGGCCTCGCCGTGATTGCCCGGCACGGGCAAGAAATGGATGCCAAGCTCGCCAGCCATGGCCTGGGCGCCCGCGAACAAATCGTCATCCTCGCCGCAGAGCATCATGACCGGCACAGTGAGCGCCGCCACAGCTTCTTTGTGCTCCGGGTGATCCAGGATCGCGCGCAGGCACATTTTAAGGCCGGGCTCTGTTTCAGAGTTGAGCCGCGCAAAGGCGCGTTTATTGTCAAAGAAGAGGCCGCGCTTGGAATTGGCCCAGACCTCTTCAAACTGCTCGTCGCTCATATCGCTTGGCGGGTGAATATCGACCGGAAACCCGGCAATGCAAATGGACTTCAGTCGTTCCGGCGCGTGCGCCGCCATAGCACAGCCGAGCCAGCCGCCCATGGAATAGCCGAAGTAATGGGCTTTCTCGATGCCAAGATCATCAAGCACCGCCGCAATGTCGCGGGCGCGATGGGCCGGGCGATAATGATCATAGTCAGAAGGAGCATCGGAAGCGCCATGCCCCAGACTGTCGATGAAGATCATCTGAAATGTCTGGCCCACCGCCTCAACAAACTGCGGGTAGGCTAGCTCTTCCGCATTTGAATAAAGCCCGTGCTGAATGATCAGCGGCGCGCCGGTGCCATAGGTTTTGTAGTGGATCTTGTTGCCGTCGTGCGTGGCAAAGGGCATTGCCGTTTCTCCCTGTCTTTTTTGGGGTCAGTCTGGCAAGCTCACCTGCCCGCGTCAATCCAGCGCTTGTAGTCGGCCTCTATGTCGACATCCCAAAGCGTATGGGCTTGCGTGGCAAGTCGCCCCTTGGGAAGATTGGCCAAGGTGTCCGACAAGGCGTGGGGACTTGACCAGCGCACGCCATTAAAAAGCGAAAGCGTGCGAGGCACACGTTTTTGCCCGACAAGCCAATAGCCGCCATCTTCCGCTGGACCGAAGACCGCGTCATGAGACCCCAACGCTTCAAAGGCGGCAGCAATGTGGGCTGCCTTAAGGCTTGGGATATCCGCGCCCACGAGGACCACTGGCCCGGGCGGCAAAGTCTCAAAGCAGCGCTGCATGCGCGCGCCCAGGTCGCCCGGACCCTGGCCGATAACCGGCAGGCCGCCGAAGAGGTGACCCCCCGTATAGGCCATACGATCCGGGGTGACCGCCACAATTGTTTGCCAGCGTGGATCCCGCCCGAGCTCGCGCAAAAGGCGGGTGAGCTCAGTGTGGTAAAAGCGTGTGGCGGCAACCGGGCCGACCTCTTTCGCCAGACGGGACTTCACGCGGCCCATTTGCGGTGCCTTGACGAAGATGACGAGCCATTTTGCGGCGCTAGTCATAAAGACGGCTCAAGATCCGTGGCGGGACTTTTAGAAAATAGGCGGTCAAAAGCCCGGCATTGCGCAGGGGTGTTTTTAGGTAGCCCTTGCGCTGAAATTTCTCCGCTGAGGTGATAGCCACATTTCTCAGAAGCAAGATTGACTTTCGACCCGCCGCACGCTTGGCCTTTCGGATGATCGCCACATCCTCCATAAGCTCGATCGGATCGAAGCCTCCGATCTCGCGATAGAATTTTCTTGAGAGGAGAAGCCCCTGATCGCCATAGGGCAATTTCAACAGGCGACACCTCAGCGCGACAATTTTCTCAAGCCAGCGAGCACGGGCCGACAAGTCATCTAGCGCGAAGCGGAAGGCTGCCGCAAAGCGCCCATCGTCTGGCACGCCCTTGATGCCCCGCCCCGTAATCAGACGGTCGATCTCCTGGCTCCAGCCCTCTTCAAGACGGGTATCGGCATGGAGAAAGAGCAACCAGTCTGAGGTTGCCTGATCGGCGCCGCGCTGAAGCTGGCTCCCGCGCCCCTTTGGCCCCTCAATGATTTTAGCCCCCGCGGCATCGGCTATCTTGAGGGTGGCATCCACCGACCCTCCATCTGAAACAATCACTTCGCGCACCAATCCATTGAGGGCCGCTCCATAGAGCCCGGCAAAAGTGCGCGGCAAGGTCGCTTCAGCGTTTAAGGTTGGAATGACGACGGAGATCATGTGGGGTTTCTAACACAGATCGCTTGTAATTGCCGCTTCAACAATTGTTGACTGGCACTTTCCAGCTTAAAGTCTGAAGGTGATGACGAAATCCATGCAGCATATGGCGGGCGGTCTAATTGTCCTTATCTTCCTCGGCGCGGCGGGCCGCGCGGCGGTTGACCGGGAAATGCTCATTGGTGACATCAATAGGCTCGTCGACCAACACTATATTCAAGAAGACCTTCGCGAACCCATCACGCGCAGCCTAAAGGCCCACCGGATGAATTTCAGTCAAAACGATCCTTTGCAATTTGCCAGCGATGTCAGTGCGGATCTTTTTGTCACCTCTTCGGACAAACATCTGAAACTTCTCTACGATCCAACTCTTTTTAGAGAGCTGACGCAGCCGCGCGGCGCGCGGAACCGGGCCGCCTTGCCGAATGCCCGTTCCCTTACGCAGAATTATGGTGTGCCGGAGGTCCGGCTCATGGATGGCAATATTGGCTACGTCCGCATCTCCAACTTTGAGGGTGGTCACGAGGCCATGCGCCGGATTGATGCAGCCTTTGCCTTCCTCAATAGCGCGGATGCGCTGATCGTTGACCTTCGAGGCAATGGCGGCGGTGATGCAGATTTTGTGCGCTACGTGCAAGGCTATCTGTTTGAACGCCCTACTTTGGCGATGCAGTTTAAGGACCCTGGACGGCAAGGCTTGCAGGACAGTTATACGCGACAGCCCCAGGGCGTACCGCATCCCGGGCGCGGCCTTGTTGTGCTTGTTGACGGCAAGACCGCATCGGCGGCCGAAGACTTTGCCTATTCCGTTCGCGCCTTTGAGCTTGGAACAGTTGTCGGCGAAACCACCGCTGGCGCGGCCTATACGGTGAGCCGCTTTCCGGTGGGAGAGGGCTTTGTGCTTTCGGTTTCAACCGGCAAGCCAGTGCATCCCAAAACCGGTGAGAACTGGGAAGGCCTTGGCGTGGCGCCAGATGTGACCGCAACACCTGAAAAGGCGCTCACCCTAGGGCATATGAAAGCGCTCGAAATGCTGCTGGCCGATCCGGCCCGGTCGGGGCGGCACGAAACCTATGCATGGGCGCATCTTGCCGTGACGGCTGAACTGGAGCCGCCTACCCTAACGCAATCGGACTATATGGCGCTGACGGGCTCTTACGGCATCGGGCGGGTCGCCTATCACCACGAGGTCCTCACCTTTACGCCCCAGGGCGGGACCGCGCTTAGACTGACACCGCTCAGCCGGGACGACTTTCAAGTGGCGGGTACGGGTAGCTATCGCTTTCATTTTGATTTTTCTGGCACCCGGCCCGTCCTAGAGCGGGTTTTTCCCGATGGGCGCAAAGACCGATTTGAACTTTTGTACAAATAAGCCTTCTGTTTGTTCTTGTTATGTTCTTTTTTCTTCGTCATACTTGGGCCCATGCGAAGACGATGGATGGACAAGGCCAATGATGCCATAGGCGCGCTGTCAAACGCGCCCGCTCCGACTGTTCTGCCAGGCCAGAGCACCCATGGCCGGGGCTCGCACTCCAACGCCTCTGGGCGTTATGAGCGGTTCTCGCGGGTAATGGCGGACGATGGCTGGGGCATTCTGGACGAGGACGCGCCGCCGCGGCGCACAGTGGTGCACAAGGACGCCAGCCGCACGGTCATCACCCGCAACCAGTCCCCGGATATTTCCTTCGATCGGTCGATCAATCCCTATCGCGGCTGCGAGCATGGCTGCATTTACTGTTTCGCTCGGCCGACCCACGCCTACCTTGGGCTGTCGCCGGGTCTTGATTTTGAGTCCGTCCTCTACACCAAGCCCCATGCGGCGGCGCTTCTGGAAGAAGAGCTCCGGCGCAAGGACTATAAGGTGCGCCCGATTGCGCTCGGCACCAATACAGATCCCTATCAACCGCTTGAGCGCACCCATAAGATCACCCGTTCCATCTTGGAGGTGCTGTCAGCCTATCGCCATCCCGCCACCATTGTCACCAAGTCCAATCTGGTGACGCGTGACATCGATATTCTGGGGCCCATGGCTGAGAAGGGCCTTGTAAAAGTGGCGATCTCCGTGACGACCCTCGACCGCAAGCTGGCGCGGCGCATGGAACCGCGCGCGCCCACGCCGGAGCGACGGCTTGAGGCGATTGAACTTCTCGCCCGCGCGGGCATACCGACCGGGGTTATGGTGGCGCCGGTCGTGCCCGCCCTCACCGACCACGAGATTGAAGCAATCCTGGCACGGGCGGCAGAGGCGGGCGCGAGCGCCGCCGGTTACATCGCCCTGCGCATGCCGCTTGAGATCAAGCAGCTCTTTCGTGAGTGGCTTTTGACCCATTATCCGGACCGCGCCCAGCACGTCATTGCCCGAATGCAGGACATGCGTGGCGGCAAGGATTATGACGCGGCCTGGGGGCGGCGCATGGTCGGCAGCGGCGAATATGCCAAGCAGATCGGCCAGCGGTTTCGGGTGACGGCGCGCCGTCTCGGCCTCGAACGCCCGGCCATGGACCTCAACTGCACGCTCTTCAAGCCGCCACCCCGACCCGGCGACCAGATGGCGCTTCTTTGAGTGTACGGACTTGTGGATAAAGCGAAGCTCTGAACCCTTGGAATCAGATAGCGCGCTGCCTTGAGAGTTTGAATCCAGCGGCTTCAGGGGTTTGCCAGCGGTACCCAGGCCAGTTTTTCACCTGCGTGGACCTCACTGGTCGGCACAAAATCTTCGGGGCGCTCAAAGAGGCCAACAAAGAAATGAACCTCATCGGGCCAACGGATGCCTTCATAAGCAATGGGTGTGCCGCAGCGGTCGCAAAAGGTTCGGCGGACCCCTTCTGAGGAAGCGTAAGAGGTCGGCTTGGCGGTGCCCCATTTAATCTGGCTCTTCAGAACCCCGATATATGTCGAATAGGGGGCGCCGGTGGCGCGGCGGCAATCGGCGCAGTGGCAATTGGCGACCCATTTGGGATCACCTTCCACCTTGAAGGTAATCTTACCGCAATTGCAGCTGCCTTTATGGATCTTCGTCATGGCCCACGCTCCCTTCATGTCCCGGAATCATGGCATAAAGACCCATGTCCTTGAAAGAAGAGAAATTAGTGCCGGATTTCGAGCGGGAGAGACTTGCAGGTGGCCGCGTGGCTGGCGTCGACGAAGCCGGACGCGGCCCCTGGGCCGGGCCCGTTGTGGCCGCCGCTGTGGTGCTGAACCCGGCGGACCTGCCGCAAGGGCTCAATGACTCCAAAAAGCTCAGCGAGGTGAGACGCGAGACCCTCTATGACGTGATCCGGGACAAGGCGCTCGGGGTGGGCGTTGCCATCGTCGAGGTCGAAGAAATCGACCAGATCAATATCCTGAACGCCACCCTGGCCGCCATGACCCGGGCCGTGACCGCACTGCCTCTCACGCCGGACCTTGTTCTTATCGATGGCAATCGGGCGCCAAAAATGGACCTCCCGACCGAGACCCTCATCAAGGGGGATGCGAGATCACTTTCCATCGCAGCGGCCTCTATTGTGGCCAAGGTGACCCGGGACCGACTTATGCGCAATCTCCACATCGACTTCCCCCAATATGGCTGGGACCGAAACAAGGGTTATGGAACGCAGGCGCACCAAAATGCCCTCCAATGTTACGGAATAACCCCACACCATAGACGGTCCTTTCGCCCCATACACAATATGTTGTAGATGAGGAATCCTTGTTAACCTATTGATTCCAATAAACTATTGACTGACGAACAGCCATGACTCATTCTCCGGATTCATATGAGTTCAGGAGTGGGTATGGCATCGAAGGGTAATGGGAACCGGGGCAAAAAATCAGCGATCAAGCTGGACCCGAAGACCTTGAACAAGATCATCAAGGGTGACTGCATCAGCGCTATGACAAAGCTGCCGGAGGGTTCGGTAGACCTTATTTTCGCGGATCCGCCTTACAATCTTCAGCTTGGCGGAGACTTGACCCGACCGGATAATTCAAAGGTCGACGCGGTCGACGATCATTGGGATCAATTTGAGTCCTTTGCCGCTTACGATGCCTTCACGCGGGAATGGCTCACCGAGGCTCGGCGCGTTCTCAAGCCTGACGGCGCGATCTGGGTGATCGGCTCCTATCACAATATTTTCCGGGTCGGCACAGCGCTGCAGGATCTAGGGTTTTGGGTCCTTAATGACGTGATCTGGCGCAAGTCGAACCCGATGCCGAATTTCAAAGGCACGCGCTTTACCAATGCCCATGAAACGCTGATCTGGGCCACGCGAGACGCGGACCAGAAGAAATACACCTTCAACTACAACGCCATGAAGGCCCTCAATGAGGGCACTCAGATGCGCTCTGACTGGGTGATCCCGCTGTGCACGGGCTCGGAGCGGATCAAGGATGATCAAGGCTCCAAGGCGCATCCAACCCAGAAGCCAGAAGCGCTCTTGCACCGGGTGATCCTAGCGACAACCAATCCCGGCGATGTGGTTCTGGACCCTTTCTTTGGCACCGGCACCACGGGCGCGGTCGCCAAAAAGCTCGGCCGCAATTACATCGGGATTGAGCGTGAGGCGGATTACATCAAAGTGGCAAAGGAACGGATCCGCCGCGTGACGCCTGTGGCCCCAGAGGACCTGGAGGTCACTCAGTCTAAAAAGGCCGAACCACGGGTGCCTTTTGGCACCCTGGTCGAGCGCGGCCTGCTGAGCGCCGGGGACAAGCTTTATTGCCCGCGCCGCAAGTTTACCGCCAAGGTGCGGCCGGACGGCTCCATCGTCACCACCAATGCCAGCGGCTCCATTCACAAAATGGGCGCCCATGTGCAAAAGGCGGAGGCCTGTAACGGCTGGACCTTCTGGCATTTTAAAACCGACAAGGGCTATGAGCCCATCGACATCCTGCGCCAACAAGTGCGCGCGGAGATGAACTGACACATCTCAAACGGTGGGGTGTGACACGAAGGCGGGCGAGGCAGTAGGGTGCTGCCTCCCCGCCTTTTTATTTT
>SBHG01000150.1 GCA_006226305.1 Alphaproteobacteria bacterium | reverse complement strand
GTTTCCAGCCGCGCCGCCAGATCCCGTGCCTTGGAGTCGCGGATCAGTCCTGAGTCTTCCGGCTTTGTCGGGCTCGCTGCAAGAATGCGCTTCATCGCGGCACAGGTTTCTGCCGGCACCGGCGTTTCAAAACGAAGCCCACCGCCGCATGATCCCACCTCTTCGGCCTCAGCCTCAGGCGCGCAGACAAATGCCGCAAGCGTCAAACATAAAGTCAACGACAAACAGGCATGAATGGAAAACACAGAACGCGGCAACATGTGGAGGCGATTCGGGAAATGATATTTACGGAAAAAACCTATGAACTGATATCATGTCAGATTGGCGACTGACCATGCTTATTCAAGAGCGTCCCTGAGACTTTTTGCCACCACAACCAACCCACCGACCAGTGGATTCGGGCATTTTGAGCCCTACAAATTTTTTCATAATCCCCGGGGAATAGTTTGTAACCTGACAATTGGTCATAGAAATCCCCTTGAAATCCCTTGCCTGCGGTATCAAAGTGCCACTGCGAATCATTCTTGATCACAAATGAGGGGAGAAATCATGAACATTGGTCGCGCATTTTTGGTAATGGGATCACTGTATATCGTCGTTGGTGTTGCCTTGGGTATTCACATGGGGTCCTCCGGCGATCACTCGCAAGCGCCCACCCACGCTCACATCAACCTCCTGGGCTTTGTCTCCATGATGGTCTTTGGCTTTGCCTATCATCTGTTTCCAAAAATGCAGGACGGCGTTTTGTCCAAAGTGCATTTCTGGATCCACCAGACCATGGTTCCGATTATCCTGGTCAACCTCTTTCTGCTGGTCAACGGCACGACATCGCCTGAGAATGCAGAGCCCATTTTCATGATCACCGAGCCCATTGTTTGGGCCGGCTATGTCATCTTTGCCTATTTGATTTTCAAACACGCTGGCCGCGACTAAATCACCGCCGGGCAATTTGAAGCCGGAGCGCTCTGTCAAAGAGGGCTCCGGTTTTTTTTGGCAAAATCACTGCGATGCCCGGGTTCTTTCCTCTTTACGCCTCCGAGAAAAGGGACTATCGCGGGATACCCGATGTGTTCGGTCAAAAATCCCGGAAGGTTTATTTCAAGATGGCGCGGCGACGGAAGACATTTTCGTCAAATGAGACAACGGAGCACTCTCTTCATCACTCGGTGAAGGATGGGGTGACCTATTCTCTGATGGCGGGCGCCGGCGAGAGTTACTTCACCGCCTTTGCGGTTCTGCTCAAGGCCTCCACGGCGCAGGTCGGCGCCATTGCCACTCTTCCCCCCATGGTGGCCTCCTATTTTCAGCTGATCTCCGTCTGGCTGGGAAATCGCACCGGCTGGCGAAAGGAAATCATCATTGCGGGCGCCATTTTGCAGGCTTTGATGCTGATCCCCTTGGCCCTGCTCCCACTGCTCTTTCCGGCCCACGCGGTGACAATCCTGATCGTCTGCATTATCCTCTATTACATCGGCCCCCACCTTGGCTCGCCCCAATGGGGCGCTCTCATGGGCGCCATTGTGCCGGAGAAGAAACGCGGACGGTTCTTTGCCAGACGCACCCGTTATTGCTCAATCGCCAGTTTTTCGGCCCTCATCGGGGCCGGCTTAACCCTGCAACTCTTCGACAGCTGGACGGTGCCTTATTACGGCTTCATGACGATCTTTCTGTTTGCGTCGATTTCCCGGGGCATATCCACCTGGCACCTCATCCAAATGACCGACCCTGGCCAAAAGAAGGGTGCCAGGCTGTCCTTGTTCGGCCCTAATATTCTACGCCGGTTGAAACGATCACGGTTCATCCGCTTTTCCCTCTTCTTCGCCCTGATGCAATTTTCCGTCGCGATCTCCGGACCCTTCATTGTCGTGCATATGTTACGCGACCTGCACTTCAGCTATGTCGAACTCACTTTCAACAGCGCCGCCTCCGTTCTGTTTCAAATCCTCACACTGAGCCGATGGGGCCGTCTGTCGGATCTTTTTGGTAACCGCCTCATTTTGGTCGTGACCGGTTTTACCATCCCCTTCATCCCCACCCTGTGGACCTTGTCGCCAAATTATTTCTACCTGCTTGGGGTCCAGGCGCTCAGCGGCGTCACCTGGTCCGGCTTTACCCTGAGCGCGACAAACTTTGTTTATGACCTGACAGAGCCGCACCGCCGCGCCATTTACATGGCGGTCCACGGCACCATTGCCGCAACCGCTGTTTTCTTTGGCGCCAGTTTTGGCGGCTGGTTGGCAACCCACCTGCCCTTGTCGGTCACCATCTTTGGCATGCATCTGCAATGGGAGTTTGCGCTCTATGGCGTCTTCATGACGGCAACCTGTGTCCGATTAGCGGTAGCGCTTTTCTTCCTGCCCATGTTGAAAGAGGTCCGCCGGGTGCGACCGATGACCCCCACCGGCCTCATTTTTCGCGTCACGAGATTTTCCAATGTCTCCGGCCTGATTTTCGACCCGGTCCTGAGGGCCACCAACACGGTTCGGCAAGCACCCGGAAAAATGCGGCGGCGAACTGAAAACAGCAATTCCAAACAGCACCCATCAAGCAAGGAAACCCTTTAACGTGAAACCACTCCTCGTCATCTTCGTCACCGTTTTTCTCGCCGAACTGGGAGACAAAACCCAGCTCGCCACTCTGCTTTTTGCCACCGACGGAAAACTTTCACCGCTTTTGGTTTTCGTGGCGGCGGCAGGAGCCTTAATCGCGTCCACCGCCATTGCCGTTTTGGTGGGCAACTTTGCGCAGGCTCATCTGGAGCGCTTGCCACTGGAACTCATCGCCGGGACCGGCTTTGTTCTCATCGGCTTGTGGACCATCTGGGGGCATTTCTCAGCCTGACGGCCGCTTTTCCCGAATAAGACCCGCCCCTCCTAAACCCGCCCGCGTGTGACCACCTGTCACAACCCCTTGATAACCCTTGCCTTCTATCGGCCGGCGCCAATATAATAAGCTTTACTTATAATAAGGTGACATTGCAAATGTACGCCGAAACGCCGGACAAACGCCCTATGGCTCCAAGCGCCAAATATGATCCCACTCAAAGCCTTGGCTTCCTGATTTCCGATGTGACACGCCTCCTGCGCCAGGAATTCAACCGCCGCGCCCAGGGCCTCGGCCTGTCTCAGGCCCAATGGCGCGCACTCGTAGCCTTGGCGTTGCACGAAGGCGCCAATCAAAAGACCCTGGCCGAAGCCTTGGAAATTCAGCCCATGACCTTGGCGCGCCTGATCGATCACCTCCAGGGGACGGGGCTTGTCGAACGTCGACCCGACCCCGCCGATCGCCGCGCCTTTTGTCTTTATCTAACGGACAAGGGGCAATTTCTCATGGAGGAGGTTTGGCAGCTCGCCGAAGAAACCCGCGACCTTGCCCAGGCCGGCATCACCCTTGCCGAACTTAAAACCATGACCCGCGCCCTGGAAAAGATGAAAGCCAATTTACTCCGGGTCGCCCCGGGGGCCGAGCATCAACCGGCGCCAGCCTTGCAAACCGAAAGTCAGTAATTCCTGAAAGTATCGTTCAATGTCTCAAAATGCCGCCGCTGAAACAAAACAAAAAGCAGATAACGCCGCGCAAAACGACAACTCCGCCGCCGTGCGTACCCTGCCTCGTCACCGCCGTCTGAATTTTTCTACCCGCGAAGGCAAACGACTGGCTCTCCTCCTTCTTGGACCCGCCATCGCCGTGCTCGTTGCCGGGTATTTTTATCTCACCAGCGGTCGTTACATTTCGACTGAAAACGCCTATGTCAAAACCGACAAGGCAATGATTGCCGCCGAGGTTTCCGGACCAATCCTGTCTGTCTCCGTGCGAGACAATCAGCTCGTCAAAAAGGGTGATGTCCTGTTTACCATCGACGATGCCGCCTACCAGATTTCCCTGACCGCCGCTCAGGCCAATCTGGAAAATGTTCGCGACGAACTCCTCAGCCTTGCCGCAAGCTATCGCCAAAAAGAGGCCGAACTCTCTCTGGCAAGGACCACTCTGGCCTTTGCCGAAAAAGAATTGGGGCGTCAGGCCAAACTGCTCAAATCAAGAACCATTTCCGACAGCGCCTATGACGATGCCGAACTTGCCGTGGAAACGGCCCGCCAAAGGATCATCATCACCGAGCAACAGATGGCGGACATCCGCGCCAAACTGGCTGGAGACCTTGACGCGCCCGTCGAGAAGCACCCTCGCTACCTCGCCGCCAAGGCCGCCGTTGACCGCGCGCAATATGACCTTGAGCGAACCATTGTGCGGGCGCCTTTTAGCGGTGTCGCCAGTGACACGCCCAACATTGGCGAACAGGTCGTCGGCTCATCGCTCTTTTCAAGTCCGGTCATGAGCCTTATCGCCAGCGACCACCCCCGCATCACCGCCAACTTCAAGGAAACCGAACTAACCCACATGAAGGTAGGTCAGCTCGTAACCATTCATGTGGATGCCTATCCGGGGGAAACCTGGCGCGGCGAGGTCGAAAGCATCGCCCAGGCTACCGGCGCCGAGTTCTCGGTCATCCCCCCGCAGAACGCCTCCGGCAATTGGGTCAAGGTGGTTCAGCGGATTCCCGTGCGCATTTCCATTGAGCCCCGCCTAGACGCCCCGCAGCTGCGCGCTGGCATGAGCGCCGAGGTGCGTGTCGACACGCGAGCCCCGAAAGGGGCAGAGCCCTCGTGAGGGGGGCGATTGCCGCCAACCCCATCCTGCGCCGCAACCTGATTACCATTGCGGCCATGATGGCCACCATCATGCAAACGCTGGATTCCACCATTGCCAACGTGGCCCTGCCGCATATGCAGGGCGCCATGTCAGCGACACAAGATCAGATTGCCTGGGTGCTCACTTCCTACATCGTCGCCTCGGCCATCATGACCCCGCCGACCGGCGTCCTTGCCCAGCGCTTTGGTCGCAAGCGCCTCTTCCTCATCTACATTGTTGGCTTTGTCGTTACCTCCATGTTATGCGGCGCGGCGCAAACTCTGCCGGAGATCGTCTTCTTCCGTCTGCTTCAGGGCGCCTTTGGGGCGGGTTTTATTCCTCTGTCCCAGGCCTTGATGCTCGACATCTACCCGCGCGAAAAATACGGCGCGGCCATGGCCATCTGGTCCGGCGGCCTGATGATCGGCCCCATTCTGGGCCCCACCCTCGGGGGCTATCTCACCGACATGTATTCCTGGCGCTGGGTGTTTTACATCAACCTGCCTTTTGGCATTCTTGCCTTTCTGGGCATTTCAAGCTTTCTGTCTGAAACTGAAAAAACTTCACGCCGTTTTGACATCTTCGGATTTCTTGTCCTCAGCCTTTCCATTGGCGCTCTGCAAATGATGCTCGATCGCGGCCAGTCTCAGGACTGGTTTGCCTCTCCGGAAATCCTTATCGAATGCGCTCTTGCCTTGCTCTTCCTCTACCTCTTTGTCGTGCAGATCTTTACCACCCGTGAACCGTTCCTCGAACCCAGCCTGTTTCGCGATAGAAACTTCACTGTCGGCATGGTGCTCACCTTTTTCATTGGCGGCGCCATGCTGGCGACCTATGTTCTGCTACCTCCCTATCTGCAAAATCTCATGGGCGTACCCGTGCGCACCACCGGATGGATCCTGGCACCGCGTGGCCTTGGCATGATGATCGCCATGCTCATGATCTCTCGACTGATTGCCAGATATGATCCACGCGCGCTGTTCCTTTTCGGTCTGTCCCTTAATGTGGTCTCCTTCTGGATCATGTCGAATTTCACGCCGGACGTTTCCTTAAACACCATTGCCTGGTCCGGCTTAATACAAGGATTTGGGCTTGGATTCGTTTTTGTGCCCTTAAGCACCATGTCCTTTTCAACCTTAAGCGATCACCTGCGCGGTGAAGGAACCTCAATCTATAACCTTATTCGCAACATCGGCAGCTCTATTGGCATTTCGGTGGTCATGGCAATCTTTGCTAAAAATATGCAGGTCAACCACGCTGAGATCGCCACGAGCCTGACCCCCTTCAACGCGGCCTTGAACAGCCCCGACGCACCGGCAATCTGGAACTGGCGCCTGCCCGAAGGCGCGCTTGCGCTCAACGCCGAGGTAACACGCCAGGCCGCCATTATTTCCTACGCCAACGACTTCCTCTTGATGATGTGGGTGACCATCTTGATTGCTCCCCTGCTGCTTTTGCTGGACAAGCCCACACAGCCGACAACTTAACTCTCAGGCCGCCTTTGTGCTGACGCTTGACTTGGCCGACCGCGCGGCTAGTCTGGCAACGGACGATCACCGTCAAAAAAAGGGGTAGACGCCATGACCATTTCGCAATGGGTTCTTTTTGGATTTTCTTTGTGGACCCTGATGGTCCTGATGTTTGGGATCGGCGTGTCGCGCTGGTCTAAGGTTTTAAGCGGCCGCGCGACCTTGACGGATTTTCCAACCGACAAGCCCCATGGCAGCCCAAGATATCGGCGTATTTTGCGCGCCCATGCCAACTGCCTTGAAAATCTGCCCATCCTCTTCGTGCTGGTTTACCTGGAAGGCATCACCGGACTGTATTCGGTACTCTTTGCCCAATTGGCGGTCGTCATCCTCGTGTGCCGGGTTCTGCAGACCTTAACGCACGTCACCTTCAGTGAAACAAGCGCAACCGTTTTATTGCGTTTCCTCTTTTTCATCAGCCAGATCTTTTGCATGCTGGGTATGGGCTGGCTCATTTGGCAAAAGGCGGCGCCGACATTTCCGGTGCTGTAAGGCCTCGCATGCAGGCAAGGGGTTCCGATGAATATTGACAGTATCCTGTTGGTGTTGGCCCAGATTGCCGCCACCTTTGCCGGGTTCACCGCGCTCATTTCCATGGTCCAGCGCAGCACCCGCGCCCAAAGCGCCCCCCTTGCCGGTTTCCGGATTATGATGATCCTCACTCAATCCATTATAACGCTTTTTCTGTGCCTTATCCCTTTCCTGTTGGAAAGTTTGGGCAAATTGTCAAATCACTGGACTGCCGCCAATCTGCTCTTGGTACTGACGATTGTCGCGCGCCTTTGGGTTGTTTTTCTGGATGGTCGGCGGCTCAACGTCACGCTTCAGACAACCTTCAACCGAGTGACCACCACCATTGACTACAGCCTTGCGTCCTTGGCGGTTGCCGCCTGTATCACTGCCGTTCTTGCCCCAGACCTCTTGCCGATGACCGCAACCTATCTTTTTGGTTGCGTCGTCATGTTGCTCATCGCCGCCCTGGCCTTTCGCAATCTGGTGGCGTCCTTCCGCGCTGATTTTGAGGACGAAGACAGCCCCCGCCCCTAGTGCGGATCGCCGTTTGCAGCTAGACTTCGCAAAAAAGGGAGGACATCAAAAATGACACCACAGGAAAACCTGCCAAAGACCAATTATGAGTCGTTTGAGGTTGCGCCCCTGACCCCGCATATCGGGGCGGAGGTAAAGGGGATCGATCTGTCGGCACAACTCACTAATTCGCAGATCCGTGATCTCCGTCAGGCCTGGCTCGACCATATGGTGCTCGTCTTTCGCGATCAGCAATTAACACGTGAACAACACAAGGCCTTTGGGCGCATCTTTGGCAAATTGCACGTTCACCCGGTCAATCATTCTCGCGGCGGTGACGAGGAAGTTCTCGTCGTCAAGACAACCAAGGATTCCCCCTATACGGCGGGCGATGGGTGGCACACCGATGTTTCCTGCGAAGAGATCCCGCCCATGGGCTCCATGCTCTACATCACCGAGATGCCCGCAAGTGGTGGCGGCGACACCATGTATGCGGATATGTACCGCGCCTACGACATGCTCTCGGACACCATGAAAGAGTTTCTCTCCGGCCTGACCGCCATTCACGATGGCGCCCTGCCCTATATCGGAGCTTACGGCATTGGCGCCCCGGAAGGACAAAGTTATCCCAAGAACGAGCATCCGGTGATCGCCACCCATCCTGAAACCGGCCGCAAACTGCTTTACGTCAACTCAGGCTTTACCACTCGCATCAAAGGGTTGGCGCCCGCTGAAAGCCGCGCCATTTTGGACATGTTGTTCAAGCACATCGCTGAAACCCCCAGCCTGACCTGCCGTGTGCGTTGGGAAGAAAATACCCTGACCTTCTGGGACAACCGCTGCACCCAGCACCACGCGGTTTGGGATTACTACCCACACTCGCGTTACGGTGAGCGCGTTTCGGTCCTGGGCGATCAGCGCCCGGCCGCTTGAGCCAGAAGAATAAGTTATGACTTCACCGATTTCGCAATCGCTTCGGGACAAGATCAACACGATTGAGCTTCCGGATGGGCGAACCCTCGACTACATCCGTTTGGGCGCTGACCGCGGCTTTCCTCTCCTTTGTCATCACGGCACCCCGGGAAGCGCCTTCGTCTATGACAAATGGGACGAACCCGCCAAAGCCGCCGGGCTTTCTGTCATCGCCTATAGTCGGCCCGGTTATGGCCTTTCTTCACGCCATCCCGGTCGCACAGTTGCCGACGCAGTTACGGACACGCATCACCTTTTGGACAGTCTTGGCGTTGATCGGTTCATCACCGCGGGTTGGTCGGGCGGCGGCCCTCATGCTATCGCCTGCGCCGCCTTGATGCCCAATCGTTGCAAAGCAGCGGCAAGCCTTGCCGGCGTTGCCCCTTATGGCGCGGCCGGTCTCGACTTTATGGCGGGCATGGGCGAGGAAAACATTGCCGAGTTTTCAGCCGCACTGGCCGGAGAAGAAACCCTTCGTCCCGCCCTCAAGGAAGCCTTTGAGGACATGCGTAAGGTCACCGGCCCCGATCTCGCCGAAGCCTTTGGTAGTCTAATTCCCCCCGTCGACGCAGCGGCATTTACACCCGAGGTCGCTGACACCCTGGCCGCCAGCATCCGCTGGGGGTTGCATATTAGCATGGACGGCTGGATCGATGACGACCTCGCCTTCTGCCAGGACTGGGGATTTGATCTTAACGCCGTAAAGGTGCCAGTCTCCATCTGGCAAGGCGATCTCGACAAAATGGTGCCCGCCGCTCATGGTCCCTGGCTGCACAAGCACATCCCTGGCGCCACTTATATTGGTGAGCCAGATCATGGCCATATTTCATTGGTGACAGAGGTCTTGCCAAAGGTCCTAGAGCGCCTCAAACAAGACATAGCTTAGCCCCGCGCCTAATCTGACGGACAGGTTAACTCATGCCCTACGCGATTAGATCAATTTGCTCTATTCGCGCCCAATGAGTTTCATGAACTCTTCCCGGGTCGGCTGGGTTTCAAACTGTGGCAGGGACGGATCCAGCTTTTCCCACGGTAGCTTGGTTGAAATCCAAATACTGGCGATCGGTTCCAGTCCCTGCAGATCTTCAAAACAGGAGGCTCGAAATCCCCGCATCTTGGGGTTCGCTGCCGTCGACATCCCGATCGGCGTACCGCAATCAGGGCAAAACTCGTGTCGCACATCGTCGCCCGCAATGCTCTTTTCAAGATGGGCTGCGGGCTCTTTCGTGATCTTTACCGCCTCATTATAAAACCAGACATTGGGCGCATAAACGCTGCCGGTTGCTTTGCGGCAGTCAACACAGTGGCAAAGAAAGAAAAAAACCGGGTCGGCATGACACTCAAATTCAATGGCGCCGCAAGCGCACCCGCCCTTGAGTGGAAAATTTATCGACATGAACCCTTTCCTTTCATGGTGATGGACGGGCCTTGCAAAATGATGCCCTCTAATTCAGACGCGTTATCCGTCCCGGGGGCGGCGGGGAGACAGGGCCCCCTTGCGCTTTAAAATAATCAATCAGGGCATCAATATCCATTGCCCCCATTTCCCAGTCAGCACCTTCCTTCAAGACCGTAAAGCCATCGCCGCCATTGGCATGGAAATTTGTCACGGTCACCCGGTAGGATTTTTGAGGGTCAATCGGATCGCCATTCGCCATCTTGAAATCAACAAACCGCTGGTCCCAGGGTTTAGCCGCATCCCAGGTAAACACCATACCAGACACCTGCAACACATGGTCACGCCCTTCTGGGTGCCACTGCTGACGCATCAGCCGCTCAAGCTGTTCACCCGTCAGGCTCATGGTCACGAGTTGATTGCGGAACGGAAGGAGGGTGGAGACCTGCCCCCACTCAACAGGTCCTTTGTCGAGGCTCGCTCGCACGCCGCCCATCATGACAAACGCAAAATCGGCGCCCGTCGAGGCCCGATTGGCGTCCGCAATGAGCATGGCAAGGGGCGACTCCCCTGCATCATTTTGGGTCCGGCCAAGGAACTCCGCTGCATGACCGACAACCCGTGTGACCAGCGGCTCTACTTCTTTGTTCTTGGCATCGACATATTTTGCAACCTGAACATCAGGTGTCAGGCCTGGGCCGGCATCCGCCCAAGTCGTCATAATGGTCGCGGATTTGGCAACGATATCACCGCTCTCCCGGTCAATCGTAATATCAATGTCATCATAGGCCGTAGCGTAAGAATAAGCCTGAACGAGCAAAATCTTTTTGCCGTTATTATTGGGCACCAGAACATTGGTATAGGCATGGGCATGGCCGGAGACCACCAGGTCCACATCATCATCGAGCCGCTGGGTCACATCTATAATTTCGCCGGAGAGTTCACCCTCCCCGACTATGGCATGTCGGCCAAAATGCTCCTGACGAAGCCCCTGATGAATAATGAGAACGATGGCATGAACCCCCTGCGCATGTAATTCAGGGATGTAGCTGTTGACCGCTTCCGCTTCATCCAAAATAGTCAGCCCCTCCACGGAGCTTGGCATAACAATGCTCGCCACATCTTCAAGAACAGCCCCGATAAAGGCGATCTTCTCGCCCTCAATTTCCTTGATTACATAAGGTGGCACCAGAGGCTTACCGGTTTCCGTCACCACGATATTGGCCGAGACATAAGGGAACTTTGCGCCTTCCCATTGCCGAACACCGCCACTTTCCTCTTTAAAAGGGCCCCCATAGATAAGCCGCAACATTTCCGGGCGCCCATCATCAAATTCATGATTTCCGATGGTACCGACCATGTTGCACTCTGGGTCCGCAAGATCCTCCTTCGAGCAGTGTTCATTGGCCAGCATATTGAGAAAGCCGATCGTCGGTTCGTCCTGCAGCAGGGCCGAAACAGGCGGACTGGCCCCGGCAATATCGCCCGCATGGACGATAAGCGTGCGCCCGGGCACCTCGGCCGCTTCAAGATAAGATGCCAGAACAGAAGCGCCGCCCACCGGCCGTCCCGCGATGTTCAAACCATTGAGGTGCCCATGAAGATCGTTGATGCCGAGAATTTTGACATCCAGGTAATCTGCGTCTGAGCGTTTGCGCGGTGTGCCTTTCGCGCG
Source organism: Alphaproteobacteria bacterium (assembly GCA_006226305.1). Classification (GTDB taxonomy): domain Bacteria; phylum Pseudomonadota; class Alphaproteobacteria; order M2410; family M2410; genus M2410. Next base: position 8,729 of record SBHG01000150.1, on the reverse strand, counting down.
CCAGGACACAACGGTTTCTGAGGCCTTGCGGAACTCTTCCGCGGTCAGTTTCTTTTCTTCCCCCGGACCCTGTTCCCAGGGATTGATCCGCTCCAACGTGGAACAGGAAACAAGAAAAGCAGTCGCCAATAGAAGGCCAGAAAAGCGGTATGTCATGAGCGGGGCACCTGATATTTTGCGAGGGACACCAGCCGTTTAGCTGATCAAGTGGTCAAGATAGTGTCTGGACCACCTTTACGGCAAGCCTAACTTGGGAATGATCCACACATGGCCCTCAGAGGCGGCGAGCCGGTGCGGCAAAATCCCCTGATAGGCCTCAGACCGATACCAGCGATCGAGTTCCTCGCGGCTGGCAAATTCAAGAACCACAAGGCGGGTCCCTTCAAATCTGCCCTCTAGAATCTCCGGTCCATCAGCAAAACCAAGTAATTTGGCATTATACCCCGCCAGGATCTCCATAAACGGTTCACCGTACCGGTCATAAGTTTCCCGGTCATGGATCGTAATATGCGCAATTGCGAGCACTGGTGTCATGCATCCTCCCTCCCTGAAAAGACCAGGCGAGCAAAGCATGGCCCCCTGGCTCCGCGCAACAAAAGACGCGACAAGCCAGCCCCAGTTCATGTAAAAACCCTTTACATGTCAGAACGTCGTTCCAGAACACATCGCAAGCGCGGCTATCATCACGGCGATCTTGCCGAAGCCATGTCCAATGTGGCGCTTAAGCTGATTGCTGAATTCGGGCCCGCCGGTTTCACACTTGCCGAGGTGGCGCGCGTGATTGGCGTGAGTGCCGCCGCGCCTTATCGCCACTTCAAAGATCGCGAGGCATTGATCGCGCACATTGCCAGCCGAGGCTTTGAAAAATTCACGGCTGCGCTGGAGCAAGCCTGGAATGAGGGTAAGCCCGATCCCACTACCGCGTTCATGAATGTCGGACGTGCCTATCTTCAGTTTGCTGAAAATGAGCCTGCGTACTATGCCGCCATGTTTGAAGCGCGCCTGCCAACTGACCTTCAGCAAGATGTAACAGATGCCAGCACCGATGCCTTCGCGGTTCTCCGCCGGGCGGTTGAAACCCTGATCGCCGATATGCCGAAAGCCAAGCGTCCACCTGCCATGATGGTGGCCCTCCACGTCTGGTCCCTGTCCCACGGCATTGCCGACCTGTTTGGGCGCAATAATCCCAATGCCCACCCCATTCCCATGGAGCCTGAAGACCTCCTGGAAGCAGGTGTTCTGATTTATCTCGATGGCCTGGGTCTGCCGCTCGAATCCAGCAAAAAGGGCTGAAAACTTATAGTTTTTGTCGCCTTGAGCCTGGCTTGGAAAGCGCGTGCCTTGCAGCGCCAGCCATTCCTCCCCATCTCTGACTTGACAGTGCCGCCCTTCCATCCTATTTATGTTAATGTTATAAACATTAACATTCAGAGAGAAAAACCCATGCAAGACTTTCTCGACAAAATGGATGAAATGGGAAAACCCGCCTGGCTGACCCTAATGATCCTCGGCTTTATCGTATTTTGGCCCCTTGGTCTGGCCGTTCTGTTTTATCTGATCTTCAGCCACCGATTTTCCGATTGGCGTTTTGAAAGATTGGCTTTTGCGGGCGGCCCATCCGTCCATGGCCACGCCCGCCAGGAGTGCCGCCCCCGATACAAGGGAGGCTGTGGCAGACGGACCCGCCGTCGCCGAAATCGGCATGCCCCATCAAGCGGCAACTCGGCCTTTGATGCCTATCGCGAAGAGGTGCTGCGTCGCTTAGAAGAAGAGCAATCTGAGTTTCAGGAATATCTCGACCGCTTGCGGCAAGCCAAGGACAAGGAAGAATTTGAAGCCTTTGTCGCCGAACGAAAATCAAAAGGCGCCATTGTTCCGCAGCCAGGCAATACGGAACCAGAAACGCCAGTAGACGGCGACACCCCGTCACAGGACCCCTAGGCCTTTACCCCACCACAAAACAAAAAGGTTGCTCGGGAAATCCCGAGCAGCCTTTCCTGTCTCGGGCCAGAGCCCTCCCTCCCCTCAAATTACTGTCGCTCCCATTGACCCGGCCCGGGAAAGAGGCTCTTATCCAGCACATCAAACACTGAGATCCTGGTTCGAAGGGGAGCTTGAAACGGTTTGGCGGATATTTTTGTCAGCTATTCCAGTCATGACCACGCAGAGGTCAAACCACTGGTCGAAATCCTGGAACAGAAAGGATATTCGGTCTGGTGGGACAACGACCTGCGCGGCGGCTCCCGATTCTCGGAGGAAATTGAAAGAGAACTTCAGCGCGCCAAGGCCGTCGTGGTTGTCTGGACCCAGGAATCACGGCGCTCGCGCTGGGTCACCGACGAGGCGGACAGCGCCTTAAATGCGCGCAAACTGATCCCGATTAAATTTGACAATCAGGATGCGCCAATCGGGTTTCGGCAAATTCAGACCATCGATTTTTCAACCTGGCGGAGCAATGAAGAAAGTCAGGCTCTGGAAACCTTAAGCCAGGCCATCAGCTATCACCTGTCGCGGGACGAAGACGCCCCGGCCGTCACCCGCAGCCTGGGGTCTGCCGCGCCGGAGGGGTCCATCGCCGTTCTGCCTTTCGTCAATATGTCCTCGGACCCCGAGCAGGAGTTCTTCTCCGATGGCATCTCCGAGGAACTCCTCAATCTGCTGGCCAAGATCGAGAATCTAAAAGTCACGGCGCGAACCTCCTCTTTCCAGTTCAAGGGCAAGAACCTGAGTGTCTCGACCATCGGCGAAATCCTCGGGGTGGCTCATGTCCTGGAAGGGTCAGTGCGCAAGGCGGGCAATCGCGTGCGCATTACCGCGCAGCTCATAAAAGTGTCAGATGGTTATCATCTCTGGTCAGAAACCTATGACCGCACCCTGGACGACATTTTTGCGGTCCAGGATGAAATTGCCGCCGCCATTGTCGATGCTCTCAAAGAGCGTATCTTTCTCAACCCGGTGGCGCCCGCCGCCGCGCGCGCAAACTCTGTCGCCGCCTATGAAGAATATCTTCTGGGCCAGCAGCACCTCAAAACCCGTATCGTCGCCAGTATGCGCGAAGCCCGAAGGCATTTCGAAATCTCCCTGCAGGCAGACCCAGAATTTGTGCCGTCTCTGATCGGTTTAGCCGACTCAATCCTGTTGGCCAGCAACCACCCCATTTGTTACGGCTCGCGCCCACTCGACCAGGTGTTGACGGAGGCCAAGCCCTTTCTTGATCGCGCCTATAGCCTTAATCCCAACTCAGAAAACATACAGCTGGCTTTGGCCTTTTTCTTCTATCTGTCCAATGATATGAGCCGGGCTCAGACCCACGTTGAAAAAGCAATCAGCATCAACACCAATTGCAGCCGCGGTTATCGATTGCTCAGCCTTATTCTCAAGCGTGGCGCCAACCCTCGGGCACTTGTTGTCCGGTCCTTGCAAAAGGCCCTCAGCCTGGATCCGGTCTCTGGCGTTGATCTTCTTAATCTTCTGGAGGAATTGCCAGTCCGCATGCGCTACGACGAAGCGGAAAAGCTTCGGGAGCGAATAGATGTCATTGAGCCCAATTCCCTGTTCAGTCATTGGGGCTCGTTTCATATTGCCTGGAACAGGGGTGAATTGCGCAAATGCCTCAACATCTGCCTGTCCGGTTTGGACGTGTTGAATTCCGCACAGTGGATTTCCGGCTTCCAGACCACAATGACCGCCCTTGGCAGTGGCCAGGTGGTCGAGGATTTCGACCTTGCCTCTGCCTTTGAAATCTACACATCGTTTGGCATGGGCGAGGAGGCCAATCGCATCGCGCAAAAGAACGCCGACGCAGTCACCTGTGCACCCGCAACCATTCAGGCCTATTGGCACCTGCTTAATGGGCGCACTGAAGAAGCGCACGGCCTTCTGACCGGCCTGGAGCCGGATGACCCCTCCGATTGGGGTCCCCTCTTTGAAATCAATAATTTTTGCCTGGGCGCCCGCATCCTTTGGTTCACAAAAAATGCCATGGGAGATACCGCCGGTGCCGACCACTACAAGCGCAAACTCAAAGAGGCCTATTCCGTTCTTCTAACCGATCACGAGGGGGTTCACCGGGCAACCCATTTTCTGGGCGCCTGCATTTGCCTAATGGATAACGAGCCGGTAGTTGCCATTCGCGAAGCCCGCCAGTTTTCCCGCCAAAGCCCCGGCATGTTGCAGATCCTGGTCAATACGCCAATCTTTGCGCCACTGAAGCAGGAACCGGAATTCCAGGAACTGGAAAACCGGAATGCCTCTCATATCGAGCTGGAAAAAGAAAAGGCTCAGATTTCTGGACTGCTGCCGCTCAGTGATCAGATTCTTGAACAGCTCAGTCAAAAGCTTTCAAATTCAAACTAAGGTCAGAAACGATTCTTAGTCCGCCGTGGCCGGACTGATCTCGCGCAGGATTTCGGTGATCTTGGTGGCGGGAAAGCCGCTCACCGCGGCATGCTGGCGAATAGCCTCCTCATCCTCGGCCTGATAAATGCAAAATGTCTTGTCGGCAGTCACATAGGAATGCTCCCACAAGACAGATCCAACCTTGGCAATCGCATCATTTGACGTTTTGGCAGCTCCCTTCAGCTCTTCAGGACCTGCGTCGCCAATTTTTGGGAGATCCCGTTCGATCACAAATCTGCGCATAACCACCTCCAGCTCGGTTTCCAACAGACCCTCAGTCTAAGGAGATTTCAGCCAGGATTCAATTGCTCAAAAAAGCCAATTGGATGTGCAACATCGCTCAGGCAATGCAAACGTTTCAAAGCGATCCTTCAAAGAAACCTGCAGCAACGGCAGTTTTAGGTTACTCTGGATGCAAAAGGAGCCTTTTTCATGTGTTTTTCCGCTGAAGCGAGCTTTGCCCTGGGCGCCGGTCTGACCGTTGCCGGTATCATGACACTTCGGCAAAGCGATCACTCGGCACAAAAGCCGATCCTGGCAATTCCTTTGATCTTTGCCGCCCAGCAGTTCACCGAAGGCCTGCTTTGGCTGGAACTTGACGCGGGACGCACCGGCTTCTTGCGCGCCCTGTCAACCCATGGCTTTTTGCTCTTTGCCCAGATTATATGGCCCGCGCTGGTCGCCCCCGTGGTCTATCGAGCCGAAAGAGATGCCGCCAGAAAACGGAGGCTCAAATGGCTCATTCCCTATGGCGTTTTGATCGCCAGCCTCTTACTGATCCGAATGATCGTCTGGCCCTACACGGCACAGATTGTCGGCCACTCCATCCGTTATGAGTCCGATTTCAAAACCAATGACTGGCTTGTCTTCTTTTATGCGGTGGCGGTGATCCTGCCCCTGCTCTTGTCAAGCCAGCGCACGCTGACGGTTTTTGGTGTGCTTGTCATGATATCCTTCGGTATCTCCCACTATTTCTTTGAACAGGCGCTTATCTCTGTCTGGTGTTTCTTCGCGGCGGGGCTCAGCCTGCTCATCTATTTTTATGCCCGGCAAACCGCAGCCCAGAGGCAGGCACCCGCACCCGGTTGAGCCCAACACCCGGCTCTCTGGAGCCCCGACTGTTGCGGCACGGCAAGACCCCCCATTGACCGGGTCACGAAATCACGGTCATAGTCGCGCAGGTGCCCCTTAAAAGAACCAAAGGAGGCCAGAAACTTGGCCGATATTTTCATCAGCTATGCGAGCGAGGACCGCGCGCGCATTGAATCTCTGGTATCGGCGCTAATCAACGTCGGCTTTTCCGTCTGGTGGGATCGCGAGATACGCGGCGGCAGCCGCTTTTCTGCGGAAATCGAAAAAGAACTCCGACAAGCCGCGGCTGTTCTCGTTGTCTGGACACCGGCATCGGTTGCCTCCCGCTGGGTCGCCGATGAAGCGGACCTGGCGTTGCAGCTGGACAAATTATTGCCCATCTGTTTCGACAACACCCAGTCTCCCATGGGATTTCGCCAGATACAAACCATCGATTTTTCAAACTGGGCACAGAACCAGAGCGCCCCATCCATGGACGCGCTGGTCAAAGCCCTGCAAGGGTTTGTTGTCCCGCAAGCCAAACCGGCCGCCGCGAGGCCGCCCGAAAGCGCCTCCATTGCCGTTTTGCCCTTCGTCAACATGTCTTCAGATCCCGAGCAGGAATATTTCTCCGATGGCATCGCCGAGGAGCTCTTGAACCTGCTCGCCAAAATCGATGATCTGCATGTGGCTGCCCGCACCTCCTCCTTTGGTCTGAAAGGCACCCAGAAGTCGGCACAGGAAATTGGCGCTTATCTCGGCGTCGCCCATATTCTGGAAGGCAGTGTGCGCAAGGCCGGCAATCGGGTGCGCATCACCGCCCAGCTCATCAAAACCGCATCGGGTTTTCATCTCTGGTCTGAGACCTACGACCGAACCCTCGACGATATATTTGCCGTTCAGGACGAAATTGCTGTGGCCATTGTCGACGCTTTCAAAGGTCATATCCTGAGCGCCAGGACGGCGACCATGCCCAGTATTGAGCGCAGCAATAACGTTGAAGCCTATGACCATTATTTGAAGGGTCACTTTCTCATTCAAGGCACCAGCCTTGAGGTCATCAATCAGGGATTGGCCGAACTACGCGAAGCGATCCGTCTTGATCCCGGCTTTGCCCTTCCTTATGCGGATATCGGCGATGCACTGTCGCAGCTTTACAGCTACGGCAACTATCAGGGCGAAGCTATGTTGTCCGAAGCGCGTGATGCGGCCTTCACCGCGGTTCGGCTGGCGCCGGATCTGGCCGAAGCCCATAGCGCTATCGCCTCAGTGCATGAATTCATCACACTCGACTGGCACGCCGCCGATACCGCTTACGAAAAGGCGATTTCCCTTTCTGTCCAAAGCCCGACCCCCTATCACCGCTTTGCCGAGTTTTTGTGGATGACCTTACGCCTCGACAAATCCCGAGACATGGCCCGGCGCGCCCTGGACATAGACCCGCTCGACGGCAATGCCATGCATGCCGTGGGCATTACCTCTCTTATGAGCGGTCTTTTTCAACAGGCTGCTGATGCCTTCGGCCGATGGAACCGCCTCTACCCGGACAGCATCTGGTCCTACGTCAAGCATGGCGTAGCCCTCGCACACAACGATCAGTGGGAAGAGGCGCACAAACAGCTCAGTCACGCGGTCAGCATGCGGCCCGACTACCCGACCCCGCTGATTGATTCCTGGGTCTCCTGGGGCTACGTCCTGCTTGGGGACCACGCCTTTTTCGAAACCGCGAAAGACAACACGCTCAACAACACGACGTCACCAAAGAGCCAGCTCGAAAGCGCTCTGTTTTGGATCTACATGCTTGATGCGGACGATGACGCGCTCTTCGCTTTGATGAAAGAAATGGTGCGCACGCGCCACCCGCACAGCTGCCTGGTGCGCTATCCGTTGATCGAATATCTGCGTTTTCCCGTGACCCCTAAAATCACGGCCCGCGACGACTATTGGGACTTCCTTAAGACACTCGATCTGCCGCCCACGCCTCTGGCGGCAGACCCTCGAGAGAACTCGGTCTAGACAACCAGGGGATCAAGGCGCTTTTTGATAATCGCCTCGGCATCGGCAACAATCCGGTCGATGAGTTCCTTGACGGTCGGAATATCGTTGATGAGCCCCTGCACCATGCCTGCCGACCAAATGCCGCCGTCCGGATCACCCTCCTTCATTGCCTTGCGTCCCCGAACACCCGCGACCAGATGCTGAATATCTTCAAACTTGGCGCCGCCGCGCCCTTCGATATCCACCACCTCGTCACTAACCGCGTTCTTCATCACCCGTGCCGTATTGTGCAGGGTACGGAAGATGAGCTTGGTTTGCCGCTCGTCATTTTCCACCATGCGCTGTTTAAAGGCCTCATGGATCGGCGCCTCCTTGGTCACACAGAACCGCGTTCCCATATTGATGCCGTCGGCACCTAGCGCCAGAGCCGCCGCGAGGCCGCGCCCATCAGCAAACCCGCCGGAAGCCAGCATCGGCACTTTTACTTTGTCCGCCGCCGCCGGAATCAGAATAAGACCCGGAATATCGTCTTCGCCCGGATGGCCCGCACACTCAAAACCGTCAATCGAGATGGCATCAACCCCCATCCGCTCGGCCGAAAGCGCGTGACGCACCGCCGTGCATTTGTGAATGACTTTTATGTCGTGCTGCTTGAAATGATCCACATGCTCTTGTGGTTTGTAACCGGCGGTCTCGACGATCTTGATGCCGCCCTCAATGATCGCCTGCCGATATTCCGCATAAGGGGGCGGGGTAATGGCGGGCAAAAGGGTCAAATTGACGCCAAAGGGCTTGTCGGTCATCTCCTTGGTGCGGGCAATCTCCTTGGCCAGGTCTTCTGGTGTCGGCTGGGTCAGGGCCGTCAAAAACCCAAGCCCGCCCGCATTGGCCACCGGCGCTACCATCTCCGCATAGCCGACCCACTGCATACCGCCCTGGACAATCGGATGTTCAATTCCAAAGGTTTCTGTGAACCGTGTTTTTAAGGCCATTGTGTCCTCCCTGACCGGTGCGCGCTTGTGAGTTTGCGAGTCTTGGTTTGATTTATTGTCGCGAGCCTACAGCGCCGCCGTGTCCTTGTCACTCATTTGGCAGACCACAGGGACTAACAAGGGCGCGGCGCGCCAGTCATTGACCCCATCCCGAGATCCGGGCCATTATAAGGACGATAGATGGTCCGTTTGACAGGCAGCGAGGGTCGAAATTTTGGCTGGCGGCGCACTCACAGACGGCACCCGCCAGAAGGTCACCGGATAACAAAA
>SBHG01000205.1 GCA_006226305.1 Alphaproteobacteria bacterium | reverse complement strand
GAGGTCGGCAGGCTGTCAACGCTCGCGGGATGCGCCAGGCTCTTGTTTTCCGAGGCCAAAGCCGCGGCTGTCACCTGGGCAATCATGAACCCTGAGTTCAAGCCGCTCTCCTTAACGAGAAAGGCGGGCAGCTCACTCAAATGCGGATCAATGAGCAAGGAAATACGCCGTTCGGTGATCGCGCCCACCTCTGCAGCGGCAATGGCCAGAACATCTGCCGCCATCGCAACGGGTTCAGCATGGAAATTACCGCCAGAGAGCACATCCTCGTCTTCAGAAAAGATCAACGGATTGTCTGACACCGCATTGCTTTCGATAAGGAGGATGCGCGCCGCATGATCCATCATGTCCAGCGCCGCGCCCATCACCTGCGGCTGACAGCGAATGGAGTAGGGGTCTTGCACCCGGTCGCACTCTGCATGGGATTGCCGGATCTCGCTTTTCAATAGGATTGAGCGATAAAGTCGGGCCGCTTCGATTTGTCCTTTTTGACCTCGGACCGAGTGAATGCGCGCGTCGAAAGGCACATCCGAGCCTTTAATGGCGTCAATAGAGAGGGCACCGGTCAGGATCGCCGCATTATAGAGTCGTTTGATCTTGTAGTAATTTTTCATCGCCAAAGCAGTTGAAACCTGCGTGCCATTGAGGAGGGCCAGGCCCTCCTTGGGGCCCAGCACCAATGGCTCAAGCCCGATCTTTTTGAGGGCCTCGTGGGCGGGCATGGTGACGCCCTTTAGTTTCGCGTCACCTTCACCGATCATGGCTGCGCTCATGTGGGCGAGCGGCGCAAGATCCCCGGAAGCGCCAACCGATCCCTGGGATGGAATTACCGGGTAAAGCTCTGCGTCCAGAAACCGTCCCAGCATGTCAATAACCTCACGGCGAACGCCCGAATGGCCCCGAGCCAGGGAGTTCATTTTAAGAAGCATGAGAAGGCGCACCGTCGCGTCTTCAAGCGGCGAACCTGTGCCCGCCGCATGGGAAAGCACCAGATTGCGCTGCAGCTCAGCAAGCTGATCGGGCTCAATGCGTTTGTTGGCAAGTAAGCCAAAGCCGGTATTGACCCCATAAACCGTGCGGCCCGACGACAGAATATTTTCGATGGCCTGGCAGGAGGCTTCAATAGGGCCATCGGCTTCAGATGCCAGATGCACTTCGACAGGCCCGCGAAACGCCTCGCGCAGCATGGCGAAATTCAAGTTACCGGGTGTCACTGAAAGTGTACGAGCCATGATGCCTACTTCTCCTCCAGCATGGGCATGTTGAGACCCTTTTCGCGCGCGCATTGGATGGCGTCGTCGTAGCCTGCATCCGCATGCCGCACGACACCAAGCGCCGGGTCGTTCCACAGCACCCGGCCTATGCGCGTCGCGGCATCCTCGGTACCATCACAAAGGATGACGAGGCCAGCGTGCTGCGAGAAGCCCATGCCAACGCCGCCGCCGTGGTGCAGTGAGACCCAGGTCGCCCCGCCCGCGCAAGAGAGGAGGGCATTGAGGAGCGGCCAGTCGGACACCGCATCTGAGCCATCTTTCATGGCTTCCGTTTCCCGATTGGGGCTTGCCACCGACCCTGAATCAAGATGATCACGGCCAATGACCACCGGCGCTTTAAGCTCGCCGGACTTCACCATGTCGTTAAAGGCGAGGCCGAGCCGGTCCCGGTCGCCAAGACCAACCCAGCAAATGCGCGACGGCAATCCCTGGAAGTGAATATGCTCACGCGCCATGTCGAGCCAGTTGTGCAGGTGAGGGTCATCCGGAATGAGCTCCTTCACCTTGGCATCGGTCTTGTAGATGTCTTCTGGATCGCCAGACAGCGCGACCCAGCGGAAGGGGCCCTTGCCCCGGCAGAAGAGCGGCCGCACATAGGCAGGCACAAACCCAGGGAAGACGAAGGCTTCTTCAAGGCCTTCCTCAAAAGCGACCTGGCGGATGTTGTTGCCATAGTCGACGGTCGGCACACCGTCTTTGGAATAGGCGACCATGGCCGCCACATGTTCTTTGATTGAGGCACGTGCGGCTTTTGCAACCTCTTCAGGGGCGCTCTCGCGCTTTTCCTCCCACTGGGCAACACTCCAACCTTTGGGGCAGTAGCCGTTGGTCACGTCATGGGCTGAGGTCTGGTCTGTCAGCGCGTCCGGCCGAATACCCTTGGCATGCATGGCCGGGACAAGCTCGGCTGCATTTCCCAACAACCCGACAGTGATGGCTTTACCCTCAGCGTGGGCGGCTTCCACCAGACGCAAAGCCTCGTCAAGATTGTCCGTGGATGTATCAAGATAGCCGGTCTCCAGACGCTTTTCGATCCGGCTCGGCTGCACTTCAATGGCGATCATGGAAGCGCCCGCCATCTTGGCCGCCAGCGGCTGGGCGCCGCCCATGCCGCCAAGCCCAGCGGTTAAAATCCATTTGCCATTGAGCGAGCCGCCAAAGTGCTGGTTGCCCATCTCGACGAAGGTTTCATAAGTGCCCTGCACAATGCCCTGGCTGCCGATATAGATCCAGGAGCCCGCCGTCATCTGGCCATACATCATGAGGCCCTTGCGATCGAGCTCGTTGAAATGTTCCCAGCTCGCCCAATGGGGAACCAAATTGGAATTGGCGATAAGAACCCGCGGCGCATCCTTGTGGGTGCGCATGACTGCGACCGGTTTGCCCGATTGCACTAACAGGCTTTCGTCGTCGTTCATGTCGCGCAGGGTCCGGACGATTTTGTCAAAGCATTCCCAGTTCCGTGCCGCCCGGCCGATGCCGCCATAAACAACAAGTTCTTCCGGGCGCTCAGCCACTTCCGGGTCGAGGTTGTTCATGAGCATGCGCAAAGGGGCTTCCGTTGCCCAGCTTTTGGCAGTGAGTTCGCTTCCACGGGGGGCGCGGACAAGGCGCGTGTTATCGCGGCGGGTAAATTTCTGGGTCATAAGGTTGTCCTTTTACGACGGCGGAGTGGCGGGCGAAAAGCGTCCGCCCACGCGGTAGGTGGAACCGGGGTGATAGAGGCGCGCGCCAGAGGCGACATGCCCCAGCGCCCAGGTCCGGCGGGTGACCACCAGGCAGGGTTCGTTGGGCTGCAATTCAAGCAGACGCGCCACGTAGGGCGTTGGCATCTGCGCCTCAACGATGTGCTCAACCTCCTGCAGCGGCGCGACTTTCATGAGATATTCTGCGGGCGTCACTTGTGTGAAGTCGCAGGACATATAATCAGGCGCCGCAGCTGGATTGACATAGCGGTCTTCGAGCTGCAACGGCTCCTCATTTTCCAGATGCAAAATCACCGAATGAAAAACCCGCGCGCCGGGTCCGATGCCGAGGTCTTCCGCCAGCCGCTGGTTGGCCTTCTCTTCGGCCAGATGCTCCACGCGCGCCGAATGGACATGGCCGCGCTCGGCGATTTCGTCGGCAATGTTACGGATCTCAAGGGGATGCACCTGAACTTTTGATTCGGCCACAAAGCTGCCCACGCCAACAATACGGATGAGGTGACCTTCCTGCGCCAATTCCCGCAGCGCCCGATTGACGGTCATCTTCGAGGCTCCCAGCTCTTCGATCAGGGCATTTTCCGATGGGATACGATCTGCCGCCCCCCAGACCCCTTTGCGGATCTGGTCGAGAATATGCTTCTTGACCTTAAGATAAAGCGGGTCAGACGCGAGGGTTTTGCTGTTCATCGGAGTATCTCTATCAAGTGGAATAGGGTGGTATATACTAATCTTACTCTTTGGGGTCAATAAGCTGGGAAAGCACCTTGAGGTAAGCGGCCTGAACGGCTGTTTTCTGCGGGTGTTGGCCGTCAACAGCCACAGTTTTGCCGGCGATCAAAACCTCACGGCCTGCCCTGCTCGGTTGCGCAAATATCAGGCTGTCGAGCATCTCGTCCGGGTTTCGTCCCGCCAATAGCGGGTCAGCCCCCTCGATCAGGAGAAGATCGGCGGGAGCGCCAACTTCAAGCGCGCCGTGCCCGCCCGCCGCGGCGCGCCCGCCCGCGATCGCGCTCTCATAAAGTCGTCGCCCACAAGGCGCGCGCTCTGCCTGACCTGCGATCAGACGCCTGCGATCCTTCAGCCGGTTCGCGTATTCAAGCCATCGAAGTTCGTCAAACGGGTCGACCGTGATGTGGCTGTCCGA
>SBHG01000167.1 GCA_006226305.1 Alphaproteobacteria bacterium | reverse complement strand
GACCTCACCCAGCTCTCCCGCGAAGAGATGGAAAAGGTGCGTGGCGGCTCAATCGGCATGGTTTTTCAAGAGCCCATGACAGCGCTCAATCCGGTCCACACTATCGGCAAGCAGCTTGCCGAAGTCATCCTCTTGCACCAGAAAGTGTCCAAGGAAGAGGCCCTGCGCCAGTCCATCGACATCCTGCATAAGGTGGGCATCCCTTCTCCGGAGATCCGGGTCGGTGAATATCCGCACCAATTGTCCGGCGGCATGCGTCAACGGGTGGTGATCGCCATGGCGCTCGCTTGCAAGCCGAGCCTCTTGATTGCTGACGAGCCCACCACCGCGCTGGATGTCACCATCCAGGCTCAGATCCTGCGCCTTATCAAGGAACTGCAGGACGAGATGGGCATGTCGGTTATTCTCATCACCCACGACCTTGGCGTCATTGCCGAAACCTGCGATTCCGTGGTTGTGATGTATGCCGGCAAAGTGGCGGAAGAAGGCACCGTCTACGATATTTTTGACGCGCCCAAGCACCCCTATACCAAGGGGCTTTTGCAATCGATCCCGCGCCTGGAACACGAACGCAAAACCAAGCTCGACACCATCGAAGGTCTGGTGCCCGGGCTCCTCGACCTGCCAAAGGGCTGCCGATTTGAAAACCGGTGCCCTTACAAGCGGGAGATCTGCGACACGGCGCCCCCGCCCATCGAAACCGTTGCAGGCGAACATGAGGTCAGCTGTTTTCGCTGGCGTGAAATTGACCAGGGTCAGGGAGACGCGTGAACATGGCCAACCTGTTAAACAAAGGCAAAGCCGACAAACCGCTCCTTGAGGTCAAGGGCCTGAAGATGCACTTTCCGGTGCGCCAGGGCGTTCTCATGCGTGCCAAGATTTTCAACAAGGCGGTCGATGACGTCAATCTCACTGTTCACCAGGGCGAAACCCTTGGGATTGTTGGGGAAAGCGGATGCGGCAAATCCACCCTCGGAAAATCCATTATCCGGCTCTACAAGCCAACCGGCGGCAAGGTCATCTTTGAAGGCGAAGACATTACCCATATGTCCGCCAAGCGCCTGAAACCGCGCCGCCGCAACATTCAGATGATCTTTCAGGACCCGGTGGAAAGCCTCAATGCGCGCCACACCGTTGGCGATATCATTGAAGAGCCCCTAAAGATTCAAGGCATTGGCGACACCGCATCGCGCAAGAAGCGCGTACTTGAATTGCTCGACATTGTTGGCCTTCAGTCGCGTTCGACAACACGCTATCCCTTTGAGTTCTCTGGCGGTCAGCGCCAGCGCATTGGTATCGCAAGAGCCATCGCGCTCAATCCAAAGCTGATCATTTGCGACGAACCGGTTTCCGCGCTCGACGTGTCAATTCAAAGTCAGATTCTCAATCTTTTGAATGATCTTCAAAGGGAGATGAACCTTTCCTACTTTTTCATCGCTCACGATCTGGCGGTGGTCAAACACATCTCCGATCGCATTGCCATTATGTATTTGGGCAAGGTTGTTGAAATTGGTGATGGTGATGAAATCTATAAGCGCCAGCGCCATCCCTACACCAAGGCGCTGATCTCGGCGATCCCCATCCCCGACCCGCACAACAAAAGCGAAAGCATTGTGCTGAAAGGCGATGTGCCCTCGCCGATCAACCCGCCGTCCGGCTGCACCTTCCACCCGCGCTGCCCCTTCGCCCAGGACATTTGCAAAAAAGAGGTCCCGCAGCTGCGTGAAGTGGGTGACAAGGGGGGGCTTCCCCATCAGGTTTCCTGTCATTTCGACCTTTGACATCCAAGGTCATCCGCGTAAGGTCTTCCAAACGAAAAATTTGGGAGGCCTTTTTTTATGAAACTCGGCATGCTCGTCGGCTATTCCGGCAAGGAAATCTCGCTGCCCATGGAGGCCATCCATGCGGCGGAATCGATTGGGTTTGATTCCGTTTGGATAGCGGAAGCCTATGGCTCTGACGCGGTATCTCCATCGGCCTGGATCCTGTCTCAGACAAAAAAGATCAAGGTTGGCACCGCGATCATGCAAATCCCGGCACGACAGCCCGCCTGCACGGCCATGACGGCCATGACGCTCAATCAGCTGTCCGGCGGTAGATTTATTCTTGGTCTGGGGGCATCCGGCCCGCAAGTTGCCGAGGGATGGTACGGCATGCCTTACCCACGCCCCATTACCCGCACCCGCGAATACATTGAGATCATTCGCCAGATCATCGCCCGCGAAGGCCCGCTTGAATATACCGGCAAGGAGTATCAACTCCCCAATACCGGCGAAGGCACCACGGGCCTTGGCAAATCGCTTAAGAGCATTTTGCATGGCGACCCCGCACAGAAAATTTATACCGCCAATATAACGCCGGCCGGTGTTCGTCTGGCTGCTGAAATTGCCGATGGCTTTTTCCCGGTCTGGATGAACCCGGAGCGCTTTGACATTTTTGAGCCCGCCATTGAAGAAGGCTTTGCCAAAACTTCTGGCAAATCTCTCGATGACTTTGATGTGGCCCCCTTCGTCACCTGTGTCATCAGCGACAATCTGGAGGAGGCCCGCATGCCGGCCAAAGGCATGCTCGCCCTTTACATCGGCGGCATGGGCGCGCGTGACAAGAATTTCTACAACGACTACGCCGCCAAGCTGGGCTATGAGGGCGCGGCCAAACAGATCCAGGATCTTTATCTCGACGGCAAGAAGCTCGAAGCCATGGCGGCCGTACCCGATGAGTTGGTTGATGAGGTAGCGCTCATTGGCCCGGAAGGACGGATCAAAGAGCGTCTCTCCGTCTGGAAAGAGGCAGCAAAAAAAGGTCAGGTTGGCTCCATGCTCATCGGCGGCGCCAACACCCAGACCATGGAATTGCTGGCTCACGAACTTCTCTAGCACCAAGGCCCCCTTACAACGAAAAAGCCCCGCACCGGGAAAAGTGCGGGGCTTTGTCATTTAGAGCCCATGAGATTGGGTGTGTGTGAGAGGGCTCTCGAGGAAATGGTTCGCGGGAAAACGAACCGGGGTAAAACTGTCTTTCCTAAAGCAGGGTTGTGATCACCACCAGATAGGCTGAAAACATGCAGGCCATGACCGTTGTAATTTTCATAATCATTTTTTGGCTCCTGGCGCGGGCCCCGTTTAGGTTAGGGGAAAGGGGGAGGGCCCGCTGCGTTGTCAGGTCCTAAAAAATCGAATTCGCGTAAAGAAAGCGTAAATTTTGAAGCAATTTATGGGAAATTTGCGCCCATTACGGAAAATGGCGCAGAAATCAGCCAGATTTACAGCCGATAAATTCGTTTAGAATTTCCGTAAAAGAGTGCGTCCTGGTCCTCTTCAGAGAAGTTCCTGGCCATTTTCTTAAAAGCATTCCACAAAACCCCATAGGAAATGGATTGCCGGTCCATCGGGTAATTGCTTTCAAAGAGACAGCGCCCCGGCCCGAAGCACTCAAGGGTGTGGGCATACCAGTCTCCTTGCGCCGCAATGAGCTCATCTGAGCTGGCGGGCCGGTGACGCTTGTCCCAGCCCCAGCCATTGACCACCATGGCAAAGCCGCCAAGCTTGGCATGCACATTCGGGCAGGTGGCCAGCTCCGCCACATCCTTGCGCCATTGCCCGAAGATCTCCCCATGTCGCCCCGCATAGGGCCCAATGCCCAGCGGTCCGCCAAAGTGATCAAAGATAATCACCGTTTCCGGTGCGGCGCGGGCAAGCTCCGTAACCTGGGGTATCTGTTTGTGGTAGCACCAGACATCCAAAGTATGACCGCGCGCGCCGATCACCCGCACAGACGCCTGATAGGTGGGTTGCAGGAAAAGATCTTTCGGCGGGTTGGAATGTCCGGCGCGGATCTCAGGTGCATCATCAAAGGCGCCCGAATGGCGGATACCGCGAAAGAGCCCATCTGCGGCTTCTTCATGGGCATCCAGAATTTCTTCAAGTCGGTCGGACAAAAGATTGGCATGCGCCACAATGCCCGCGACCTCGGGACCCGGCCCTGCACGCGAGGCCTTGGCGATTTCCGCGACAAATTCGGTTTCGCCCACGGGCCTTAAATGCGCCGGGCCCTGCGGGCGATACTCAGAGCCGCATTCCACAAAAACCGTCTTTTCGATCTTATGGCCGCTGCCCGTATCCGCC
This sequence comes from Alphaproteobacteria bacterium, assembly GCA_006226305.1. Lineage (GTDB taxonomy): Bacteria > Pseudomonadota > Alphaproteobacteria > M2410 > M2410 > M2410. Next base: position 16,236 of record SBHG01000167.1, on the reverse strand, counting down.
CAGAGATCTTCCAGCAGATAGGGTCGCTCCCGGTCCCGCCACAAATGGTGGTGCGGATCAATGATCCGCCGTGCCGGATCAATAATCTCCTCGCTCACCTGGTCCAGCCAGGCGTCATGTTCGTCTGCGGGCCGCGCCATCATAGGCCTCCTTTCCTGTCGATTTTAGGCAGTTGCTCTGCCCTTGCAAGACCCCCTGCCCCATATTGACCTTGCCGGGCGCCCGCGATCTACTGGGCGTCAGGGAGGAACAACAATGAGCTACGACCTCATCATTCGCGGCGGCATGATTGTCGACGGCACCGGCGGCGAACCCTTTATCGGCGACCTCGCGGTCAAGGACGGCAAAATTGCCGCCATAGGCGCCCTTACCGATACAGCCGCCCGCGAGATGGACGCAACCGGCCTCCTGGTCACCCCGGGCTTTGTTGATATTCACACCCACTATGACGGTCAGGTCACCTGGGGCGCGGAACTGTCGCCCTCTTCCAACCACGGCGTCACCACCGCCGTCATGGGCAATTGCGGGGTCGGCTTTGCCCCATGCAAGCCAGAGGACCACGACAATCTCATCCACCTCATGGAGGGGGTCGAAGATATCCCCCATGCGGTCCTCGCCGAAGGACTTGAATGGAACTGGGAGAGCTTCCCGGAGTATCTCGACGCCGTAGAAGCGCGCCCTCACGACATTGACTTTGCCATCCAGGTGCCGCACGCGGCCTTGCGCGTCTATGTCATGGGCGAGCGCGGCGCCAACCGTGAGCCCGCTACCCAGCACGACATCGCCGCAATGGCAGCCCTGGCGCGCGACGCCATCAAGGCCGGCGCGCTCGGCTTTTCCACTTCCCGCACCTTAAACCACCGCACGTCCAAGGGAGATCCCACCCCCACACTTACGGCGGCGGAAGATGAGCTTTTGGGAATCGCCATGGGGCTCAAGGAAGCCGGTGGCGGGGTTTTGCAATTCGTGACGGATTTCAACGAGCCTGAACGCGAATTCAACATGCTGCGCCATTTGGTCGAAGCCTCGGGTCGGCCCCTCTCCGTCTCACTGGCGCAAAGCCCGGTCGCGCCGCTGAGCTATCAGCGCATACTGGCAGGGCTCAAGGCCGCCAACAACGATGGTTTAAAGATGCGGGCGCAGGTTTGTGGCCGCCCGGTCAGCCTTCTGCTGGGACTGGAACTCACCCTTAATCCCTTCACGGGCCACCCTGCCTTTCAGGAAATCGCAGACAAGCCCCTGGATGAGAAAGTCCGTATCCTGAAAGATCCTGAAATTCGCGCCAAGCTACTTTCAGATGAAGGCGCCAGCGAAAATCCCTTCATGAAATCGGTGCTCAGAAACTTCGACAATATGTTTCCCTTAAGCGATCCGCCCAATTATGAACCCGAACCGGAGATGTGCCTTGGCGCGCAGGCGCGCGCCAAAGGGATCAGCCCGCAAGAGCTCGCCCTCGACCTTTTGCTGGCTGAGGACGGTCATGCCATGCTGCTCTACCCTTTCCTGAATTATGCCTCCGGCAGTCTTGAGCCCTCGCGTGAAATGATTGAGCATCCAAATACGGTGCTCGGCCTTGGGGATGGCGGCGCCCATGTGGGCATCATTTGCGATGGGTCGTTCCCGACCTACATGCTGACCCATTGGACCCGTGACCGCACCCGCGGCCCGAAGCTTGATCTCGCGCAGGTGATCAAAGCCCAAACCCGCGACACCGCTGAGGCCGTGGGCCTTGAGGATCGCGGGATCTTGAAGCCGGGCTATAAGGCCGACATCAATATCATCGATTATGACCGCCTCACCCTCAACGCCCCACGCATTACTTATGACCTGCCCGCCGGTGGCAAGCGCCTGTTCCAGGACGCAGAGGGCTATGTCGCGACCTTGGTCAGCGGCGTCGAGGTTATGTCGAACGGCCAGCCTACCGGCGCCCTGCCCGGCAAGCTGGTACGCGGCGCACAAAAGGCACCGGTCGCTGTGGCAGCGGAGTAACCCCTACCGCTTGTCCGTATTGGTCGTCGTCAAAATGTATTTGGCGACCGCCAGGCGTGTCTCTTCGGAGAGATAATCCTGCGGCGGCATTTCCGGGAAGTTTTCGCGCACCTTCACCGGATCGGCAATATAATCGGCCAGAGCCTCGGGATTATCTTCATAGATGGCCTGGATCTCGGTAATCGGCGGGCCGATGAGGCGAACACCATAGGCATGGCACCCCGTGCAGACGCCGTAATAGGCCCGCTCGCCCACAATGCGCTCATAGCCCTCTTGAGTATCGGCCGCAATCACGAAAGGCTCGGCCGGTTCGCTCAAGGTCATACTGACAATTGATGCCGTGGAAAACTCGTCCGCACGACAGACCCGATAACTCCCCAGACCAAAGGAGCGATAGCGCGCGCCATTCATGACGCATTTATCAGAGCCCGCGCCGGTATCGACAATATCCGGCCCCTTGGTTTCCAGTTGCGTCAGCATCAAAGCTTTCAGCTCGCCGATCGGGTTGTTGCCATTGCTGAACATGACGTTTTCAAGGATACGCACTCGATCCGGATTGGGCTCGGATTCCGGGTCACTCGCCACATTGGTGACCGATGAAATGTCGGTGACAATCAGTCCCGCATTGTCATTGCCGGCAATAATGTTGTTTTCAATCACCACATCGTCAGCCGCCATAATAAGCATGCCCGTGCCCGCCGGAATGCCCGAGACAATCGAACCTGGCGCGCCGAAGTTTTCGTGATTGTTATTGAGCACGAAATTATTGCGCACGATCACATCATAGGTGGTTTTAATCGGCAGGCCCGGCGTAATAAAAACCAGGATCCCGCCCGTATTGTTATAGGCATAGTTGCCTTCCACCAAAGCATGGCGCGAGTTTTCGATCTCAATCCCGGCCACGCTGTCGTAGACTTTGTTGTGGCGCACATCCACATTGTCCGACATGCCAATATAGATGGCGGCGTCCTCGATACCTGAAAGAACATTGTGCTCCACCAGACCGTTCTTGCCGAACTCAGGAAAGATGCCATAGACCCCGGCATCATGGATGAGATTATTGCGGATAACAAAATTATTGCCCGCCTGACCCATCACCCCATTGCCTTTGTAATTGATGATCTTGAAATTCTCGATGGTGATATTGTCACCAGAGTAAAGGAAAGCGTCGTTTAGTTTTTTCTCGCCATCAAGGGTGGGATATTTGCCCTCACGAATAACCCCAGTCATCGTAATGCTGCTTTTGTCGATATAGACGGTTTCGTGATAAGTGCCCGGATAAACGGCGATCACATCGCCGGCGCTCGCCGCAGTCACGGCCGCTTGAATGCTTTCCCCGTTGTGCACCTCATGACGCGTGCCTGTGGCGGCGGTACTTCCAAGTGATCCCCCCGCCCCGCCGGAAAACAGCGGATTGGCCGCCACCATCACCTCTTCATGGGGGTCGGAGCCACCGCCGCCAAAAATCAAAGCGCCGAATAAGAGGCCAAGAGCAGCGGTACCCACCGGCACAATCCATTTCAAATGACGTTCCATACGACCAACCCTTCCCAGAATTTTATTTCGTTTGAGTCACAAGCCTATCAGGGGCCTGCGCGCTAATCCAGCGCGCCGCCTCCAACAGAGAGCCCCGACGGCACGGCATCTGGCGTCTTTGGCTTCATGCTTTCATCCGTCAAAGTCTGGAGAAATGCCGCGACACTTTTGATTTCCTCCGGGCGCAACTGCGGCTCCCAGATATGCCAATGCAGGTAAAGCTCCTCCCCGTCCGGCACCGCATGGCCGCGCCCTTTTGTATAAAAATCTCCAACTTCTTCCAAAGTTTCGAAACGGCCGGAATGCATATAAGGCGCAGTCAAAGCCACATTACGCAAGGAAGGCACCTTAAACCCGCCTTTCAAAGTCGGGTCTTGTGTGGGACCTTCAGCGCCAATGTCACGGGGGGCCTCCTCGGGCTCGGGAGTGCCGATCACCGCAATCTGCTGATTGGTAAAGAGCGGCGGTGTGTGACATTCCGCGCAGCGCGCCACAAAGGAGCGAAACACGTTGAGACCTTCAATTTCTTCATCAGAGAGCGCGTTCGCCTGCCCATGGGCATAATAGTCATAACGGCTGTTGAGCGAAATGAGGCTCGTCTCAAACCCGGCAATGGCAAGATAGATTTCCTCGAGCGTAATGTCCCCGGTCACCGACCGCCCAAAGGCCTCGGCAAAAAGCTCGCGATAGATCTCCTGATTATTTAAGGCGGCAAGCAGAGCCTCCTTTGTCGTGCCCATCTCATTTGCATCATAGAGAGGGCCTTCCATCTGGGCCTCCAGACTGTCAGCGCGGGCGTCCCAAAAAAGACGCTTTAAAAAACCCACATTCCAGAGTGTCGGCGCTGATCGTTTGACCGGCACGCCAGAAATCCCGACCGACCGAGCCCGTCCATCCGAAAAGCCTTTGTCAGGGTCGTGACAGGAGGCGCAGGCAACCGTGCCATCGCCAGACAGGAGCGGGTCAAAAAAGAGATAGCGCCCGAGGTCAATCTGCTGCGGGGAAAACCCTTCCCGGATCGGCGGCAACCCAGTTTTAAGGCCGCCAACCCCTTGATTTTCAAGCGAGGGATAGAGCTGATAAAGCGAGCGAAAGGCGCAAATTCCCTCCACCTTTTGAAAACTCGGTGGACAATCCTGAGACAGTGAAAACTCTTCAGCTTGCGCGGTACCAAACGCGATCAACACGAGCGCTGTCAGTGCCGTGAATTTTGTCACCACGCCCAGCCAACGCAGCATTATCCACCCACAGATAACAAACTGCGCGCGTCATAGACATCGCCGCCTTCCGGACGCTCGCCAGAGCCGGTGATAAATTCAAAGCTATGCTCATGGGTTGTCGTGCCGCCGCTTAAGGGAAAGGTCATGCCAATGCCGACCCCCACGCCGGAGCCGCCCCCGCCGCTGTGGCCGCCAATACCAACCGATGTGCGCGGCCCTGTGGAGCTCCCCTCAGAATAGGCATGCACGATCTGAAACCACTCGGCCCCGTCGCCAAGCGTGATCTCCGCCGCCCGGCGCAAAGCCCCGTCACGGGCCGCTTCCATCGACCGGGCGCGATAAGTCACCCGGTAACGCCCTTCTTCAAGGGATTTTTGGCTGTACCCACTTGAGGAATCACTTGTGGCAGGACCATAACCCGTGTCAGAGGCACAAGCGCTCAAAGCAACAATCAAGACAAGAACAGAGGCGATTTTTGGCGTCATGGCGATCTCCTGAACAAACAGTCAAACAAAAGCCTACACCGGGACCCCGCCCCTGTTAAGCCTCACTCTGACACATGAATGGGAAGGACAAACCCGTGGGCGGCAGGATCGGGCTGTTCGCCAATAAAGGCATAATCACCCGGCGTCAGGTCAACCTTGAAATAACCATGCGTCCCTTGAGGCAAATCATTGAGCCCACCGATAAACTCCACCGGAGAAGGCGTTTCCAGACCTTCCGGGGTGCTCCAGTCCATCCAGCCATTGGCCACATCCAGATCCCCCTCGCCGGTCACGCGCATCAAATGAATGTCATTACCAACAAAGGTTGGAAGCGCCTGTTGTTCAACAAAATTGACGCGGATCATATTGCTGCCAACCCGCAGGGCGCCTTCCACAATCTCATACCCCGCATTGGTAACATTGACGGTGAGATTGGCCTCCGGCTCCCCTGTGGCTGCATCGCTCTGTGTCACTGTCAAGGGAAGCAACATGCCAATCGGGCGATCCTCCATCGGCGTGGTATGGAAAATACCAGCCGTCTTCACATAACATTCAATGGCATAGTTTCCTGGCGCCAGATAAACCGTCGCCTCGCTGCTGTTTCCGGCGGACGTAAAGCCGGGGCCGCCGTTGCGACCGAGCTCTGCAATCCAGGCCGGGAATTTTCCAAAGGCCGCATTGGTGGCTTCTTCGTCGCCCGCGATCATGCCGTCCATGGCCTCCTGGAAGGGCACCGCAACATCGCTGGCAAAGGCCTCCGCCGTGACGCCCTCCGGCAGGACATCGACAATCGCAAAATGCAGCATGTCGGAAGTATTTTTCATGCGAATGGTGGTCCAGCCCGCAGGGATTTCACCCGGACCTTCAAAAGACATGCCGACCGCATCAATCTCCAGCACATTTGGCCCGGGCGCCTCGACAACTGCTGGGGTGACCTCTTCTGTCGCCGTCGGGGCGGTCACAGCCGCCTCGTCTTCCTTTTTACCCTCGCCGCAGGCAGCTAAAATCAAGGCTGATGCCGTTACCATCAACGAAAGCCTGTGTATTTTCCCAAGCGACATGCTTTAACTCCTCTCCCAATTATCAATTCAACCAGTAGTTTAGCCAAGACCCTCAATGAGGCAAGTTTTTCTGCGCCATGGACGCCCCGCAGAACACTTGTTAAACACGAGGCAACGATCTGATTACCACAGCTCTTACGGACACTTATATGCGCGCACTCGTAACCGGCGTCGCCGGCGCCCTGGGACAAAATGTCGCTCGGCATCTCGACCAAAAAGGATGGGAGGTCATTGGGGTAGATCTCGCTGAAACCACCACCGCTCCCGTGGAACATTATTTTGGCAAGGCGGACCTGACCAACTTGGCAGATGCTGAACGCATCATCAGTACCTTGAAAGACGAAAACATTGTCCTCCACGGTCTTGTCAATATTGCCGGGGGCTTTGTTTGGGAGCTGACAACTGAAGGAACCACCGACACATGGGATCGCATGTGGGCCCTCAACCTCAAAACCGCCCTCAACATGTCGAAAGCCGCCTTGCAGATCCTGGCCCGTCCAGGCGGCGCCATTGTCAACATCTCCGCTGCTGCTTCAGAAAACGCGGCGGCGGGCATGGGCGCCTATGCCGCCTCAAAGGCCGCCGTTTCACGGCTGACCGAAAATATGGCGGCAGAGCTTAAAAGCGGCGGTATCCGGGTCAATGCCATTCAACCCTCCATCATCGACACACCCGCCAATCGCCGCGACATGCCAGAGGCTCACTTTGCCGATTGGGTGACAACCGAGGAACTGGCCGAGGCGGTCGCCTTCCTGCTTTCAGACGCCGCCTCGGGCATTACAGGTGTCCGCCTGCCAGTTACAGGACGGGTGTAACCAACGAACAATTCGGCGTAACACTGGGTTGACGCGACGGTTAGCATTTGCTTACCTCTCGGCATGACCGCGACACCGTTCTATATCAACGCAAACGATCCGCCCGCCAAGCAGCGCATTTTGGCTGAGGGTTTGCGGCTCTTTGCCCGCCAGGGCCTGTCAGAAACTTCTATCCGGGACATCGCGGCCGCGACCGGTTATTCCAATCCCGCCCTCTACAAACACTTTCCCTCAAAACAAGCGCTCGCGCAGTATCTCTTTGCCCTTTGTTATCGTGAGCAGTTTGCCCGGCTGAGTGCCGCCTTAAAGGATGCCAAGGCGTTTGAACCCAGCCTGCACGCCTACCTTTATACCCTGGCCCGCCTTTATGACGAGGCACCGGAGGCGACCATATACCTTGCCAACTATCTGCCAGACTTTTGGCCGCAAATGCCCGCGTCCATGAAGAAACGGACCGTTATCACCCTGACCCGCGAAATGCTTCGGAAAGGCCGCCGCGAGGGGGTCGTCTCACGCGACCATCCAACCGAGCTTCAAATTGCTCTGATCACCGGAACCGTGACCCAGCTCACCCGCCAGCTTTTTCTTGGCGCCACTGAAGGACCTGCGACCAAGCTCGTGCCCAACCTGGTTCGGCTGTTAAGCAGCGCCCTGAAATAATTTTTTTACCCCGCAGGTAAGCAACTGCTAACTCTCTAAAAGGAACCCCCATGCAAGCCATCAATCATCTCGCAACCGCACTGGTGGTCAAAAAATCAATTCCCCAAGCGCCTCTCTTGCCTCTGCTTCTGGCCACCGAGGCGATCGAATTTATCTGGGTGGGATTAAACCTTGTCGGGGTGGAATATGTGACGCTTGATGCACCGGGCACGCATATCACCGACATGCATTTGACCCATATGCCCTTTTCACATTCCCTTTTGGGCGCGGCCATCTGCGCGCTGCTCCTTGCCCTGGCAGCACTTTGGCGTCAAGGCGTGGTGCGAATTGCCCTTGCTCTGGGCGTCGCCGTTTTCTCTCACATCCTGCTCGATTTGGCGGTTCATGAACCCGACATCGCGCTTGCCCCGTTTGTCGGCGGCGCTAAATACGGCACCGATTTTATCGCGACCTTTCCCTTTACCGAGCTTCTCGTTGAAACAATCTATGGATTGATTTGTTGGCGAATTTTTGGTGGCAGCCGGGCATTGTTGGCGGTCTTTATGCTGTCATTTGCCATCGCCGCCCCCAGCTATCTGCCGCGCGACTGGGGTTTAAGCGCGCCGGTTGACGCGGCAAACTTTCCAATCCTGATTCTTATCCAGATATTGGTGACGCTGGCTCTGGTCTTCTATTTTGCACGCACCACGGCCACGCGGCATATGTGAGGGTTCAATCGTCGTAGTCGTAGTCGTCGTCATCCCAGCCGTCGCGACGGGAATCGCGTTTTTTGAACTTCATGCGTTGTTCATAACGACTGGATTTGGGCACCTCCACGGCCTCATCATCATCAAAGGACCGACGCGGCGGCTGTTTAGCTGGTTTCCCAGACTCATACTTTTCATTTTGACTCGTTCTGTGTTTGTCCATGTTCAATCACCTGACCTGAAAACCGGCCCCTGTTACCAGTCTCCTTCAAGACCAGAAGCCATCTTGCGTCGGCGCATTTCGCCGGCTCTGATGGAGGCCAGATTTTCTTTCAAAAAAACCTCTTCCGATGCCAGGGACATCGGATTGTCGCTTTCCGGCAAATCTTCATCGGGCATCGGCACACGCATCATGCGGCGCACGAGCTCCTCCGACATGGCGGCTGGGGTCCAGTTACCCGCCTCCAACTCGCGCAGAGCTGTTACGGTTTTTGGCTCTGGCGCCGGGCCTGGCACAGACCCCGGCACGGGTCTCTCCATCTGGCGCGCTCTCTCGGCTGCCAGCAGAACAAGATCAAATCTGTTGGGGATATGAGGAATACAGTCCTCGACTGTGATGCGAGCCACTCCTGCCCTCAGCAATAGATGAGCCGCATTTCCGGGAGGCGCGAAAAGACCGGCTCGGTCACGCTCCACTTCCGGGTTTTAGTCCGGAAAACTGGGCCTCACGGATGAAATGAGATCACCCAGCCAAGTGGACTGTATATCGAATTTCTCTTATACCTGTTATCGGACTTTCCGATATCAAACGGCTGTCACCAGGCAAAACGGTCCAAATGGTCCCGTAATTTTGTCACTGTCGGAAATTTTGCCAAAATACGGTCCCGTCGTGGTCCAAGAATGATTGCCCGGATCTGCGGCGGCAGTTTTTGATAATGCTTGCGCTCTCCCAGCATTTCATAGAGGAGCCGCACCAAATCGACCACATCCTCCTGCCGCTCGCTCAAAGTCGAAGGCCCCCGGTCATAGAAATCGACGATTTTGATGTCGAAATGCACACCCCGCCGCTGAATGAGAATGTTTCCTGAATGCAGGTCTCCGTGATAGAGCCGCCGCTTGTGGATCTCGACAACCGCCTGAGTAACATCATAAAGAATGCGCAAGGCTTCATAAACCGGCAGCCGCTTGCCCCGGGCTTCCTGAATCAGATCTGACAGAAGCTGCCCGCTGGTATATTCGCTGACCAGCATATAGACGAGTTGACGGCGCCACCGGATTTTCTCAATAGCGTGATATCGGATCACGGAGGGACAGTCGCGCATCTGCTCCAGCATTTTAGCATAACGCACGACCGCCCGCGGCTTGACCTCATTCGTGGGATAAAACAGCTTTACGGCGCGGGTGAGTTTGGTCAGCTCCTCCTCAATCTGATAAACCTCTCCCTCAATGCCTGACCCAAGCCGCGCCAAAACCTTATATTTTCCGGCAAGGACATATCCCGGCTTGAAACCAAATCCATCTGATTGCGGGTTAAGGGTCATCGCGCCCCTCTTTGCGCGCCGATCCGCTTGGCGACTTCAACAAGACGCAATCGAGCCGCGTCTACCGCCGCTCGTTCCGTTCCCTTGCCATAGACCGCATAGGCCGAATAGGAAAATTGCGGCACGCCTTTCACCCGGCGCAATCGTCCATCCTCCAAATAGGGCTTCACAACGCGCAAGGGCAGGTAGCCAGAGGCCGGGTTGTCCAGGAGATAACGAACACCGAGCGACCCCAGATCGAAACTGAGGATCGGCGCTTCATCCATAGGCATCGTCAGATTAAGTTCTGCCTGGAAACCCTGCCCCCAATCCATCTGAATATAGCTGTCCGGATGGAAACTCTCCCCATCAGCCTCACTGGTCACCAGAACCAACTCTTCATCAAAAAGATACTCGGCGCGAAATACGGGGCGCACTTGGGGGGAATACATAACCGCCAGATCCAGGACACCCAATGCCAGCATATCCATGAGCTGAGCCGCCGGTGCAAATCGCGCTTCGATCCCCAGATCGCCATGCTGCGACCGCATCTCGGCCACCCAGTTCAGGAGAAAACCGTCCCAAAGACTGTACTGACCGCCAACGGCAAGCGTAGAACGAATACCTTCCGGCAAACTGGCATCGCGACGCGCCTGATCCCATATCCGAACGAGCTGCAGGGCATGGCGTTGAAACTTCTCCCCGGCGGGTGTCAGCACCACGCCTGTCTTGCGCCGCTCAAAGAGCGCCTGACCGAGCCGCTCCTCAATAACTTTGATTCGCATGCTGACGGTTGACTGTGTCGCATGGACCTTCTCGGCGGCTTTTAGAAAGCTACCGGTTTCAATGACCGCCAAAAAGGTTCGAGCAAATTCTATGTCCATCGGACGTGTCTTACCATTGAGCCCAATCCCGTCTCTGTCGACGTGCCGTCGGCAGAACCTCGACTTCTTATCTAGTCAAAACGCCCGGCAGGTCAATCAAATATCTCATGGCACCCGGCAAGAGGATATCCTCAATAGTCGCGCTTCCACTCAACAGCCGCCTCGGACTGGAAGACCTCATTGACCTCGGTCGAGAGTGTAATTTCATCAGTCACCGCATATTCAACGCTGAGTGCGCCTGTCAGCTCACCAAGCCCCTGGATGACTTTCAGGAAAACCCCTTTGCCAATGTATTTCCCAGCCGTAACAACAGGCGTTTCATCACCGCCGCCCGTGGGATCGATCGAAAGATAGTCAATCCCCAGCGACTGGCGCATCCGGGTCAGGAGCCCACCGTCGTATCCACCGGTTCGTCCCGATATCTGCGCCACGGCCGTGCCGGTGCGCAATACCTCAAGCGGCCCCAATTGGGCCAGCGGCTTGCCAAAAAGCACCAGCGCCACGATCTCCTCCTCGGGCAAGGGTGGTGTTGAGGTGAAGCTGATTTCCGGCATGCCGACCGTACCGCCGACCAATATGCGGGCAAGGGTGCCGCCAGGCGCGCCATATTTAGCCTGAAGGTCAATCTGCGCCCCGTCCACATCACCTTGGGTGAGCTTAAAAGAGCCGCGTTCCACGTCGAAGAGGCGCCCGCCAAACTCGATAGATCCGCGCAAGCTCTGCATCGACCCGGAAACCGCCGCTGCGGAAGCCGGTCCTTTAAGAACACCCTTGGCCTGCCACTCCGTATTGATGCCGCGCCCGGTCAGGTAAAGTTGGCGATCCGCCTCCAGGGTGACATCCAGATTGAGCCCAGGCAGCCAGGTGGTGGTGTTGCGGGTCTCGTCCACCACAATGGGTTCGCCTTGTACGTCGACAGGCACAATTTTAAGCGGGATCACTTCGGCAGGGCCCGGCGGCGGGATCTGAATGTTAATCTCGTCAAATGAAACATGGCCTTTCAGGTCCGCGGCCCGCGGGCTGGCTGTCAGCGCCAGGGTACCGCTGGCGCGGCCCTGATAAGAGGCATGATGCAGAAGCGGACTGTTATTGAGGTCGAGCCTGATATCGCTCGTCCAGTCCTCAAACGACTTAAAATCAAACTGCCCGCGACCCTTCAGAAGGGGCTCTTGATCGCCCGCCTCAGAGCCATTGGCGGAGGAAGGTGTTTGCAGAACATCGAAAGTGCCGGACAAGGTCATGCCGCGCCCGGATGCGGTTGCACGGACCGCTATGTGATCAAGCGCCACGCCGCCGCGGGCATAGGCATAGCTGGCTTCCGTAAGATCGGCCCTGCCTTGCCAGTCCGGCCCTCGCGCGCCCATCTTAAGATCGCCTTCCAGCGCCAGATGTCCTGTTAGCTGGTGGGCATAGATCGGTAGAAGCGCGACCACTGGATCAATCGGTCCATCATAAAAAAACTGCGCTGACCCGTCTCCCAGGCGCGGCGCCCAAACCTTGCCCTGCCGCGTCACCTCAAGAGGCACAGCCCAGGTCGCAAAGCGCATCCGGTCTGCCTGATCTGCTTGAAATGAAATATCTGCAAAGCCATCAAGTTTCCCGGCCGACCAATCACTCGACAGGAAAATCTCTGTCGGCGGCACCCCTTCAAGTCGAGAGCTGAGGGTCAAACTGAGGGTCCCGCCCGACGACTGCGGCGTCAAATTAAGTCGCGCCCTTCCGTTCGCCTTGGCTGGCAAGGCCACCAGTGGCACATCGTCAAATTCAGCAGCCAGTGAAATTGTGTCATCCACATGGAGGTTGGAAATTTTCAGAGCGCCCTCGCCAAAGAGATCGCTCTCGGTGGTAAGGGTAAAATCTGCAACATCAAGTGTTCGATTTTGCCACGTCGCCTGGATGGGTGCGGCCAACACATATCGGGCCTCGCGCAGGGAAATGTCAAAGCCCTCAATGCGGGCGTCAAGCCTCTCGCCAACCCGAGCCGCATCCACATTGACGCTCGCCGCTGGAACGAGCACACCTCCAAGATTAAGATCCTTTGCGGTGCCGGTAACGGATCCAACCATTCGATCTGAGGTGTGGGCCGCCCACGCCACATTCGCTTTAATCTCCCCCGCTGTATGATCGATCCATCGAAGCGACTGCCCTTCAAGCGCGGCGGTTCCCCCTGCTAGGGGATTATCTGCGGCAAGACAGCCTTGCACGTCAGCGCTCACATCCCTGCCGCGCAAATGAAGGTGAAGGTCCCCCGAACAATCGGCCTCAAGGCCGCCTTGCCATTGAAGCGTCCCCTCAAGCGCTGACAACCAAGCTGTTGACCCCTGCGATGTCAACGCCAGCTCGGCTTCTTTCAGGGACTGAAACCCTTCAACATGGGCCGTCAAACCGATCGGCGGCACGCTCTCCCCATTGAGCAGAAAGGCGGGCAACTGAAGGGTCAATTCCGCCGTGCCGTCGCCCAAGAGACCTTCCGCGCGACCGGCCAGAACCACAGGCCCCTGCATGTCAATGACGCGCCCTTGAAGATCGACGGTCTTTTCAAACAGCGTTGTACTTTGAGCCGTTAGATCCTGTGCGGGAATATCGTAAGCAGCACTGATCTGCGCCTGTAGCGCCCTGCCCTCCGAGACGATATGGCCATCGCGCAGAGTGATGACCTGACCGTGTGATAAATCAAGAGCGCCCGACAGAAGAACCCGGCCAAGCTCAAGGGCTTGCAGCTCGCCAATGGGCGCGCTTGCGCTTGCCACATCCGCCTGAAAAGCGCCGCGCATCGCGCCAGTCGTTTCTCGGACAAAATCAGTAAGGGTTAGTTTTGCAAAATCGGTCTCTGCGCGGAGCTGGGGCGCCCTCAGCCGACCGTCTTGCTCAAGCGCGCCCTCTGCAAAAAATCGCAAGGGCAAATAGGCTTCCAGATCGTCACGGCCAAGGGTGTCAATTGAAACCGTTCCTGTGAAGGTCAGAGCCGCTTCTGTTTTCGGCGCGAAGTCCACCTGGGCGTCGGCACGGGCAGCAAGCCCCCCCTTCACGATCCTGGTATCTTCTAAGCGCAGTTTCGGGGCCAGGCCCTGACCCATAACCCGCACCGCAAGACCAAGCGGTGCCGTGTTGCCCACGGCTTGATTGAGCCGGTCTAATGCGCTGCCATCCAATACCCCCTCCAGAGACAAAGCCCAGTCCCTGTTACAGGCGCATGAAAGCTGAAGCGCGCCGGTGAGCTGGTCGTCCAGAACAAAAGACAGGTTGCCGCGCCAATTGGATGCTGGTCCCGATCCGGCAAGCTTTAGACGTCCGCCGCTTACCTCCCGGGACTTAAGGAACGAACCAAAGGGACCCGCATCCGTCAATTCAACATCCGCGCTGAGGTCAAGCCTGTCGGCATTTATATTGTGATCAAAGAGCAGCTGAACATGTTCGGTACCTATCTCCAGGCCCCTAAGATCCAACCGCAGCTCCTGACCTTCCGGCATCAGGGCAAAGCCGCCAAGAACACTGAACCGCAAAGGTTTCTGGGCCTGCGGCGCATAATGGGAAAAATGGTCAACCCGAAGACGGGTCACCCGTAATTTTACCAAGGTGCTGAGATCAGGAACGCTGAAAGCCTCTGGTGCTTTTTTTTCATCCGCCTGTGGTTGCCAGAACGAGAGGGTTTCCACCGTCACCTCGTCAATGACAATCCGCTTGCGCACAAGTGCCAAGGGCGACCAGCTCACCACAAGACCTTGCGCCTCGACGAGTTTCTCATCATCCCTTGTAATCAGAAGCTTGTCCGCGCGCAGCGTCCAAGGAAAAAAGCCATGGGTGCCGTCAAGCTGGATATGCGTATCCGTCTGCTGCGCCGCCACGTGGAGCGCCGCATCAAGAACCCGCGACTGCACGCCAGGCACTTGCAGGACACCAATTGCCGCCCCAACCACAGCAAGGAGCGCGCTGCTAACTCCCAAAGATATTTTCTGCCACCGCCGCATCAGAACGCCTGCCCAATCCCGATATAAAATTGCAGATCCGCATCGGAGGGCCTGGGATCAAAGGGGGTCGCCAGATCCAGTCGCAGCGGGCCCACAGGTGTGGCGTAGCGAAGGCCAATGCCGCCGCCGGTCAAAAGATCCTCCTTAAAATCGGGAACCTCGGCGGCAAAGCTGCGCCCCGCCTCGACAAAGCCGACAACACTCCAATTCTTGGCAACACGAGTGCGCAGTTCCACGCCGCCTTCCAAAATCGACCGCCCCCCGAGAGGCACATTGTTCGCGTCCAGAGTTCCAAGCCGCTCATATTCGATGGCCCGCACGGACTGCAACCCGCCCCCGTAAAAGAGCCGGGTCGAGGGAATATCCTCAAATGTGCCGCCGAAGGTCGCCCCGACATGACCCCAAAGAGCCACCGAATGTCGCTGTTGCGCATCAAGAGGATGGTAGAGCGCGCCGCGCGCTTCGCTCTGCACGAAGGTTACGCCCTCGCCCACTGCCGAACGCACAGGCTCCACTTTGAAGCTCAACCGATGACCTGACACGGGAGACAGGGCGTCATCTACTTTCGAGCGCTGCAGGCGCGTCGGCAAGGAAACTTCCACCCCTTTATCAACCACGCCTTCCGTCTCAACTTCCACATAATGGAGATAGAGCGCGTAATTGAGCCGCCAATTCTTTCGAAATGGCCGATCATAACCCAGATGCGTTGACACCTTTGTCGCGTCATAAGCATCAAGCGCATCCTGCGCGAAATCAAAGCCGCCAAAAAAAGTGGTGTTACGCCTTGGATAGAACTTCCGAAAGTCCACGGCGACCGACTGCGATATCTCGCGCAGCTTAAGCACCGCCTCCACTTTTTCACCTCGGCCAAAAAGATTGCGATGGGTCCAGCTGACCTTGGAGCCAAGTCCCGTATTGGTTTCATACGACAGACCGATGCGCAGCGTGCGCGGTGGGCCCTCCTTGACGATAACCTGAACCGGCACTTGAAGCCCGACCGCCGCTTGCTGATCGAGTTTGATATCAGCAAAGGAGAAGAGCCCCGTGCCGCCCAGTTTCGTTTTCTGCGCCGCAAGCCCGGCCTGAGAGCAAGCCGCGCCCAGCTTCAAAGTTAAAAGCGCATCCACATAACTGCGCTCAACCTTTTCCAGGCCTGAGATGTGGACCTTGCCATAAACACAAGGAAGACCTGGATCAATCCGCAGAACCACTTCGGCGGTCTGGTCTTCTCGATGAATTTTGACAAATCTCTCCTGTAGGACGGCAAAGGGATAGCCATGGTCTCGCAAATGAACCAGCAGCCGCTCTTGCACAGACACGATTTCGCTGGCCTTAGGGGACGGTGTCAGGCGCTCAACAACCTCCTTCGGCTGAGGCAGGTCCTGCAAGGTCTCCGCGCTGTCATAGAGCGC